>JAITQC010000052.1 GCA_031289115.1 Planctomycetota bacterium
CGGGACGCCAATGGCTGGAACAAAACCCTTTTTGGCGGCATCGACGGCGCCTGGGTCAGGTTAAACACTGGTTCGCACGTTAATGTTGTCGCCTCCACATTGCTAACCGGGGTGGCGGCTAAAACCCGGGCCCTAAACGGCACTTTCCTGGCTGGCGCTTTCCTTGAAGGCGGCTATGGCAAGTACGACACTTACAACCATTTCTACCTGGAACCGCAGCATGTAAACATCCGCGGCAAAGGTAACCTCACCTATTTCGGGCTTGGTTTCATGGCCAGGCAAACCTGGGACAATGGCGTCTGGGCTGAGGCGTCGATTCGGGGTGGATTTATGCAAAACCGCTTCCACTCCGGCGACTACATTATCTACCTCGCTGGCGACCGGGTGACTACGGCGCGTTACCGCCTTGACACTCCCTATGTGGCGGGTCACCTGGGTCTAGCCAAGGAATGGGAGGTTGACGAGCAAAACCACTTTACCTTACTGGGACGTTACTATTACGCCCTCCAGGGGGGAAAGAAAATCAACATCGCCGAGGAGCCGGTGCGTTTCAACGCTGACGATCTCCACCGGGTACGGGTGGGCGGACGCTACACCCGGGTCCGCGACCCCTATTTTTCCGCCTATGTCGGCGCCTACTATGAATACGGTTTTTCCGGAAAAGTCCGTGGCTCGAGTCAAGAACTCCATTTCCCAGCCCCTGACCTGGGAGGTTCCACCGGGGTGGGGGAGATTGGCATAATCGCCCGTTCCCACCGTAACGAGCGTTTCTCCGCCGAGTTTGGCCTCCAGGGTTATGTTGGAGAACGTCTGGGAGTGACTGGCGGGGTGCGGTTCGGCTGGGAATTCTAAAGACTAGCGAAGCGGGGTGAAGGGTGACTTGTTTTTCCCGCCAGACGACTAGCGTCCGGCGGCGAACGATGCTGTTTTCACCAGGGTAAACTAGGGGTTGGCTGGTGTGAACGGGCGCAGGAAAAGTTCCCGGCTTTGCCCCGCCGCCAGGGCGTCGGGGTGCAGGGTGAAACCGGGGATGACCCGTAGATAAGGGATGTCGCCACAGTTGTTTTGCCCGCATTCCGCCTGGTGGGCCGGGCAGGGGGAGAAGGCGCAGAGGCGTCCGCGGTAATTCCCCGACTCGGCCGCGAAAAGAAAAGTGTCGATCTGCCGCGGGGAAACGCGTAGGCCAATGTGGAACCGGGGCGAAGCCAGTCCCCGGCGCTGGGCCAGTTGGAGGTTTTTCAACTGGGAAAAATCGCTAAGCCATACCGCCAGGTCAATGTCGTTACACTCATGCGGCAGCGCCACTTTCCAGCGGCGGTACCGGGCGTAGCGGGGTATTTCCTCCCGCAAGGGATTAGCCACCGAGCCAAACAACACTACCCGCTGCACCGCGCTTATCTCCGCCAACCGCAACGCCACTTTCTGGGCGGTCTGGCGAAAAATCCTTTGTTTCTCAATAAGACGCTGCCGGTCCTCGTGTATCTCCTGGAGTTCCGGAGGGGTGCTTAACTTTTTTTGGCCGCCCAGAGTGGCGAAATTGTCCAGCTTCTCCCCCACCCTCTCTTCCGCGTTTTCCCACTCCCCGTCCAGCCGCGACGCTTCATCGTTACTGTTCTCTTGGTCAAACCAGCTGTCCTGATCCATAGACATAATCCGCCGCTAAATTTTTCGCCACCGGTTTCACCGCTTGGGTGGCGTCAGGTTGCTTGGGGTAAAAATTATTGCCACCTAACCCGGCCAAGTAAAGCAGGGGAAGGCGTGTTTACTGCGTCAGCTTGGGGAAGGCAGAGCCGGAGTCAGGCGGTTGGCTTCGGCCAGGAAAAACTCCCATTCGGTTATAAACGCCTGCCGGGAAACGCGGGAGAGGTGGCGGTAACGCGTCTCCGCCTCGGCCTGGATACGCTGGCGGGTCGCCTCAATTTCACTTAGCACCACCAGAGCCCGCTGGTAGAGAAAACGCACCTCTTCCGACGCCTCAGCCAGGGTGACAGGGGTTAGGTGGCTTAACCAGACCGCTAGCCAGTCCCCGCCTGAACGGGCTCCCTCGGGAATCTCCTTGATGAAAATTTCCCCCAATCGCCGGCGTTCCGCCTGGATAAAGGCGGAAAATTCCGCCAGGCAAGCATGGAGATAATGCCGCATCCCTTCAAGTTCAAAAGCCTGCCGGGTTATAGCCCAGAGATGGTGCCCTTTGACTCCGAGAGTGATCGCCTCTTCGAAGAAAGATGGTTTGTAGAAGAGGGTGGCGAGTAGGAACCGCAAGGCTTGCCAACGGTAGCTACTCCGGAGGGTGGTAAGAAGGTAGCGGCCAAAAACCCAGGCTTTCCAACCTAGACTTAGTCCCGAGCGGGTGGCCGCCGCGGTCCGCCGCTGGGGCCAGCGCCGGCGTAGGACGCTGGCGCGTTCAAAATAGCTCTTCATGTCAGGTGAATAGGCGTTGTGGAGTATTTGCTTGTAATCTTCCACCACCCGCTCGGCCGGGCGGGCCGGCTGGAAATTCAGGGCGAAATGGTGGGTGTTGTTGCCGCTGGTGTCACCCCGGAGGCGACCCTCCTTAGCCAGGCGGTCGTAAAGGTCGGTGTCGGGAAGAGCGTTAAGAATGCCCAGCATCGCCAGGGGTATGCCCATTTCCTGGATGCAGTCGCTCATTCGCCTGGCAATGTCCTCTGGGTCGGCGTCAAAGCCGATGATAAAACCAGACATTATCTGAATTCCCCGCGACTGGATAAGCGCCACTTTGTCCGCGATGGAACCCCGGGTGTTAACGTGTTTCTTGGTTTCCCTGAGGCTTTCGGCGCAGGGGGTTTCGATGCCGACAAACACCGAGTCAAAGCCGGCCGCCACCATTTGGTCAAGTATTTCCGGGTTGTCAGCGAGAGTAAGAGTGGCTTCGGTGAGGAAGGTGAAGGGGTAGCTGTGCTCGCGTTGCCAGGCGGAAAGGTCGGTAAGGAGCCCCAGGGCGCGTTCACGGTTGCCGATAAAATTATCATCCACCAGGAAGACAGAGTCGCGCCAACCCAGGCGGTAAAGTTCGTCCAGTTCCCGGCGTAGGTACGGGATGGGTTTGTTCCGGGTCCGCCGGCCAAAACGGCGCCAAATGTCGCAAAACTCGCAGCCAACCGGGCAGCCGCGGGAAGCCTGGACCGGCATCACCGCGTAGTGGTCGAAGTCAATAAGGTCGAAACGGGGTAGCGGGGTGTTTTGCAGGGTGGGAAACTCCCCGGCCGTGGCGATAACGGCGGTAGGGCCGAAATGCTGGCGGATATCCGCCGCCTCCGCCGTAGTGGTCGGGGCGGCGTAAGCTTGACGGAGCTTGTCCTGGCGTAAGTCAGCCAGGAACTCGGGCCAAAGGGATTCTGCCTCGCCAATGAAATAAGTGTCGACCGGACCAGTCTCGCGATAGGCGGTGGTGAGGTAGGGGCCGCCTAGCACGGTTTTTTTTCCGGCTGAATGGAGTTGTTCCAGTACCTCTAGCAGGCTCTTTTTCTGGGTTATCATGGCTGACACCATGACCAGGTCAGCCCAGGCGAGGTCGGCTGGACTTAGGGGTGAAACGTTAAGGTCAACCAATTTGAGGGAAAACTCCTCCGGCGGCAGGAGGCCAGCCAGGGTGAGGAGTCCCAGCGGTGGCATGCTGGATTTTTTACCAATCATGCCAAGGGAATGGGAAAAACTCCAATAAGTGTCAGCGGGTGTCTCGGGGTAGAGAAGAAGGATGTGGCGGGGGGTGGCGGGCAAAATAAACCTCCTGTGGTGGTAAAGTACCTTGGCTAAGTGTCGCGGCTTAGCCTCATCTGGCGTACCGGAATCATCCGGGTCGGGATAGGGCGTTCTAGACCGGGAGACAGGGGAAAACCTGGGTTAACCAGTTGGAAAAACCTGGCTACCCGATAGGAAAAAAACACCCGACCGGGGCTCCCGGTGGAGGTTAACCCTGGTCTCTAGGCGGGGATGGTTTGTGGTGTCCTCGAGTCTCGTCCCGGCGTGACTTGGCGGTGGAAACGGCCCGCCCGGGCGGGGGTGAGTAGTCTATTCCTCCTCCACCCGCAGGAGCTTGCGGGTTTTGTCAGTCCGGTAACGCTCCAGAGCGCGGTTCTGGTAACCGGCGTGACTGGCGGTAAGGTGGTCAAAAAAGGCGCGCACAAAGGGGTCCTGGGCGATTTCCAGGTCGGCTAATTCCCTTAGGGCCTCTTCCCGGGTTCGTTTCCCCCGGTACACCAGGCGGAAGGCGGCCTTGAGAGACTTGATCGACTCTTCCGGCACCTGGTGGCGACGCAGGCCCTCCAGGTTGATGTTACGCACCTTGGCCACGTCCTGGTTGTAACCATCCGCCACCATGTAGGGCGGGATGTCGGTTCTTACCCCGGAACAGGGAGCGACAAAGGAGAGGGTGCCGACAGTGACAAAATG
This sequence comes from Planctomycetota bacterium, assembly GCA_031289115.1. Lineage (GTDB taxonomy): Bacteria > Planctomycetota > SZUA-567 > SZUA-567 > SZUA-567 > JAITQC01. The sequence goes on from JAITQC010000052.1 coordinate 4,411, forward strand.
ATGCAGTAGGCAGGCCCCGGAGATCCAGGCCTGGTCCTCGATATGGACATGGCCAGCCAGCTGGGAATTGTTGGTGATAATAACGTTGTTACCAACCTGGCAATCGTGGGCGATGTGGACATAGGCCATAATCAGGTTGTCAGAGCCAATGCTGGTGGTGCCGCCGCCAATCCCGGTGCCACGGTTGATAGTGACAAACTCGCAGATCCGGGAGCGGTCGCCAATAACCAGGTTGGTGTCTTCGCCCTTGTATTTAATGTCCTGGGGGTCGCCGCCGACCACTGCCGCCGTACCGACTTGGCAATATTCGCCAAGACGGGTTCGGGTGACAATGTGGCAGTGTGGCGACAACCGCGATCCCCTACCAATGCTTACCCCGGGACCAACGACGGCAAAGGGCCCGATAACCACCTCCGGACCTATTTCAGCGCTGGAGTCGATACAGGCGCTAGGGTGAATGGATTTACTCATCAATTTTCGTTCCTAAATCCCCCATGGTTGACTGGAATAACCTCTGGTTCACACCAGGTCTGGCCAAAAAATACCGCTCCCCCGCCGCCACCTGGATTATCTACCGGAGGTTCCCCTGTTTTTCCTGTTTCACCTTTACGCTACCCGTTTTTGGCAAGGGCGAAAACAGGGAAGACAAAAAATTACCCCCGCCCGAAGGCGGGGATGACAAGTACTATTATAACTACAGGGATTGTCCGGCGTCAATCATGGCAAATTTAATTATTGCCTCAACCGTGTTTTCCCCCTCCACCGTGGCCCAGGTGCGGACAATCCCGATCCGCCCTTTCATCTTCACCGCCTCGGCGTGGAGGTGCATACAGTCGCCCGGAACTACTTGCCGCCTCCACTTAACTTCTTCCGCAGTCATGAGTACCGCTAATTTGTTTTGGTCGCGGTATTCTCCTAGCATCATGATCGCACCCGCTTGCGCCAAGGCTTCGATCTGGAGCACCCCAGGCATGATCGGTTGCCCGGGAAAGTGTCCCTGGAAGAAATGTTCGTTACCGGTGAGGTTCTTCAGGGCGGTGATGCTTCGCTTGGGTTCCAGGGCGATAACCCGGTCGACCAGAAGGAAGGGATAGCGGTGGGGCAGGAGTTGCATGATTTCGCGAATGTCCATCAACCCCTTCGGGTGTTCGACCCGGCTAATCTCCTCTTCCAGACGCCGGGTTAGTTCGAGGTTAAGGCGGTGCCCGCTTTTCACCGCCACCACATGCACTCCCAGGCGGCGGTTGAGTACGGCCAGGTCGCCCAAGAGATCCACCAGTTTGTGGCGGACACACTCGTCAGGGAAGCGCAGTTGATTGTCAACCACCTGGTTGCCGTCCAGGATTATGGTGTTTTGCGGGTTGGCTCCCTTGCCAAAACCAGCCGAGAGCATCGCCTCGGCCTGGGCCCGGGTCGCGAAGGTGCGGGCGGGGGCGAGGTCGGCCTGGAAAGCGCCGTCAGTCAGGGTGAAAGTGAAGTTGCCCCGGGCCAGGGGAGAATCGGGGTAGTCGAGTAGATAGGTGAGGGTGAGGTTTCCGTCAGCGGCGGGATAGGCGGTAAGTCCAGCGCTGGCGGAACCCACCGCCAGCGACTGCTTGGGGATAAACACCGATTGTTCCGCCGCCTGCTCTTCCAGGCCAGCCGCCAGGATTTGGCCAGTGAATTCACCCGCCGAGCCATCGAGACCTGGCACTTCCGACCCCTCGGCGGTAATGCGGAGGTTGTCGATACCTAAGCCCCAAACCGCGGCCAGGAGGTGTTCGAGGGTGGCGATTTTAGACTTGTACTTGATAGTCGCGCTGGTGCAGTGGCCTTGGCCGTCGACTATGCCTGGCCGCAGGCGTTCCTGGCCATCGGCGTTTGCCACTACCAACCCGCTACCAACCGGGGCGGGGGACAGGGTGACCCGTCCCGGTTCACCGGCGTGGAGTCCGATACCGCTAAACACCACCTCCTGCGAGATGGTGCGTTGCTTAAGCCCCATCATGTCTGGTTCCCTTCCCCGCCAGTCAGCCGCTCCGCCATTTCCCGTACTTTCTTGCGAAGCCGCGCCAGTCCTTTCAGGTTTTGCCATTCCTTGAGTTGCTCGCGCATGGGCTGGGCCGGGGTGCCGATCCATACCCGATCTTTTTCGGGAACCCCCGCCTCCGCCCCCGGGATGCTTTTGGTCACTCCCGACTGGCCGACAATGGTCAGGCGGTCGCCCAGGGTGATGTGACCCACCACCGCTGTCTGGCCGCCTATTTGGACTCCGTTACCGATCCGGGCCGAGCCAGCGACCCCCACCTGGGCGGCAAAGGCGCAAAAAGCGCCCAGACGCACGTTGTGGGCGATCTGGATAAGGTTGTCAAGCTTGCTCCCGCGTCCTATTCGGGTTTCCCCGAAACGGGCGCGGTCGATACAAGTGTTGGCCCCGATTTCGACATCGTCCTCCAGGACCACCACTCCCGCCTGGGGAATCTTGAAATACTCACTGCCGGTCCAGGCGTAACCAAAGCCGTCCGCCCCGATTACCGCTCCGGCGTGGATGATACAGCGTTTTCCCAGCTTTACCTGGTGGTAGAGAGTGGCCCGGGGGTAAAGGACTGAGCCTTCGCCCACCTCGGACTCCACCCCTACGTAGGCCTGGGGATAGATGCGACAGTGGTCAGCGATTACCGCTCCCGCCTCGATTACCGCTCCCGCCCCTACCGACACGTCTTGGCCTAGGCGAGCGGAGGGGTCCACCACCGCCCGGGGGTCTATCCCGGGGAGGGGATGGGGCGGGGGAGGGAGGATAAGGGCAGCCGCCTTGGCGAAGGCGAGGTCGGGGTTTTCTACCCGGAGGAGGGTAAGGCCAGTCGCGTTTACCCCAGGCGCTACTATCACCGCCTCGGCTTTGGTGGTGGTGAGAAGGTGTTGATAGCTGGGGTTACTGAGGAAGGACAGCTCGCCTGGCTCTGCTTCCGCAAGCCCAGCTAAGCGTGACACTGTTTGACCCGGCCTGGCGTTAACCAGCTCCGCCCCCAACTGGCGGGAAATATCCTCCAGGGGGGTGGGAGCTGGTTCCCGGCGCTTTGCGGAAACGGTGGTCATAGGGGGTTTTTCTGGGGGTCTTGCTTGTACTGCTGGTAACGGTGGTTCATCAAATCGGTTATCGATTTGGTGAGGTTGGCCTTGTCGTCCACGAACTGGATGCGGCGCATAAGAATTTCCTGCTGCACCGCCATCGGGTCCATGGCCTTCATGGCTTCCTCGGAAATAGCGGGGTCGGGTGAGGCGATAATGATGTCGTACTTGTAGTATTCAGCTAGCAGTTTACAGGCGCGCTGAAAGGCGTTGTAGGCGTTTTGCCAGAGCGAAGCCTCTTGCTCACGCAGGCGTCGGGCGAAATCCTCCTGCATGGACTGGACATCCACCCGGGCTGACTGGATCTCCATCATTGATTTACGCCAGGCGGGCGAGTCCTGGGGTTTCAGGGGGTTGTTCTGGAGCGCACGCTCCTGCTCGCCAATACGTTGTATTTCAGCGTCGATCTTTTGAGTCTCGGGCTGGAAAGTGTTGCGGATTTCGTCACCGGTATCCTTGATATATTGGTAGTTCAGGAAAACCTGTTGGATAAAGACAACACCAATACGCTTGGTTTCCGGAGCCTGGGGAGCTGCTTCACCAGCTTGGCTAGGGGTAGTGACTATTCCAAACAGGGTTAGTAACGCAAAGGCGATAGGCACCAACTTCCGCATCATACTCTCCTCTTGAAAAGATAAATACACAAGGCGAAGGTGGTTGTACCCTGCTCCCCCACCCCGCCGGCGGTTGTTTAAAGCAATCTTAACCGTATTGTTTAAAGCAACCTTAATCGTATGGTTACTGATGGTAAACGCAAGAAAAAACCCGGTCCGGCCGGGTTATTCAGGAAATTCTGTTATAGGTCGCCAGTGTCAAGCGGCGGAGTGGCCCCGGGGGGAAGGCTAACCCTCGATATCCAGTCTTCCATCAAGACGGCGGGGAAGCCGGATGACTGGAGCGGTGGGAGGCGTGGGAGAGGGCGGCTCCGGGGGATTAGCGGGGGGTGGAGGCGGGGGGGGAGGAAGAAGCAGGAACTTTGGCTTCAGGCGGAAGCCTTTATCCCGGAGAGCCTGGCCAAGCTCTTCTTGGTGGCTAGAGAGACGCTCGACCGTGGCGGAGTCGCTGGCGAAGAGGTTTAGTAACAGATCGTGGCCAAAGAAACGCAGGTCACCTAAAACCGGCCCCATATGGGTAGTGGCTAGGTCAAGGATAACCCGGGCTGACCAACCTCCCTCGCGCTGGGAGCGCTGGCGGTAAAACATCTGCATACGCCCTTCGCCGCCAGTTTGTCCCGCCAGGCTAAAAGGCACTTCGGCTAGCATCACCGCTGGTTCCCGGAGGGTTCCGGCCAGGTTTTCCGCTTTGGTGGCTATTTCCTGCCGCCCCAGGTCACGTAGAGCGCTAGCCGCGTCAGCCAGGCGGTTAAGGACAGGGTCGGCCGCCAGGGTGGCGCGTTCAGTTTCCATAAGGCGGGTGGTGGCTAGGCGAAGGACGCTAGGCGGGAGGTTGGCCAGGCTATATCTTGCCCCCGACGCCTTGGCTGGCTGGTCGGAAAGGAGGTTTTCCACCAGGCGGTCAACCACTTGTCTTAAGGCTGCTCGTTCCTCCGGCGGGTCGCTTAGTAACCAGCGTTCCAGGTTTCCCGCTGGTCGGAGGATATCAGCTTCCGGGGAGTTTACGCCGGGGAGGGAGAAACCGTGGTTGGCTGGTTTAAGGAGGGTTTCCGGCCGTGGCAGCCCGGCCCGTTCCGGGTTTTCCTTCTCGCTTGGTGCCGGAGGCGTCTTTTCGCCAGTCGCCGCCGCCTCTTCTGGCGTCTCTACCTCTGGAGTTGTCCCAGGTGCCGGAGGCGGGGGAGGAGAACTTCCTTCCTGGGAGCCAACCTTGCCAAGTTCACTAAACAGGGCGGTAAGCGCCTGGTCGATACGGGGAAGCAGTGGGTGACGCTCCAGCACCGCCTGGGTGGCGGTTTCGATTAGCGCCATCGCCTGCCCCAGGTTTTCCCGGCCAAGGCCGGCCAGGTGGTTAGCCAGGCTTTGCGCCGAATCCGGCTGGTCAAGCTTAATCGACAAGTTGTCAAGAAGGCGGGTGGCGGTTTGTAAAAGCGTTTCCACATTAGCTGGCACAGGTAAATTCGCCAGCGCCTGCTTTACCTGTTCCACAAGCCGCGCCGTGGTGGCTTGCCGCCCGAGGATGTCAGCCATACCCCCCACCAGGGGAGGGGAAAGGGGTATGTCGTGTCCGGACAGGCGGGCGGCGGCCTGGATAAAGGCATCCCGATCGTTTTCTCCCGCCAGAGCGGAAAAAGCGAGGATGTTTTGCATGTTTTGCCGGTTGATAGGAAGGCCCTGGTGCATCAGGGCGATGGCGGCGCTGTTACTGGTCGGGCCTGGGGTAAGTCCCCCGGCCCGGATAAGGATGGCGGCTGCCCGTTCGGCAATGTTAGCAGGAACCTGGCCTTTTCCCTGGGGAAGCAGGGAGTCGATATTTTGCCCCAGCGGCAGTTCCGCGCCTTTAATGAGTTGCCCCAGAGCTTCCGTCAGGCTGGTCCCGGCGAGGTCGGGCGGAGTCAGGCTGGTGAAGGGGATGAATTTACCCTCGCTAGCCGTGGCCATCTCCCCGCCCGGGGGAGTGGGTATGGGTATGGGGGAGTCGCTTGGTTTGGCGCTGGCGGCCGCCGCCGCCGTCGCCGCTGGCGGTGGTGTTTCCAAAGCGCCAGGTGGCCAGCCCGCCAGGAGGGTGGAGGATGGTTCGTTGACTGGAGCGGCTGTCCCCAAGCCTGGCGTTGTTACGGCTGCGCTTTGGCCCGGCAGAGGTAGTGGACTAGCTTTCGCCAGGCCACTGTTTTCGGGAAGCGGCCCGGGAAGGTCGGGGCGGGTTATGCCTGTACCGCCCGGGGGGGTCGGGTTTTCCGCCTGGCCAGTCTCTGGCGGTGGAGCGGTTGGCGTGGGAATAGTCGCCACCCCGTCGGCCGCCGCGGGCAAAGATCCTGGCAGGGTAACGCTGTCTGGCATAGCCAAGTCGCCGGGAAGAGGAGTGGCGACCAAGCCGCCGGGGAGAGGACTAGTTATCAGGCCGCCCGGGAGAGGAGTGGCGATCAAGTCACCGGGGAGAGGACTAGCAACTACGCCGCCCGGGAGAGGAGTGGCGACCAGGCCGCCAGGCAAAGGAACAGCGGCGGCTTCCCCGCTTGTGACTAGGCTAGCGTCAGGCAGGGTGACGACTGGCCCCAGCACACCCGGCAATACAACTGGGGAACTACCCGGGGTCAGGGTCAGGCTGGGGTTGGCTACCGCAGGGAGGGGGCGGCTAAGTTCAAGCGCCGCCTTTTCCAAAAGCTGGCTAGAGCGGAGCGCAAGTTCCGGCAGGGTTTCTAGAAGTGGCTCTAGGACCAGACCGGCCGGGATTGGGGTAGGCGGTTTTTCCGGAGTGACGCTGGCTATGCCTTGGCCGGGGACCAGTACTTCCCCGGAGACCGGATTATCGCCAGAAGCGGGGCGGGTGTTAGGGCCGTAGCCAGCCGGGATGGGGGTGCCGGCCGCTGGCAGGGCTGGTCCCTGCACCACTAAAACGGGTTTCCCCTCCTCTGACACGTCGGAACGAAGAATTAGGGTTTGTCCGGGGGCAAGGGGAGTGCGGGAAGTGACAGCGAAGCGGTTGCCTGACCAGCGGAGAATGTAAAGGCCGTTTCCGCTGTCTTCCTCGACTGAGGCCATCACCACGCTACCGGGTGGCGGCAGGGAGTTTCCGCCACTGGAGGAGGGACGGTTGTCCATCCGGCCAACTAAGGTCCGCTGGAGGTTTTCCGGCATAACCAGTCCGCCCTTGTCTCGCTTGTGGGCCGGAAATCAATTCCGGCGGGTTATCTGGCAGAAGAGGGGGGTATAAGAACTCGGGTCGCCCTTGGCTGACTGTGTCAGGCGGAAACGATCCATCAAAAGACTCAGTTCCCCGCTCTGTTGGTAGATAGTCTGGGCCGAAGTGGCGGTATCGGCGGCGTAGCGGTAATTCATCTGGGTGGACTGGTCGATCTGGATGAGGCGCTGGGATATTTGCTCAAAGTTGGCTGACTGTTCGCTACTGGCAGCGGCTATCCTCCCATAGATCTTGGTCGACTCCTGGACATTGTCAAGTATCTCCTTGAAGGCGTGGTCAGTTCGGACTGCCAGCGCGACGCCGTTTTCCACCTGTTGGGTAGTGTTCTTGATTAATTCCGCGGTTTCCCGGGCCGCCTTGGCGCTGCGGGAGGCCAGCCGGCGCACCTCTTCCGCCACTACGGAAAAACCTCGTCCATGCCAGCCAGCCCGGGCCGCCTCCACCGTGGCGTTAAAGGAAAGGAGGTTGGTTTGGAAAGAAATGTCGTCAATTAGTTTGACAATTTTAGCAATTTGTTCACTGGCGCTACGGATGTCCTGCATCTTGGTCACCAATTCCCCCATGGCGGTGTAACCGCGTTCCGCCAGGAGATGGCTGGAAATGGCGAATTGGTTAGCTTCCTTGATGTTGTTGGCGTTGCAGTTGCTCTGCTCCTGAAGTTCCCGGGTGCGGGTAGAGATGTCCTCCAGGACCTTGGAGGTTTCCTTGGCTCCTTTGGAAAGAGAGTTACTGATGATGGAGAGGGCTTCGGCCCGCTCAAAAAGGACCCGCACGTTATAGCCAACTTGTTTCAAGTCATAATTGGTGTTGTGGAGAAGTTTGACCAGAGCCAACCCCAGCTGGTCCCGGGGGCTACGGAGTTGTGGCGAGACGGTGAAGTCACCTGACGCCATGCGGTTGGCCATCCGCACCTCGTTACGCTGCGCCACCAGAAGGTCCTGCACGGAACCCAGGAGCATCCCGATTTCATTATGCCGTTTTATCGGGGTGTCCTCGATGTCAATTTCGCCTCTGGCGATACTGTGTATCCGGGTGGCGGCCAAGTGCAGGGGTTTCGAGATCATTCGGGCCTGCCAGAAAGCGAGAACGAGGGACAGAAATAAGCCTAGCAGGGCGGACAAAAGAAAATACCCCTGGGTCCGGGTGGAGTTGGCGAGGTTGGCGTTGGTGGCGGTGATGATTTGGTCAAGTTCATGGTTGACCAGGGTCATCATTCCCTGAAAGTCATTTATCTCCCGGGCGGCCTGGTCCATTTCCTGATTGGTGTCGCTAGTGGTGCGGAGGGTTTCTTGGCCCAGACGGTTGGCTTTTTCCCGCGACTCCAGAACAGCGGCTTTGACCAGGTCGACAATAGCCTTGAGGTTTTCGTTCGCCTTCGCCCGGGCCAGCTGGCTTTTGCCAAAAGTGAGGTCGCTCGCTTGGTTGAAGGCTATCTGGTAGGCGGCGTTGTCGAGGTCGTCCGCCTGGAGCAGATCCTCGATAAGCTCTATCGCCTGCATCACCTGCTGGTGGATGTCCAGCCAGTTGTTCCAGGCCAGGATAAATTGCCGCCAGTGCTCGCGGTGGCTGGGGGAGAGGGCGGTGACCAGGCGGGAAACGCTGTTAATAGCCTGGTCAGCCTTGGCCAGTTCCACCTTGATAAAGTCATGCAGGTTTTTCCGGATTACCCGATTGTCATACTGGTGCAGCATCAGGGTACGCTCAGCCAGGGTGACATTGGTGATAGTTTCCCTTATCAGGGCGGAGTTGATGATGGAGGGAATTTCCAGTTCGTTAAGTTCGTCCATATGGGAACTGATGCTGTGCATAGCATTGACCGCGTTGTCCAGGCTTTGGTTGGCGTTGTTGATAACCTGGGCGGAGTTTATTAGCGTCTGGGTGGAATGGTTGAAAATATTGGCTGCCTGCTGGAAAGAGTTACGCGAGGCTAAAAGGGAATCCAGCGACACTTCCAGACCATGGAGGCCGACCAGGGACACCAGAATGGAGATCAGGGTCACACCGGAAAAAGCCAAGAGCAAATAACTGGCGATACTGCTGCCAAAACTGGTTTTCCTCGGCGGTTTTGCCGCTAGCGTTTCTCCTTTGGCCTTCCCCGGGTCTCCCAGGGGAGTGTTGTATTGAGGCGGTGAAGGAGGGAAAGCGGACGGCGGGGGATTGTTTTCTGTTTCTCCCGCCGCTACCTGGATTGACCGATGTTTTGGGTTAGATGGGCTCTTGACCTCTCCCGGAGGGAAAGTTGATTTTCTTTGCTCCATCTGTCAACCTCCCGGTTTAGTTAACTCCCACCGGCTGCCGGCTCGGAGTGACTCGGGCAGAAGATACGGAGAAAACCACCCCTCCCGGGTGTTTTTTTTCCGGCAAACCTTCCCGGCTGGCTCCTAGCCAGGAAGGGTGTCAAAGGACAGCCGGTGTCTTCCCGACAAAAAACCCTCTAGCGTCTCGAGGGGTGTCGGGGGGCGGAGAAAGTCCCGGGTGGTTTTTACCCACTACCGGAGGTTCTCCCCCCGACAGCGCCTTGGCTCGATTTGGCGCTGCTTTTAACCTAAAAATCGGGAAAAAGCGCGCTTCACCCGAGCCTGGCGTCTTGGACTTTTCCCTAAGACCCGGCCTAGAGCCTAACGCTAGCTCAACTCTTTTTGGGTCCGTGCTTCTGGTGGCCTGACTTGGATTTACGCGCTTCCTGCCAAAGACAGAAGAGAATCAAGCCAACCACCAGCAGCGTGAAGGTAGAGGACAGCATAACGTGCCTTCCCTTTGCTAATTCTTGTGAATTATACTCCATGCCTGGCGAGTCGGGCGGCGGGTTGGGTTTTCCCCGTTGTCGGTAAACGGCGGGGCGTGACCCATTTCCCCAACCCCCAGCGAAGCGGGGTTGGGAGTTGGCTGGGGATTAGCGGGATGGATAATTCGGAACACCGCTGGCTAGAAGGGAGGTGGTGGGTGGGCGCTGATGTTTTACGCCTTTTCGGCGTTGTTGATTGGCTTTACCGCGTCGAATAACGCCCGAAGTTTCGCCAGGCCAAGACTCAGGCGCGAGTAGTAATTGTCAGGCAAAGCTCTTTTCAGTCTTGATTTGCTTTTCTCGTTTGTGAACAAGGTGGAGTCGATTTTAAGCCTGGTGTCGCCCGGCTTGGCGTTCTCCATAATGAACGCCCAAGGCGACTAGGTAGGCAGGAAAAACACTTTCTTCATGATGTAGTGTGCCGCTATATCGATAAATAGCTCCTTATCCTCGGCGCTTAGCTCCTGCCGCCACGCCGCAAGCATTCCCGAACAGAATAACGCGCCAGGAATCAACCTATTGGGCGGTTCGGAGCGGTGGGTGGTAAACCAGTCTTCCCCTGACCAAAGTTCTGGAAACGTCCGTTGTTGTCGATGCTTTCCCGGTCGGTGAAAACTTTTTACTACATCGGTATGCCAGCGCGGTAATCCCGCTGGAAAAGGATTGGTGCTAATGGAAGGGGGGATTTTCTCGGGGGAAAGGTACGGGCGAGGCGGGGTTTGGCGAGAAAGGGCGGGTGGGGCGGCGGGAATGCCCCCCGGATTCAACCGAGAAGCGCGGGAGAAACTTAAAAATAGGCACTCCGCCAAACCCGGCCTTAGTTTTTGGCAGCCAGGCGAATATCCCGTTCCAGTTTTTTTCTCTCGCTTTCGATACGCAGACGCTTACGCATGCGTAGCGACTGCGGCGTCACCTCCAGAAGCTCGTCATCCTCGATGTATTCCAGGGCGGCTTCCAGCGAGAAATCCCGGGGGGGAATGAGATCGGCGTTACGGTCATGGGCGCCACTGGCCCGGACATTGGTCAGTTTTTTCTCGCGGCAAACATTCACCTCTAGGTCGCCAGGGCGGGAGTTCTCCCCCACCACCATTCCCTCATAGACATCGGTGCCGGGGTGGATAAAGAACTGTCCTCGCAGTTGCAGGCCGTCAATGGCGTAGGAGGTGGACTTGCCCTGGGAGGAGGAGACTAGGACACCGTTGGAGCGTCCTGTAACTTCGCCCCGGAAAGGTTCGTATTCCCAAAACACATGGTGCATCACCGCCTCCCCGCGGGTAGCGGTGAGGAGTCGGCTCCTAAGGCCAATCAGGCCGCGGCTGGGGATTTTAAAGGTCAGGTGCTGCGCCCCGTGGCGGCGTTCGATTTTCTCCAAGAGACCCTTGCGGGCCCCCACCAGTTCCATGACCCGGCCGGCGTGGTCTTCCGGCACATCGACTGAGAGCATTTCCACCGGTTCATGTTTTTCCCCTTTAATGGTGCGGAACACCACGTGGGGACGCCCGACGGAGAATTCGTAACTCTCCCGGCGCATGGTTTCGATTACGATACCCAGGTGGAGAAGGCCGCGTCCGCCGACCAGGAAGCCTTCCGGGGTGGGTTCCATGCGTAGGGCGACGTTACTGCGGAGTTCCCGTTCTAGCCGCTCCTTCAGGTGGCGGCTGGTGACATACTGGCCCTCACGCCCCAGAAACGGGCTGTCGTTAGGGAGAAACTCCATGGTCATGGTGGGTTCGTCGATGTCAACTACCGGCAGCGCCTCGGGGGTTTCCGGGTCGGCGACAGTGTCATAGATCTCAATGTCGGGGATGCCAGTGAGGATGGCGATGTCGCCAGCTCCGACTTCCCGCACCGCCTTGCGACTGATGCCGTCGAAAATCTGGAGCGACTCCACCCGGGCCAGACGGCGGGAGCCAGTACGCCCCAGCACCATCACCTCGGATTTTTCCCTGACCACCCCGCGTCTAACCCGGCCGATAGCGATACGACCGACATAGTCGTTGTAATCGATGGAGGCGACTTGGAGCTGCAGGGGAGCCATCCGGTCAGCTTCGGGAGGTGGGATGTTCTCGAGAATCGCGTCGAGGAGGGGCCGGCAGTCGGTGGCGGTTTCATCCATCTCCCGCTTGGTTATTCCCTGGCGTCCCGAGGCGTAAATGACGGGAAAATCCAGCTGGGCCTCGTTCGCCTCCAACTGCAGGAACAAGTCAAACACCTCGTCCAAAACCTCGTGGGCGCGTTCCCCGGCGCGGTCAATCTTGTTAATCACCACCAGGGGTTTAAGACCGGCCTGAAGGGCTTTTCTTAGGACAAAGCGGGTCTGGGGCATGGGGCCGTCGAAGGCATCGACCAGGAGCAGCACGCCATCGGCAAGGTTAAGGACCCGTTCAACCTCGCCACCGAAATCGGCGTGGCCAGGGGTGTCGATAACGTTAATTCGGATGTCCTGATAGCGGATAGCGGCGTTTTTGGAGAAAATGGTAATGCCGCGTTCGCGTTCGATAGCGTTGGAGTCCATGACGCAATCGACTATTTCCTGGTTTTGCCGGAATACGTTGGTTTGCCGGAGAAGGGCGTCCACCAGGGTGGTTTTGCCATGGTCGACATGGGCGATGATGGCGATATTGCGCAGGTCTTCAAAACGTTGCAGCATTGGGCTCAGTCTGTAGGCTTGGGGTCGGCGTCTGGTGTCCGAATAAAAAAAATACCTGGCCCGAACCAGCGGGCCAGACGCTTGTGATGTATCATTTTTTGCCGTAAAAGGCGAATCTGTCAAGGAAATTCACTCCCGCCCCCGCTGGCTACGCTATCGGCGTTTTGCCGTTTGACTCGGCAAGCGCCAGGAAGGCTGGCGGCCAAGCGGGGTTCGCGGCCCTTCGGATGAGACTAACCCGGGTGGCGGGTGGAACCTTGGCTTGCGGGATAAGGCTTGCCGACTCAGGCTTTTTGACCTCTGTTCCGGGTAAGGGTAGCTAGCTAACTGTGGCGCCAAATAAGGCGGGTCGGTAGGCCCAGGCGGCCTTGTCTTTCCTGGCGAACTGGAGACAAGTCGACGGGGAGTGTGGGTGATGCCTATCTTCCGGCTGAGGTTAGTTTACCCCAAACCCATGTCCGCCTGGGACGACGGTCGCTAGGGGTGACGGCCGGGAGGGCGTCAGTTTTCACCGCCGACTCTAACCTGGCGTGCCCCGGAGAGGCTGGCTATGGTATTATTGACAGGCGCCGGGAAAGCGCCGGCGCTCGTCCTACCCCGGGCTTGGGGTGACGCTGTCTTAACCACTGTCCGGGTCGGAATGACTGAGGGGTGAAGTGGCTGACCATGACGGTTTTCGAATATAACCAGACTGACCTCTCTTTTCCCCGCGACGGCCGCGGCTTGGTGTTTGACATTAAGGAATTCGCCCTTTTTGACGGACCAGGCCTACGCTGCACTGTCTTTATGAAGGGTTGCCCACTTGGCTGCTCCTGGTGTCACAATCCCGAAGGGCAGGCTTTCCGGCCGGAAGTCATGCGCACCGCCGCTGGCGAACGAACAGTCGGGGTGTTTTACCGCCCGGAGGAATTGGCGGATAAGCTTCTAGGTTACCAGGAGGTGTTGAAACTCGCGGCGGGTGGGGTCACTTTTTCGGGTGGAGAACCCCTGTGGCAAGGTGATTTTGTGGCGGAAGTGATGCGCCGCCTCACCGGCCGGCTGCATTTGTTGCTGCAAACCTCGGGTTATGCCCCTAGCGCCCTTTTCCGCCAGGTGAGCGACCTTTCCGACCTGGTTTATTTTGACCTGAAGCTAGTCGACCCGGTCCTGCACCGGCGTTACACCGGCCAGGACAACGCCCTAATTCTGGAAAATCTGCGCCGTCTCGACCGCTCTGGACGCCCCTATCGCCTGCGGGTCCCGTTGATTCCTGGCCTCACCGACAGCCGGGAAAATTACCAGAACCTCCGAGACTTACTGGCGGGGGAGTTAAACCAGACGGACGGGCTCCAGGGATTGGATTTTCTCCCCTACAACCCGGCTACCGGGGGGAAATATCCCGCCTTGGGCCGGGTTTTCCAGCCAGGTTATGACGAGACGCGTCCCCTTGATTTGGCAGTCGATTTTTTCCGCGAAGTAGTGAAGGAGGTGAAAGTCCTATGAGCCAATATTCAGCCAGTCCACGCATAACCGCCCTCAGGGATGCTATTGTCGAGGGTAGGCACAAAAAACTCCGCACCGGCCAGGTCCCGGATGTAGTGGGGGTTGCCGAACAGGAAGGGAGGGACTGGCCCCAGCGCGCCTCACTACTCACCCGGTTGATGTGCGAGGCGGAACAGCCGTTGATCCTAGCGGGTGAACGCCTGGTTTTCACCCGGACCATCCCGGCGGTTCCTCCCTATTACCCGCCAGCCGAGTGGCGGGAGAAATTCGCCGGGCAGGCCATGCATGAGTCCGGCCCTATCTCCAACATCTGCGCCGACTGGGGATTGGTTCTTGGCGAAGGACTTAGGCAGCGCCAGACCGTGATACGCCAGCGTTACGCTAGGGAAGGAGGGGAGGAGCTTAAGGTTCTTTGTGACACGGTGTCGGAGGCGATAGACGCGGTCCTTGGTTTAGCTGAGCGTTACCGCCAGGAAGCACTGCGCCTGGGGGAGAGTGAGATAGCCGACACTCTGGCGGTGGTGCCAGCCGGCCCGGCGGAAAATTTCCGCCAGGCTCTGCAGTCGCTTAAATTCGTCCATTCCGCCCTCTGGCTTTCTGGACACTACCATGTCGGGCTTGGGCGTTTCGACCAGTATATGTGGAAATACGCCGAGGCTGACGTGCTGGCGGGCCGCCTGACCTGGGATGACGTGGCTGACTTGGTGGCCGAGTTTTTCCTGTCCCTCAACAAGGATTCCGACCTTTACCCTGGTATCCAGCAGGGAGACAACGGCCAGTCCCTGATGCTGGGGGGAGTTGACCGCCAGGGCAAGACTTCGGTAAACCGCCTGACCCACATCGTTCTAGAAGTTACCCGGACTAATCGCCTGATCGACCCCAAGGTCAATTTACGGGTAACCCCAGATACGCCGCTGGACTTGCTTCACAAGGCGGTCGAACTTACCAAAATCGGCCTGGGTTTTCCCCAGTATTCTAACGACCAGGTGGTTATACCCGGATTGGTGCGCCTGGGTTATAGCCTGGAGGATGCCCGCGATTACAGCGTGGCGGCCTGCTGGGAATTCCTTATCCCAGGCTTAGGAATGGACGTGGTGAACATAGGAGCTGTTTCCTTCCCCTACGCGGTCGATAGCGCCATCCGGACCGCGCTAAGCGAGGGAGGGGATTTCTCCCGCGTCCTGGCTCTTTGCCGGGAGGATATTTTCCGGCAGGTGGACCGCCTGGTGGAAGATCGGCAAAAGATAATCCTCCCGCCCGCTCCCCTCTACTCCGCCCTTATGACTGGGCAACTGGAAGAACGGGGGGACCTTGGCGCCGGAGCCAAATACAACAACCTTGGCATACACGGCTCCGGGTCGGCCAACGCCAGTGACGCCTTGGCGGCGGTTAATAAACTGGTCTTTAACACCCGGGAAATCAGTCCCGAGCGCTTGCTTGGGGCGCTCGACAACGACTTTACCGAGGATCAGGTGCTTCTCACCCGCCTACGCCAGGACACTCCCAAAACCGGCAACAACGACCCCGCCACCGACGACCTCCTGCGGGAGCTTTTCGCTTATTTTTCCGAAGCTTGCGAACGCTTCCAGCCGGTTAACTCGCGTTGGAACCGGGTGCGTCCCGGCACTGGTTCAGCCATGTATTATGTCTGGCTAGCCCAAGGCCACCCCGGCATGCTAGAGCCAGTGGTCGGTGCTACCGCTGACGGACGGCGGCGGGGTGATTTCTTCAGCTCCTCCCTGGCGCCCTCCCAGGGGGTCAAGGTGTCGGGGCCGTTTGGCATCCTGCAGTCGTTCGCCAAACTTGACTACCGCCGCGTCTGTAACGGTGGTCCCATCACCCTTGAACTTTCTGACAGCGTGTTTCGTAGTAGCGAGTCAATTGGCAAGGTGGCGGAACTGGTGCGTCTTTTCGCCGGGTTAGGCTGCCAGCAACTGCAGCTTAACACCCTGGATATCGACAAGCTTAGAGACGCCAAGGTACACCCCGAGCGCTATCGTAACCTGGTGGTGCGGGTATGGGGCTGGAGTGGCTATTTCTGCGAGCTTTCCGAAGAATACCAGGACCACATTATCCGTCGCCATATGCTGGGGGTGGGTTAGCGGGGGGGGAGTCCCTAGGTAATTCCTGGCGGCTGGCCGGGGTTAGCAAACTTTTAGAGTCTGACCCTTGATATAAAAGGGCTTGATTTCTGAACTGGGGAACTTGGGTTGGCGGGTAGAGTCCTTGCCGTCCTCCCGTGCGGATACGGGTGGTGCTTTCGGCCGTAGGGGTAAGCGGGTCAAAGGGGTAATGAGGAAGCCGGCGTGGCGTCACGCCGGCTTTCTCGCTAAGCCGTGGTCCCCCTGGTAAATCAAGACACCCATCTGTGTCTCTCTCGCGGGTGAAAGGGAAACACCAGGGCGGGTTTTCCGGATGGAAACAGTGTTTTACCCCGTCCCCACCGGGACTATTCGCGCCGCGAGCGGATTTCGTTAATAAACACGGCTATGACAATGAAAAGGCCGGTGATGATCTTCTGCATGAAGGGGTAGATTCCTAGGAGGTTAAAGAGGTTCTGGATCATGCAGATGAAAACCGCTCCGCCAATCGCCCCGAAAATCCTGCCTTCTCCCCCCATCAGGCTAGCGCCGCCGATGACGGTTGCTGCGATCACGTCCATCTCCATGTCGAGGCCAATCCCCGGGTAGGAGGAGCGGATGCGAGCGCAGAGGATTATGCCGGCAATGCTAGCCAAAGCGCCGTTTATGGTGTAGACCGCCAATTTCACCGCTCGCACGTCAAGGCCAGCCATGCGGGCGCCATTCTCATTTCCGCCGATGGCGAGGACACTGCGGCCGAAACGGCGGTGGTTAAGCAGGAGGTAAAAAAGTAACCCCAGGACAAACATGACAATGACCGGAATGGGAAGCCGATACAACATGCCGTTTCCCAGGTATTCAAACCAGGGCGGGAAATCGCCGATGCTTCCAGGGGTGAGGGCGAAGGCGAATCCAGCGCCAGCGCTCATCAGGCCGAAGGTGGCGATAAAGGGCGGCATCAGGCAATAGCCAACCAGGAGGCCGTTAGCCAGGCCAGTCAGGGTGCCAGCGAGAAGAGCCAGGAAAAAGGCCAGCCAGATGTTGCCAGTGGCTTGCCACACAGTGCCGAGGACCGCGCTGGTGAAGGAAATAACGCTCCCCACCGACAAGTCAATGCCGCCGGAGGCGATGACTAGCGTCATTCCTACCGCCATGATGGCGAAGATGGAGGCTTGCCGGAGGATGTTACGGAAATTGGCGTAACTCAGGAAATAGTCGCTTAGCAGTGAAAACAGCAGAGCGAAAACAACCAGCCACAGCCAGATGCCCAGGTGGTCGTAAAGAGAGAGCAGTTTGGCGCCAGTTTTCCGGGCGGTTGGGGAAGAAGCCACTTATTCTCCTGTGTCCCGTTTTTTATGCCATTGATCCAGAAGCACCGCCATGACAATGAGACCGCCGAGCACGGGTTTCATGTAGGCGACCGGGATATTTAGGATGTTGATGACGTTTTGGACTTCCGCCATGAAGATGGCGCCCAAGATGGCGCCCGGGATGCCTCCCGCTCCGCCCATCATGGAGGTGCCACCGATGACTGAAGCTCCGATGGCGGAAAGCTCGTAGCCTGTCCCGGCATCGGGATGGACCTGGTTACCGCGGGCAGAGAGGATGACGCCGGCTATGGCGGCGAACACACCGGAAAGGACGTAGACACTGATAAGAAGCCGGTTGACGTTCATACCGGAGAAACGGGCGGTTTCCCGGTTGCCGCCGACCGCGAAAAGGGTAATCCCGAAAACGCTGCGGGTGAGGGCGAGGTGGACGATCAACCCCAGGGCCAGCATGACTAGTACCGGTATCGGTATGAAGGAGATGCTTCCCTGGCCAACGTAAACCAGGGAGGTTGGCATGCCGTAGGTGGGGATGCCGGCGCTAATATAGGCGGCGGTGCCGCGGGCGGCAGCCATAAGGCTCAGAGTTGCTATAAAGGGGGGCAGTTTAGCCCAGGTTATCATGCAGCCATTGAGGAAACCGCAGACCGCCCCGGTTCCGAGGCAGAAAATCAGCGCTTTCAGGATGATCCAGAAATCATTGGGAAGAACCAGCATGGCGGCGGTGTCACGGAAGAGTTCGGGAGGAATGATGGTCATCGCCATCACCACCGAGGAAATGCCGAGAATGCTTCCGGCGGAAAGGTCGATGCCGCCTCCGCCAGTGATGATAACCATAGTCATTCCGATAGCCATTATTCCCACCACCGCCGACTGGGCGAGGATGTTGACCAGGTTGTTGGGAGTGAGGAAATTGGGGCTGAGGATACTGCTGACTAGTCCCACTAGCAGAATCCAGGCTATAATGCCCGCTTCCTTGGCTTTCAGAACACTGGTAAAACGGTTTATCATGCGCTCCTTTCCTCGCCCGGAGGCGGGAAAAGCCGGTCATGGGAGGTGATTTAAAAATCCCCGGGGCTATCCGTGGACAACCCCGGGGGAGGCGATTCGTTTAGAAAGCGTCGGCCAGGGAGGCGTCGGCGTTTTCACTGGTGATCAGTTTGGTGCCGGAGTCAATGAACTTGGGTAGCGAGGCGGGGTCTATGGTTTTATTGTAGACGCCTAGGCCCGTTTCGGCAGACATGCGGCCGATTTTGATGGGGAACTGGGCGACATCGGCGATGATGCTGCCACTTTTTATCAGCTCAATCCCGAAGCTGGAACCGTCAAAACTGATGACTTTTATTTTGCCTTCCTTGCCAGCCAGCTTGACCGCTTCCAGGATGCCGCCGGTCATGCCGTCGGAGCAGGAAAAGATGAGGTCGACATTGGGGTTGGCCTGGAGGATGTTCTGGGTGGCGTCCATCGCTTTTTCATTAGTCCAGAGGCCGGTTTGCGAGGCTACCACTTTTATCTGGGAACCCTTGACAATGTTTTCGGCAAACCCGTTCTTGCGGTCATCCCCGACTGAACTTCCCGGCGCACCCTCGATAACCACCACATTGCCCTTGCCACCCAGGACGGTCTTGGCGAATTCCGCGCCTAGGGCGGCGGCGGCGTAGTTGTCAGTGGAGATAAAGGTGACGTAGTCGTCACCCTCGGCAACCTGGTCCATACAGACGATGATGATGCCTTCTTCCTTGGCCTGGCGGAAAACCGGCACTACCGCCTTGGAATCAAGAGGGCTGATGATGATGACATCGGTCTGCTGGACAATGAGGTCCTCGATTATCTGGACCATTCGCTGGACAGCGGTTTGTCCACCCGCCTGGTAGATGGTGGCGTCGGCGCCAAGCTGAATCGCCTGGTCGCGGGCCGCCTCGGCCATTTTCAACTGGAAGACGTCGCCAGTCAGGGTTTTCACCACCACCGCCACTTTCGGTTTCTTATCAGCCGCCAGAATGGGCATGGCCATAATTCCCACCAACAGCAGGCAAAGAGCCGGGATTAAAATTCTACGCATGTTACTTCCTCCTCCAAAAAATAGTGAATAACCGCTTGCCACTGGCGACTACCAGCGGGTGATTTAGCTGGTAAAACAGGATCCCGGGTTTGGCGCGAGGGAGATCCCGGCCGGGTAAAACAGGCGCCGGGACTAGGCTACCTCGTCACCCCCCATGGCGTACCGAAGAATTGTCTCGCCGTTTATTTCCTCCCCCGCCAGGATTTTGGCGATCCGGTTGGAGCGCATGACGTAGACCCGGTCACTCATGCCAACCACTTCCTGCAGTTCCGAGGAAATCATCAGTATCGCCACGCCCCGGTCGGCCAGTTCTACCATCAGCCGGTAAATAGCGGATTTGGTGATCACATCGATACCCCGGGTAGGCTCGTCGAAAATGAGGATGCGGGCATTGGCGGACAGCCATTTTCCCAGGATCGCCTTCTGCTGGTTGCCACCGCTGAGGTAGCGGATTTCCTGCCTTAGGGAGGACGCCATAACTTTCAGCCGCTCGACATAAGTGCGGGCCAGGCGGCTGCGGGAAGCGATACTGACCCAGCCTAGACGGGAGAGTTGGCGCATAGTCACATGGCAGATGTTTTCCCGCACCGCCAGGCAGGGGACAATACCCTGGCGTTTACGGTCCTCGGGGATAAAGCCGATGCCGGCCTGGATAGCGGCCTGGGGGTTTCCCTTGGGAAGGCTTTTTCCAAACACCGTGACACTTCCCGAGTGGTAGGAGTCGATGCCGAATATGCGACGAATAAACTCGGTGCGTCCCGCTCCGACAATACCGGCGACACCGACTATTTCCCCCTGTTTGACCGTGAGGTTGAGGGCAGGGGAGGCTGGGTCAGACTTAAGGTCCAGTACTTCCAGGGCGGTTTCCCCAACCTGGTGTTTCCCTTTGTTAAAGAGGTTGTCAAGTTTGGAACCAATCATCAGCTGGATCAGGTCGTCGATGTTTCCGCTTTCCGCCACCGCCACTGTCCGCATGCTCCGTCCGTCCCTAAGGACAGTCACCCGGTCCCCCACCTCGAAGATTTCCTTCAGTTTATGGGTGATATAAATCATGCTGACGCCAGAATCCTTAAGGGCGTGGATAACGCGGAAAAGTATTTCGACCTGGTTGTCAGTGAGGGTAGAGGTGGGTTCGTCCAGGATAAGGACCTGGGGATTGGCGGCTAGGGCCTTGGCAATTTCCACCAGTTGCTGTTCCGCCACCGGCAGGTGTTTGACCTTGCGGTTGACATCGATTTGTCCGGCTCCCAGGCGGTTAAGCTGGTGGGTGGCGAGGGCGCGCATGGCCGGGAAGTCCAGGAAGCCGGCGAAATTGTACTTGGTCCGGCCCAGGCTAATGTTTTCCGCCACGGTCAGGTTGGGGCAGAGGCTAAATTCCTGGGAGACAGTGGCGACACCCGAGGCCAGCGCTTGCTGGGGATCGTTGGCGGTCATTTCCTTTCCGTTGATAAAGATTTGTCCGCTGTCGGGACGTATGGCGCCGCAGATCATTTTCACTAGCGATGATTTGCCTGCCCCGTTTTCACCCAGCAGCACATGCACTTCCCCCTGTTCCAGGCTGAAATTGACCTGGGAAAGCACCAAGTTGTGACGGTTAAGGGTTTGTCCGTTTAGGTCGTAAAGACCCTTGGAGACATTGACCAGCCGGATTATTTCCGTGGGAGAGTCAGGCATTTTTCTAACACCGTCTTCCTGGGTTGATTAGTCAAACAGTAAAACCCTTCCCGGGACACCGAGCCGGGAGCGGGTGGAGGAAAACCAGTTTAGGGCAGACGCTATCCCGGTGCCGGGATTGACTGGGTGCCCGGGTAAGGGTCAAAGTGGGAGTGATTGATTGCCCGGTAACCCCCGGTTGCCACCCGGAAAAAAGGCGGTGTTTCCCGATCGGCCATATCACCCATGAAGGGTTGGGGGGCGGCTGGGAAGAACGGGCTAGGGGGGTAGAATGGGGCGACAGAGGATTAGGTTATCGGCCGAGCGCCAAGTGAATGGTGGTTTAATCACTACCAAATTTAAAGCCGGCTGTCAAGGTCACCTCTTGGCAAAAAATCCCCGGGTCACTGCTACCCCGTTCGTCCTCCCGGGCGCTTTCTTTCCCAGGTGACGGGTTAGGGAGTTTACTGGTATTCCTGAACCGGGTTAGGCAGGTAGACGCGGGTAAAGACCAGGAAAAAACCAGAATAACCCGGGGAGAGGCGCCTCCCCGCGGGTGAGGGGTTACGATTTTTGCCCAGGCGGGCGGGAGACGCCAGTGGCGGTACTAGGCCGCTTGTCCCCGGGAATTTTACCCCTCACTGGTTAGCGTGTCAGTGACAGGCTGCCCCGGAGGAAGGTGGCCCTGGCGATGTCACGTTCATCGCTTTCCAGGTTGTGGCCCTCAATCTGCTGCAGATGGGCAGGCTGGCAAAGAAGGAGCAGACGCTGTATCGACTCCAGGGTCAGGCTGTCAAGGATTTTGGTCACCACCCCCAGGCGGAGGTTGGAGAGGTGGCGCATCGCCTCCTCGGAAGTTATCTGGCGGGCGTATTCAAGAATGCCCCAGCTGCGCCAGATGACATCCTCCAGGCGTGGACGTTCCCTTTCCAGGAGTTCTTCGCGGGCCCGATTCTCATAGGAGATGATAGCCTTGATCGAGGCCTCCATGTCAGCGAGGATGTCGTTTTCCGAGCGGCCGCAGGTTATCTGGTTGGATATCTGGTAAAAATCCCCCATGGCCTCGGTGCCTTCGCCGTAAAAACCCCTTACCGCCATGTGCATTTCATAAATAGCGCGAAACACCTTTTCAATATGGCTGGTCATCACCAGGGCCGGGAGGTGGAGCATCACCGAGGCCCGTAGGCCAGTGCCGACATTGGTGGGGCAGGAGGTGAGGTAGCCGAAGAGTGGAGAGTAGGCGAAGGCGAGGCGGCTAGCGATGGCGTTATCAAGCTGGTCGACGCTGGCGAAGGCGTCCTTTAAGCGTAGCCCAGAACACAAGGCCTGCATACGCAGATGATCTTCCTCGTTTACCATGACGGAAATGGACTTGGCGGGGTTGAAGGCGAGGGCCCGGGGACCAGTGCCGTCCGCCAACTCCCGGCTAATCAGGTGGCTTTCCAGGAGCAGGTGGCGCTCGAGGTTGGACTGGCGGTCTATTTCACACCAGGTGTAGCCATCCCCGTCGGGAAGGGATTGGAAGGCGTTACGGACATCGGAAAGAACTGAACTCCGGTCCGACTGGTCCGGATGCGTGGGAAAGTTGTGGTTGGCAAGGTTCCGGGCCAAGCGCACCCGACTGGTGACGGCGATGGCGGCGTCAGGACCGCCACCGGCCAGCCACGCCGCCGCTGGGTCGAAGGGAAGGGATATGTCCATATTGTTCCTTGGTGGGGGTGGATTAACCAGCCGGGAGGCGACGGGTGGTTGCTCTGTAAACCGCCCTACAGCTTCTTAAACAACTTTCAGCCGGCTGATCTCGCTTTTCAGCCGGGCCGCCTCCTCGAAGTGCTCCATTTCCACCGCCTGGCGGAGCTCCCGCTCCAGGTTATGGATGCGGGTAAGCTGGCGGGAAAGGTCAGGGGGGGCGCCGGGGGGAACTTTGCCACTGTGTAGACTGACTTCACCAGGGTGCCAGGAGGAAAGTTGCGACTCTACCAATTT
Source organism: Planctomycetota bacterium (assembly GCA_031289115.1). Classification (GTDB taxonomy): domain Bacteria; phylum Planctomycetota; class SZUA-567; order SZUA-567; family SZUA-567; genus JAITQC01. Next base: position 27,359 of record JAITQC010000052.1, read on the forward strand.
CCTCAGGCGCGGCTCAAAAGCCTGGTAGTCGTTGGGACAGCCAAGCCGCCCGCGGGAATTAAAGTCTGACCAGCGTTGCCCACAGACCGGGCAGACAATATCCTCCTCCACGGCCTGGGGCGAGGCCACCTTCTTTTTACTGGCCAGACCCAGGAGTTGGGGTATGTCGGCGGCGGACTGGAGGCTGAAACCTTTTTCGCTGGCGCAACCCTCACACATGTGCACCTCTTTTTTGACATTATTGTGAATGTCGGTGAGGTGGATGGTGGCTTGTTTTTTTTTGCATATTTGGCAGATAAGCATGTGGTCAAAGTCCTTGTCGGGAAATGTCAATGCCGGTCCCAACGCTTGAGGTTAAACACTTCTCCCAGGGTCTTTCCCGTCCGGATTTCCTCCGCTACCCGCTCCTCGTTTTCCGCCACGTCGACCGCCCGGTTGGCCCAGGACAACGCCCCCTCGCGGGGGAGAACCATGACTCCGTCGTCGTCGGCGAAGATCCAGTCGCCAGGACGGATAGCCTGCCCGGAAAGGTTTATTTCACAGTTTATCTCGCCAAAACCGTTGGCCTCGCCAGCGTCGGAACAGACGCCAGTGGCGAAAAGCGGCAAACCCAGGCGGGTGGAGACGTCGCTGTCGCGGATATAACCGTGGATAACTACCCCCGCCAGGCCCCGTCCCTTGGCGGAAAGGGCGGCGAGTTCACCAAACACCGCCGGCGGCACGCCGCCGCAGTCAGCCACCAGGACGTTACCCGGGCGGGCGTGGTCAATCGCCTGCACCACTTTACTCCAGTCGCCAGGGGCGGAACGGACAGTGATGGCTTCCCCAGCCATTTTCAGGCCAGGTGCCCGGCTCGCGATGTTACGTAGGCACGGGCGGTGGTGCATGGCGTCAGAAAGGTTGGAGGTGGAGGCGCGTAGAAGCGTTTCCGCTAGCGCAGCGCCACTGGCCCGGTGTCCCAGGCTGGAAGCCGAAGCCTGGCCGCTGTCCATGGCGTCCCTAAGGGCGCGGGCCGCCTGGCGGGCGTCCTTGGCCTTGTGCAGGGCGCCACCGACAATAACCACGGCGGCGCCGGCCGCCACCATGGCGGGGGCGGTTTCCGAGGTTACTCCGCCCGCCACCGCCAGCGGAGTGTCTACCGCCGCCCGCACGGCTTTCAGCCGGGCGAGAGGGTCATGGCCTAGCATTTGCTCGTCAATGGGGAGGTGGACGCCGATAAAGTCCACTCCCAGTTTTTCCACCTGGCGGGCGCGCTCGGCCTGCTGTTCGGGAGGGATATTAATAGTGTCGCAGCAAGTTTTAATACCGTATTTCCGGCCCGCTTCCACGCATTCGGCAATGGTGGAGTCAGCGGCGGCGGCGAGAACGACCGCCACTTTCGCCCCGGCCTTGGCGGCCGCCTCGAATTCAAGGCGCCCGGCGTCCATGGTTTTCAGGTCAGCCACCACGGTATGTTCGGGAAAGGCGGCGCAAAGGCGGCGCACCGCCTCCAACCCCTCCGACTTGAGGAGGGGGGTGCCGGCTTCCAGCCAGTCGGTGCCGCCCGCCACCGCTTCGCCAGCGAGTTTTAGCGCCCTTTCCAGGTCAAGGAAGTCTAGCGCCACCTGGAGAACGGGAAATGGACCATCGGTGCCACGGGGCTTAACAGTCATGTGATTTAGGCCTTTCCTGGTAAACCCAGCGCTTGACCAGAGTGGGTTTAAAAGCCAGGCAATGGGCAACAGGTTAATTCAGTATACTCGTTCCAGCTTAAAACCGGGTAGCCGCCAGCGATAATCGACCCCGGGTTTTCCCTTGGCTTAGGCGAGCCAGGGAAAGTTAGTAGAAACCGCTACCCCGTCCGCTTTCCGGTAGCGGGGGAGGATATATCAACCTTGGTAGTAAGTATAGACTATGCTTTCCCGGAATGCAACCTTAGCTTCACTAAACATTCACGGGGGACAAGGCTAACCGGCTGGGGAAACGCCTAACGCGCTACCCTTGTTCTTGCCCGGTCGGAGTGGCGCCAGGGACGGGTAAAAGGGACGCCGGGGCGTCTAAGGCCCCGGCGTCTTCGGTATTGCTATTATAATACCGTGTTAAACTTTACTTGCCATCGGGAGTCGTGGCTAATTTTTTCAGGGTTTTGGCCCGGGCTTTCCTGGCTTTGCTTTTACGCTTTTCCGCCACCCGGATAGCCTTGGCCCTTTCCTTCTCCCGCTCCCGGTCTTTGCGTTTCTTCTTCTCCGAGGGTTTCTCGTAGTAGGAGTGTTTACGCATGTCACGGGTCAGACCCTCGCGGTCGCAAATTTTCTTGAAGCGGCGCAGAGCCTTGTCCAAGCCTTCATTAGGCTTCAGTTCCAGACGAATCAGTTGATTCACCCCCTTCCGGAGACACTAACAAAGATGACGATGGATAATTGATCGGCCAAGGTCAAGTAAAACACCACTTGCCTGGCGCGGCAAGAAAAAAGCTTCCGTCCCGGGGGGTTGGCCAAGAGGCGCATTCGACGAAACCCGGCGGGTTGAGTTGTTGCCACAAGACAATTTGGAACATCCTAGCAGTTTGACTTGGCGGCGGCAAGGTTATTTTATCCGGTTCCTGGCGTTTCTCCTGGTTTAAGTAAAAGCTCGCCAATAATCAGGCGGATAATTTTATCTAAGGAAGCCACGGTATCGAACTAAAATTTCCACTTCCAGCAAAATATACGCTGACCACCACACCTCTTATTGCGGGCGCATTCTTTAGTTCAGGGTAAATTGAAGGGTGGGGTCGGGGTATTGAAAAGATTACGAACGCCGGCAAAGAGTGGGGCAAACCCGAACCGTTTTACCGTGTGCGCCCGAACGAAGTGGTGCTTGGTTTTAACACCGAATCGCCGTTCGGAGAAAAGTGCGGAGAAAATCAGACCAAGGAAAAGATTTTAGAGCTTTTGCGCCAAAATCCGAAGATAAACGCAAAGACTATTGCCGCCGAGATAAACCTTATCCCGTGCAGGGTCGAAAAAGCAGACCACCACAAACCCTCCTGTTTTGGCGCTTACTATCACTGCACAAACTTGCATAAAAAGAAATGGTTATGCAGTGTATAGCACAAATATTGATTTTATGTCTGGTTTATGCTATGCTATTGAGTAAATGGAGGTATTTTTATGAGCCAACTACTTGCGCGCCCGCAATATCTTGACCAGCTTATCAGATTCAAGGACAAAGACCTGATTAAAGTTGTAACCGGAATCCGCCGATGCGGCAAATCAACCTTGTTTGATCTCTTTACGCAATACCTGAAAGCGCAAGGTGTGGAGGGCCGGCAGATTATCCGGCTCAATTTGGAGTTTCCCGAATACCACGAACTGCAAACCTATAGGCAACTTTACGATTATATCAAGGCGCAGTTGCAGGATGATTGCCCGAACTATATCTTCATAGATGAGGTTCAGACCGTGCCGGAGTTTCAGCGGGCGGTGGACGGTTTATATGTCCGCAAAAACTGCGATGTCTATATCACCGGCTCAAACGCCCACATCCTTTCGGGCGATTTGGCGACCCTGCTTTCGGGACGGTATGTGGAAATCAAAATGCTTCCGCTGTCCTTCCGCGAGTATATTTCCGCCCTTGGCGAGAGAAACGACCTTAGCGCGAAATACCGGAACTACTTGGAAAATAGCTCGTTTCCCTACGCCTTGGAGCTTTCCCAAAAGAAAGACATTCGGGCATATCTCGGTAGTATTTTTGATTCGGTCATACTTAAAGATATTGTCACGCGAAGGAAAATAGCCGATGTGACGGGACTTCAAAGCGTGATCCGTTTTGCCTTTGACAATATCGGGAACCTGACGAGTGCGACGCGGATCGCCAACACAATGATTTCCGGCGGCAGGAAAATTTCCGTCCATACGGTGGAGAATTACCTGGAAGCACTGACCGGGAGCTTCATTCTGTATAAGGCGGGACGGTATGACGTGAAGGGTAAGCAGCAGCTTGTCACGGGGGCGAAATATTATGTCTCCGACATTGGCTTACGTTACTACCTTCTGGGTAGCAAGAAAGCTGACATGGGGCATATTCTTGAAAACGTGGTGTATTTGGAGCTTTTGCGACGCGGTTATGAGGTTCACGTTGGCAAGGTCGCCAGCGCCGAGGTGGACTTTATCGCTAGCGGCGAAGACGGCGAGGAATATTACCAAGTCGCCTACACGGTGGAGGGCGAACCGGGTAAGGACGGAAAAACTATACTGGAGCGTGAGCTTGCGCCACTAAAATCTATCCGCGACCACAATCCAAAGTATCTTTTAACCATGGATTTTACACCGAAAACCTCTCACAACGGCATCAAGCAAATCAACGCTTTGGCTTGGCTTTTGGGCGAGTAGAGAACGCTCTAACCCAAGTTCCCCAGTTTAGAATCCAAGTCCTTGTATACCAAGAGTCCGACCCCAAAAGTTTTGACTACATTTACCCTGGCAAACCGATTTACCGCACTCATTCGGGGTAGCCAAAGGTAGTCGTTCCTGGCGGATTTGTTGACTTTCCCGGGGGACTATGACACAGGTTTTTGTATATCTATTCCAATAAGAGTTGGTAGGCCACTTCCAGCATGTCGATTTCCGTCAAGTCACCTAAAACCCGGCTCGGTTCTATTCACCGCCGCTTACGCCAGCCGGAAAGGCTTCAAGAATAGGCTGGGGTAACTCTTCCGGGGCCTGGGTGTTTTCATACCTCGCCAGCGTCGTCTTTCGCTAAAATATCCGTAAACATCTCTTTCGTATTTGAATACCGCTTAAGTTTGCCATTGGCAAACGCTTCGTCACCCTCACGCAGAGCCGCCTCCGTCACCGCGTTGTACCGCGGTAACTTTAACTCGAACGGCAAGCCACCGTGGAGAATTGACTGACGTAGAAACATGTTGATCGCATCGGACATCGTGATGCCGAGCTGATGAAAGATTTCAACCGCTTGCGCTTTGGTGGTAGCGTCGGTGCGAAACTGAATAGTAGGCATTGTATCAGCTCCCTTCGTGATCACGTGCGAAGAGTAATCTATCGGGGGTTCGTGACATAAACTAGCTTGCCGCAGCGACACATTTGCCAAGCCCGCATCCAGGGATTGATGATCGCTACGAGCCAAACAAGGAACCGTGCCAGAGCATTCTGTCGCGCCGTCTACGCCACATCCCGCAAATTGGAGCGCCGCGAAAGCGGTTCAAATCCCGTCTTCCGGGAGTTAGGACCCAAAATGGGCAACAACATAAGTGCATGACGGAGAAAATATGCCGCCCACACTTCCTCCGGTTCATTCGGCGGGATTGACGATTTGCAGACCGGGCCAGCCCAAATCGACAAGGCGTTGAGCGCGAATGATGCGGGTGGATTGCGTAGGCAGAGCGGAAGCGACGACAATGGCGTCGGGCAACTTCAATTTGGTAGAACTTCGTAGAGAGACGGCAATCACCTCCACATCATCGTTCAAGGGAAGCACCGTCAGTTCGGAAAGAAATTCTTTTACTCGCTTTTCGCCGGTCGGGGACAAGCCCGGCCATGCAGGCAATTCATTCGAGTGATGACGCTGGCATACCGTTCATAAAAGGATGTTCCTTCGACAAAACGCACTCAAGGCTCCATCCCCTTCAAAAAGTATATGCTGGTGTTCGTGTCGAAAATACACTTACCATTCATCCCGCATCTCCCGCTGAATTTCCAGCGCGTCCCCGGCAAAGTCCCCCGTTTCCGCCAAACTTCCCGCAAGACCAGAGAACGGCTTTTGGTTCGGGCGTAGAGCGGTGGACGGGGTAATGGTTACCGTGACTTCCGCTCTTCCCGGGGGGATATCCGCCGGGATGGTCAGATCAAGCAGGAGGCGGTGGTTTTCCGGGATATTCACCTTTTTTTCGATTGTCGTCATGTGTTGCATCCTTGTCGGTTGGTAATGTGAACCACCGCAAGAAAGAAAACCGCACTCTTCCATTATACGGGAGGGCGTGGCGGATAGCCATAATTGCCTGCCGCCGAGAATCGGCCTGGAGTTCGTCAAAACGACAATTCTGACGCGGCATTCACATTGTCAGGCGCCGAAGACACAAGGGAAATCGCAAACAGGTGTACTGTTCCCGGATATTACGGTCAACTCCATATTAAGGGCGTTCTTGATGTCGCCCGCGGATTGACCAGTTGGCGAACTTCACTTTATCCAACGCGCTGTGAACCCCCTCCTTTTAGGGAGGGGAGGATGTCAAGGCCTTGGAAAGTACGAGGCACTTTTCGTTGGCGTATGGAAAGCCATGTTCGTCACTTTTCATAGGAGCAACGACACAGCGTCCAGGCGAGGCGGGAAAAGCTCTTTTATCAGAGCATTCACTTTTGCGGTTAGATTATTTAAGTGGCGGCGAGAATTATGACGCTGGCAATTATTGCTTGGCTTTATTTATATCAGCAGTTTCAGTCTGTTCGCGCAATAATTCCTCCGCGAGATAGCCATCGCTTCGGCAGTGCATATCGGAAACGCCGCGTCTAATCTCGCTGTATAGACGTGACTTGTACAGTTTATCAAAAGCGTCGCGGAGAGGAACTCCGGCAAGTTTGGCGTATTCGTTCACTACGCCGTCATAGACGTAGTTTTTTATATAAGTGTCTGTTTTCATTATGTTTCCCTTGCTTCCGTAAATTTAATGTACGCATCGATTACCGCTTGCGTTTGGAAGCAGTATTGAAAGTTCGGCTTATTGTAGCGCAGCCGCTTGATTGCTTCGCGCGCCGAAATAATATTTCTGAAATACAGCTGCAAGGTCTGAATCACCTTATCGTTCGCAACACCACCGATTACAATGTCATATTCGGGTACGGTTTTGCCCAGGCGGCAGTCGGTAACAAACCGTAGCCATTGTTGCGAGTGGGTATTGAACTCCAACACGCGAACGTCGTCGGAGAGCGTTTCAACCGCCGGTCTGTGCAGAAACGTATACGCCGACACAACTCCCGTGCCCCGCTCCTCTTTGAACCGCTCTGCCCAGCGGACGGCTTGGTCTTCGAGCGCCGTAAGATAGAATCCCTTGCCGAAATCGGTTTTCTCACGCGAAAAGGCGAGATTTGGCTTCTCTATCGCTGTATATGAACCGTGGTACAATATCATTGGAAGACACCTCGCTTTTTCATAAGTTCAAGCAAGTCGGCGACAATCCACTCCTTGCCTTGCGTGTGGAGAATATCGTAGAAAGGCAATATATAACTGTCAAAAATATCGCTGTCCTCCGTCAGCATTTGGTAAACCTTATCACCGGTCGTTTTTAACTCCTCCGCCAACGCCTCTACACAGAACACCGAGAATAGCGATTGTTCTGCCGACATTTCCGCACGTTTTTTACTCATCACCGCCACCTCCTAACTCCATCGGGCGAATCATACTATCGCTAAAGGCGATTTCGGCCTCAGTGATACCGTACTTGAGATGGCGCTTCGCGTCTGCCCACGGTTCGCTAAAGTATTGCCGGGGAACGAAGGCAAAAATTTGCTTTTGCCAAGTGTGGCGTAGATGAGATTTACGCCATAAAAAAGCGGACGATATTTATTCTCAAATACTGATATAGTTTTTTAGTTCTTTCCTTGTCCGCGAATGCATCAATGGCGTCACTTTTCATAGGAGGAAACAATAATCTGGGAGAATATTCTGGGTGTGAGATTGGAGTTGAGCGGCGAAAAATCTCTAATAAGCTTTTCCTGGCATTTGTCGGGAGTGGGAATTGCGGAGAACAGGCAATCCCCCACAATCTAACCCACGACGCTGATATATCAACGAAAAGCCAACTTGACGGAATACCCGATGGAATGGATCTGCGTCGTGCGACGAAGATGTTTGAGGGAAGACTTTACTCTCCCTTGTCTCGAATAACCCCCGGAGTCATTTCTGGTTTACCGTATAAACGCCGTCCCACTCGGGGGGAGGGGGAAGGGCGGAATAAACCGCCAGACGGTTCATGTAGAGGTCATAGATGGGGGAGGAGCGGATAGAAATAAGTTCCTGGAGAAGCGAGGTGGCGGCGACAAACTCCCGCTTCTGGTAGAGGGTGAAGACCCGGTCAAAAGCCACCACCTCTTCGTAGAGCGCCTCGTCGGGGATACCTTCGCCAAGGAGTTCGTAAATAGTCACTGGGCCAAGGCGGCCGCTAACCCGCACCTTGTCGAGAACCCGACAGAAAAAGGAGGCGCCCAGTGTTTCGCGGGTCGACTGGGAAATGATGATATTGGTGGAATAGAGCTTGTTAAGCCCTTCCAGCCGGCTGGCGATGTTGACATTGTCTCCCATGACGGTGTAGTTTTTCCGCTGTTCCGAACCCATGTAGCCGGCAAACATCGGGCCGGAATTGATGCCGCAGCCGATGGATATCTTTGGCAGTCCGCGTTGACTCCAGCTTTCCTGCATGTCCTCCAGGCATTTAAGCATCTCCAGGGCGGTGCGGGCGGTGTTTTTGGCGTGCTCGGGATCGTCGGTGGGGGCGTTCCAGAAAGCCATGATGGCGTCGCCGATAAACTTGTCCACCGTCCCCATGTTTTTCATCACCAGGTCAGACATAGGGGTGAGGTATTCGTTGAGGAAACGGGCCAGCTTACCGGCGGTCATCACCTCGGAAATGGCGGTGAAGCCGCGGATATCGGAAAAAAGGACAGTCATGTTGCGCTGTTCGCCGCCGATGGAAGATATGCGCTCGGGATTCTTGGCGAGAAACTCAAGAATAGAGGGGCTGACACTGCGGGAAAAGGCGTTCCGGATGAAAGAGCGGTCGTTCTTGTCAATGAAGTAGGAAAGAAGGAACTGCGAGAAAATGACCACCATGCTGGCAAATATCGGCATGGTTTGCCCGGCCAGGGCGCCGCGGCGGAAGACCAAGACCTGCACTCCGACGGTGGCGACGACAATGATGCCGAAAAAGGAGATGACGCCGGCGAAGTTGCCGCCATAGGTGAAGGCGAGGGAAATGGCGATACCGCTAAGAAGGATGAGAAACTGTTGCCAATAGTAATCGTTTTCAAGGCGGTGGGTGATGAAGTTGCCTTGGACTATATCGTTGATCATCCTGGCTTGGACAAAGACGCCAGGTATGGAGTCGGCGGAGAGGAAGGATGTCTGGACGTTACTGGTGCTAAGGGCGGTTACGTCGAAAAGGACGTAGCTGTCGCTAAAGTCGCTATTGTGGCGGCCATCCAGGACCTCCCAGGCGGGATAGATCTGGAAAGTGTCTGAGCTGAAGAAACGCGGCCTAACTATCATTTCCCCGAATTCGTTGACCCTGATGTCGAGGAGGTTTTCACTGGTGTCCCCCACTCGCCGCACCAGGGAGATGTGGTCCATAAGAAACGGGCCGACACTGGGGTCGATGGCGGAGTTGGTGCCGGTCTGGCGCCGGCCCAGGAGGTTGATGACCTGCTGGCGGCCGGTGAGGTGGATTACATAGTCAGTCGCCCCCAGGTTCATCCGCACCATCTCCAGGGGGAGGCTCGGGTAAATGCCACTCTCGTCCTCCGGGGTGCGGGTGTCATCGGTGTGGGAGATAAAGAGGGGGATTGATTGCACCAGACCAGAATAGTTGGCGAAAAGATTGACAAATCCCTCGCTGGAAATTTCGTTACGCAATCGGCGAAGCACCGGCAGGTTGGCGATGGCGGCGTTGGCCTGGCGGAAAAACACGTTCGCCAAATCCACCTTGTCCCCGCTGGGGAGAACGGCGGATATGTTGAAGGGCAGTTTGGCGCCTTTCGGATGGAGATGGCTGCCATCCGAAAGGTTGAAGAGAAACAAACCCTCCACGGTTTTTAGCCGGGTCAAGGTGCGGCTGAAGAGAAGGTCGTTGTCAAGTTCAAGCGGGTCGACCAGGCTAATGTCCTGGGCGATATCCAGGCCGAAGAGGTTGGAGATGGATTCGACATAGTATTTTAGGGAAGTGCGGTCATCCTCGTTAAGAATGCTGTTAAGACCGATCACCGCCGCGCTCTTGAGGTGAGAAAAAAGGTCGGTGAGGGTGCGCCGGGACCAAGGCCAGGCCCCGATCTGGTTAAGGCTGGCCTCGTCCACGGTGATCACCGCGATTTTGACATTATCGCCGGTATCCAGGTAATGGGTGTAGGATATCAGTATTTCCGAGGCACCGATGTCTAGCATCAGGATTACGCGGCAGAGACCGTCGAAAAGGGCACTAAACATACCCCGTTCCTCAGTGCTGCTTTCCGGCGTGGTCGGATTGGAACGGTAGATAAGGGAGGAGGCGGAGTCGGAGAGGGAATTACTGGGGAAGTTGTGGATAAAAACAATATGGTTGAAGGCGGCGATGACAATAACTACCAATAACCCAAGCAACAGGGGGTGGGGTAAAGTTTGGCGTTTGTTGGGAGAGATTATCTTGGTGGTGCTGGCCGGCATCTTTCTGGGTTCCTAAATCTGACTTTGCCCCCAACCGGCTGGCCGGAAAAGCCGGGAAAACATAGGCTAACTCAATATTCCCGGAAGTTTGGAAAAACAGCCGTGCCCGAGTTGCCAGGGGCACGGCTGGAATACCTTCAATCAAACATTGATATCCACCACTGTCTGGGACATCTGGTCGGCGGTGCGTCCGGCTACGGCGTTGGCGGCGTAAGCGGTGCGCGCCTCCATCATGTTGGTCATTTCCCGGGCCAGGTCTGTGTCGGAAGCGTAAGCCGCGGCGGCGGGGGTTTCTGGGGTGGCCGCCATCACGTTCGCCTGTCCGCCCTGGGGTCCGGCGTAGAGTTCAGTAAGGGAGAGGGGGGAACTCGGTCCCTGGCTTTCTGGGGTGGCTGAGACCCGGGTACCCTGGCCAATCCCGTTCTGGTAGGGCTGGTCGGTGGTCGAAACCTGGCGGGAACGGAAATTGTCAGTGTTGACATTGGCGACATTGTTGGCAACTGTATCCAAGCGGAACTGGTTAGCCTGGAAACCGGTAACGGCGCTGTTGAGGCTGGTAAGAGCCATGGGTTACCTCCTTTCCGGATAAGGGGCAAATCCCTATTATCCGATGATTGAATTTATATTAAAACAATTTGCCGAAAAAAGCAATAATTTAATTTCCAGCGGGAAACGGCATTTATATTTCCCGGATCACCCGCAACTACGGGCGTAAAACCGGCCGGGGTGATTTTCACCTCCCCGGCCGGTTGGTAGCTTATGCAAATGGCTGCTAGGCAGTTGTTTACTAGAGATAACCTTATATCTTACCGGAGGTTAAGCATAACATAGGTAGAGATGTTACCTCGCTTAACATAAGCGAGTATTTTATCGCCGGAAAATTCCCGAATAATTCCCCGGAAATCGGAAAGGTTCTGCACCGGACGGTTGTCCAGCTCCAGAATGACATTACCTGGCTCCAAGGGTTTCCCATAGGCGGGACCGGCGGGGTCGATTCGGGTTATGACTACCCCCGCGTTTATCTCCGCGTCGATGTTAAAGCGTTGGCGGATACTGTCGGTAATGTCACTTAGGTCAAGTCCGAGTTGTTCACTCGCCTCTTCGCCATTATTCCGGCCGTTTTGTTGGGAGCGGCCAAAACGGGCGCGCCTGAACAGGTCTTCCGGCTGGGCTTTGATAATAATTCCGAGCTGGATCCTTTCTCCGTTACGGATAACCGTCACCGGCACCTCTTCATCAGGAATAGTGTCAGCCACCAGGTAGCGGAGGTGGTCGTTGTTGGTGATGAGAGTATTGTTGAAGCTGACTATGAGGTCGCCCTTCTGGATGCCGCCGCCGAAGGCGGGGCCTTCCGGATCGACATCGGTGACTAGGACGCCGCTACCATCGTGGCCAAGGGCCTGGCTAATTTCGGCGTCCTCCGGGTTCATGGTGATACCCAGCCAGCCGCGGGTGACACTGCCGCTGGCGATAAGCTGGCGGATAATGCTTTTAGCCTGGTTGATCGGAATGGCGAACCCGATGCCGTCGGAACCGCCGGAACGGGTGGAAATCAGGGTGTTAAGGCCGATTACCTCCCCGTCAAGGTTTACCAGGGGACCGCCGGAGTTACCGGGGTTGATGGCGGCGTCGGTCTGGATAAACTGCTCATAGTTTATTTCCCCTAGTGAGCGTCCCTTGGCTGACACCACGCCAGTGGTGATGCTTTGCTTGAATCCCATGGGGGATCCGATGGCTATGACAATGTTACCCGGTTTCATTAGGTCAGAGTCGCCTAGGACGGCGGAGGGGATGTCGGCGGGGGCATCCTTCAGGCGGATAACCGCCAGGTCGGAACTGGGGTCCCGGCCAACCACTTCCGCCTCGTATATTTTGGTCCGTCCCACCAGTTCCACCCGGATTTTGTCCGCTTCGGCCACAACGTGGTTGTTAGTGAGGATATGTCCCTGACGGTCAATAATGACCCCACTACCGATTCCCCGCACCTGGCGGTCAGGTTGACGGAACCGGTCGCCAAACTCCCGGGGCAACTGGCGGAAGAAGCGCTCGAAAAACTCCTGTTCAGACGGCTCTTCCGAGTCGCCTTCCCCAGCCTGGGGGCGGGAGGGAAATTTCTCAGTCTCGATACCAACCACCGCCGAGCCTACCTTTTCGACCACCGCGGCGTAGGCGTTGGAAAGCGCTTTGGCTACCGCCAGGTCGCTCTCGGCTGACATGGCGCTACCAGCAAGGACAAGCAGCAGCAGGGCCAGGATGGCGGGAACAAAGGCGGCGGCTCCCCGGCGGGGGGGGAGGGAAAGGACACGGGTAGTGGCTTGGGGGTAAGACCGTAGTCGCATGGCATTCTCCTGGAAGGTTAATGGGTCAGTTCAATAAGAAGGTTAAGATAGCCGTTATAACAAATGCTTGTCACGTTTGGCGGCTCTTCCCTTGAAAAAAAAGGGTTTATTTTTTTCTGGCGAAAAAAACAACTGGCGGAAAAAGCTGTCAAGAACCCTGAAACATGGCGCTATGTTTAAGTTTACCACCTGAATTGAGGGGCGGGAAGGGAAAAGCCCCATCCCCGCCAGGATGGGGCCAGGTGTTTTCTTGAAAGAAAACGCCCCTGTCTGGCAATTGTAGGGGTGTGACTGTGTCCGTCTTCCCTCCTCCGGAGGGAAGATAGATAGCTAAAAGGGGAAAATATGTCGGTTAATACTAACGTCCGTGGGTTTGGACATCGATCGGGTCGGGAGCTCCTCCTGTTGTCGACACTGTTTGCGACAGGTTTGGCTTTTTATTTGTCCGGCTGCGGGGAAACTCCTTCGGCGGTTGGCAACCGTAACGCCACCGCTGGCGGGACAGGCGAGGCGCGGGTGCGAGTTAACATGCTTCCCCTGTCTATACCCCCGCCCCCCCCCCCCGCGCCCGCCCGCCGCAACATTTGGAGCGCCTACACGGTCACCCCGCGCAGGGAAACCCCCCCCGGCGCCGCCACGCAGCAACTTTGGCAACGCTTACACTGACACCACGCTCTGGCAACCCACCCCGGTGGTTACCAGTTCCGGCGTCATCTATTCAACCTCCACTCCCGAACCGTACCCCCAGGGTGTAACGGTTGGGCCGGTTTACTCTTCCGACGTCATCTATTCCACACCCACTCCGGAACCGTATCCGCAGGGTGTAACGGTTGGGCCGGTTTACTCGTCCGACGTCCTCTATTCCACACCCACTCCCCAACCATACCCGCAGGCGGTGACGGTTGGGCCGGTCTACTCACATGTGTACCAAACAAGCCCAACTTCGACCGATGGGGTGGTAATCGGGCCAGTTTATTCCAGCGACCCCAGTTCTTCCACTCCCATGGTTGGCGTAGTGGCCTGGGACCCGCTTAATCCGGTGGCGGCCGAATCTGGCGTCGCGCCAGCGGGTGGGTCACTGGTGAGTTCTAGCCCGAATTATCCAGTCTTACCTGCCTCAACCCAGTCAGTCATCACAGCCCAGGCTGGCGTGACCGGCTTGGGTGGCGGCTACCAGTTGCGACCCGCCACTGACATTCCTCCCGGTAACCACCCTAGTGACGCCGCCCCCTCGCAGTGGTTTGAAATAATCCGTCCCGGCGGAGCTCCTCTCCGGATTGGCCGGGTGACTTCCGCCTGTGTCTGTGTCGGGGTAAGGGTACCCAAGCGGGTGATTGGCCAAGGAGAGCGGGCCCTGATTGAACTGCGGGCAGTCGCCAAGCCACCCCGCTGGGGTCTTGAATACGCCTTCTTCGTCAATGTGGCGGAGCCGGTCAAGGAAACCCTGGAGGCAGGTGTGGCCTTTAACGGTTGATTCCCGGAGGAAAACGGATGCCGACAGGGCATAAACTGGGGATACTGGTGCTTTTGCTAGCTCTTCTAGCCGCCCCCGTCCGGGCGGCGGGAGGAGCGGTAGGGGAAATCGCCAGTCTCTACGCTGATTTCACCGCCGCCATCGCCCGCGGCGACTATCCCGTTTCCTACCGCCTCTTTTCCGAACAGTCACGGGCGGCTTTCTCCTACGCCGATTTTGTCCGCGACTACGGCCCCCTGTCTGCCGCTCGCGAAACCATACTCCTGGAGATGGACAACTATTCCAGCCGAGTGGAGGGTGACTGGGGCGAGGTGCGTTACCAGGTGCGCCTACCGCGCTCTGGACAGAGCCTGGCGGTGGTTGTCTCCTTTGTCCGTAACGATGGGGTTTGGAGCCTGGTGGCGGCCCGTAACGAGGGGCAGGAACGGCTGGAGGCGGTGGCCCGCAGCTTATTGGCCTGGCTTGCTGGGAGACGGGATGTGGCGGCTGGGTCGGCGGATGAACTCGCCGTCCTGGAGGGAAACCCGGTCCAACGCTTTTATGAAATCAATCGCCAGCAGGGAGTGCTCCAGGCGCGGCCGCGCCTGGCTGGTTTACGAGCTTTTTATGTCGACGCCTGGGGTCGGATAAGGCAGGGTAACGCTTTGGCGGCGGCGCGAATTGATAAACTGGGGGAAATGCCAGCCGCTTCCCCGGCGCCAGTCGCTTCCCCGGCGCCAGCGGCGTCAGCGTCCCTGGCCTCACCCCCCACCCGGCTTCCGGAACCGCGTTCCTGGGTTGGGAGTGACGAGCTGGAGGCGCCGCTTATCGCTTTTCCCAGCCTAGGGGAAATCCCTGATCCGGGGGAAAGGGCAAACCAGGCGACAGGCACGCCGCTCCTTCCCCCGCTTGACCTTCCTGACCCGGGGGAGGCGGTGGCGAGGCCAAGGCCAACGCCTACTCCCAGCCAGTCTGACCCCCTACGGGTCAACCTTCCTGACCGCATATTTTAGGCCCCTTTACGGGGCCTTTTTTTTATACCCGTAGCTGTCCCTCGCCATCGACTAGCCACTTGTAGGTAGTC
>JAITQC010000056.1 GCA_031289115.1 Planctomycetota bacterium
CACCGGCGGGACGCTTACAGTTACTGGCTTAACCCGGGTGGACCTGGGCAAGCGGCCCGCTTCGCCTGGGTTGTTCCGCCAGGCTACCGGGTGTCGGAACCGCTCTGGCCGCCGCCGGAGCGTTACGCCCACCAGGGAATCACCTCCTACATACTTAGGGGTGAGACCTTCTTGCTGTTTACCGTGACACCGCCAGACCAAGTGGCGGCGGGGACAGAGGTAGAGCTTGGCCTTGGCCTTGACCTCCAGGCCTGCACCGACCAGATCTGTGTTCCTACCCATCTGGACCTGACGCTTAGACAAACCCTGGGAAAAGAGACTGAGCCCCCTGGGCCTTTGCTTACCCGGGCTCAGGCGAGGTTGCCGGTGAGTCCTGACGGTTGGGACCTCTGGCTCACCCCGGCCTTGGGCGGGGCTGACCTTCACCTCCGCCCGGGAGAAGGCGCCAACCCCGAGCCGGGGGAAATATCCTTTTTCGAACAAGCGTCTGGTAGCCAACGGGTCGACAGCCAGGCGGCGCAAAAACTGGGGGTGGAAGAGGGGGGCTGGCGCCTGTTTCTCCCCTACCTCCCGGGACAAGGCGCCGCGGGTACCCTGACAGGTCTACTCCAGGCTCCGGCCGGCTGGCGCCAGGACGAGGGTCAAACCAACTACCTCCAGGTGGAGCTTTCCGGAGGAGAGGCTTTGGCCGAGCCCCCGGGCGGAGTAGCCCTTACTCTGCTTTTCGCCTTTCTAGGCGGCCTCATCCTTAACATCATGCCCTGTGTTTTTCCCGTGATCGGCCTGAAAATACTCGGCTTTGCCCGCCAGGCCGGCCAGGGCCGCCGGGCGGTTTTTCGCCAGGGAGTATTTTACAGCCTGGGGGTTGTCACCACCTTCCTGGCTCTGGCTATCCTGGCCATAACCCTGGGGCGGGGCTGGGGGATGCAGCTCCAGGCGCCCTGGTTTATCTATGTCCTGGGCCAGCTTTTCCTGGCGATCTCCCTTAACCTGGCTGGCGTGTTTATGGTGGGCGGGGCGGTTTCTGGTGGCCTAGGAAGTCGCGCCTTCGCTAGCGGCCTCCTGGCGGTGTTGGCCGCCACCCCCTGTTCCGCCCCGTTCCTTGGCACTGCCCTGGCCTACGCCCTAACTCTCCCACCCCTTATGGCGCTGGGTCTTTTCCTCCTGATGGGGATTGGCTTCGCCCTTCCCTACCTTGTCCTGGCCCTGTTTCCGGGCCTACTAAAATACCTGCCCCGTCCGGGTCCGTGGCTAGAGACTTTCCGCCAGGCCATGTCTTTCCCCCTCTTCGCCACCGTGGGTTACCTTCTCTGGACCCTGGCGGGGATGACCGACGAGGGTTATTTTCTCCTGGCTATCCTTGGGCTGGTCCTCGCCGCTTTCGCCTGGTGGCTTTACGGCCACGGGCAACTGACAGGTGGCGCCAGGTGGCGGGGGCGCCTTCTGGCGCTCCTACTCCTGCTTCTTGGCTGGTGGCTGGGTTTACCTGGGGTCAAGACCGGCCTGGTCTGGGAGGAGTGGTCGCCTGACCGGGTGGCGGAATACCGCCATGCCGGCCGGCCGGTGCTGGTCGACTTTACCGCCCGCTGGTGCGCCACCTGCCAGGTCAACAAACTGGTTTGGACTGACCCCCGGATAGCGGAAAGCCTGGCGGAGCGCGGGGTGGCGCTCCTCCGGGCCGACTGGACCCTGGAGGACCCCCGGATCACCCGCGCCCTTCGCGATGAGTTTTCCCGGGTGGCGATACCGCTGGTGGCTCTGTATTTGCCAGAGGGAGGCTCACCGCAAATTCTCCCCGACCTCCTCACCTCCGGGGATGTGCTCTCGGCCCTCGCTCTCCTTCCCCCGCGCGAAGACGCTATTTTTTAACCGCCCTGTATTGACAAGGCGGGAAGCGGGGCTATTCTTGAAGCACGGTTCCTCCCCTAGTCAGGGAGGGGCGTCTTTTTTTTCCACCCCCCAGGTTACGGGACAAACCGACATGATTAACGCCACCGAGATACGCAAGGGTATGGTTATCCGCATGGATGGAGAGTTGTTTGTGGTGATGGACCGCGAGCATGTCACCCCGGGTAACTGGCGGGCCATGGTCCAGACCGAGATGCGGTCCCTAAGAAGCGGCAACAAGACCCAGAAGCGTTTCCGCTCCAACGACCAGGTGGACGAGGTCTATGTAGAGACGCGCGCCTTTGAATACCTGTATCCCGAGGCGGACGCTTTTATCTTCATGGATAGCGAGAATTACGAGCAGATCCCGGTGCAGAAGGATGTGGTGGGTAACGACATCAATTTTATTCTGGAAAACACGGTTATCAAGGGCACCCTGATCGAGGGGAAAATCGTCTCAATTGAGCTTCCCTCCTCGGTGGTGCTGGAAATCATCGACGCCGAGCCTGGGGTCAAGGGTGATTCCCGCACTAATATTTTCAAAAACGCCAAGGTTAGCACTGGTCTTAATGTCAAGGTCCCCCTGTTTATGAAAGTGGGCGACCGGATCAAGATTGACACCCGTAGTGGCGATTTTGTCGAACGGGTGAACTAAGCCCGCCTGACCCCTAACCCTCCTTTTTCACCTCTTCCCCGCCGGCCAGGAGCCGGTATTCCTCCAGTAGCTCGTCAACCACTGTCGCCAGGCCCATCCCCAACCGGGTGCCGGCCATGAGGTGTCCCTGCCGTTCCCGTCCCGCCCCATCGTCCAGTAGGCTTTCCATAGCGTCGCGCCAGACTACCTCCGCCTCCCCTTCCCGGGTCAGGGCGCCGGGTAGGCTGGCTAGTAGCGGTGCCAGAGGGTGCGCTGGCGCTGCCAGCACCGCCCGCCCTGTCGCCGCCGCCGCCCGTAGGACAATCCCCGCCCCGCTGTCGTTTCCCGCCGCCAGATAGAGGTCGATTGACGCCATGAGAGGGAGAAGGGCGGTGGGGGGCGGGAGGATAGAGACCGAGCCTTCCAGGCCTAGACCCCGGAGAATCGCGCTGGACGGCGCCAGGTCCGTGCGGCCGGTAAGGAGCAGGTGGCAATGCGGCAGACGCCGGCTTAACTCGGCGAAGGCGGCCAGGACCCCCTCCCCCAGGGGGAGGGTGGCGAGGATAAAGAGGGTTTTTTCCCGGTCCCGGCTGGTGGTCTGGGCCAGTTCTTCCCGGAGCTCCTCGCGTCGGCCCAGGGCCTGCCGGGCTTCCTCGGTGTCGCTGGCGGCGGCGAGGAAGCGCCCTGCAGCCGAATCGGCGACAGCGCAAAAACGGCGAAAGTCGGGCGGCAGGGTGGGCGAGAGCTCAGGCCGGTAAATAGAGACCAGGCGGGGACGGTTTCGGGGTAGCCAGGCTTGGGTCAGGGTCAGGGCGGCTTGCCCGCCATGGGCGTGAAGAATAGGGGGAGTGGTGAAGGCGCGGGCCAGGATTCGGGTCAGCCGGTGGCGCCCCGGCAGGTTAAAACGCGAGCTTTCCCGTAGCGGGTGACGCGGAAAGGGTTGGTCCTCCGCCGCTAGCCAGGCGGGTGAGTCGACCGGAACCGCCAGGGCGGCTGACACCCCTAGGGCGACGAGGCGGCGGACCAGGGAAAACACAAACGTAGTCTCCTCCCAGGTGCTATCGGAACCCAGAAGATGCAGGATGGGTGGCAGACTGTTTGGCATGGGTGTGGGACCTTATCCGGGACAGGCTCTAGGGAATTACCTCGCTAGCTCCGTAAGCCAGGAGAAACAGATACATCAGGGGAGCGGCGACAATGAGGGAGTCGGCAAGGTCGAGAATGCCGCCAAAGCCGGGAACGCCGCTACCGGCGTCTTTCATCCGGCTGTTTCGCTTGAAACAGGACTCCACCAGGTCGCCGGCCAGGGCGGCCAGGGCCAGGAGAAGGGAAAGCAGGACAAGGTTTCCCCGGCCAAGGGCGTTAAGGGCCAGCCCCGGGTCGGTCCAGGCCATGAACTGGAGGAGTAGGACACTAGACACTACGCCACCCACCGCCCCTTCCCAGGTTTTTCCCGGGCTAAGGCGGGGAATCAGCTTATGCCGGCCCCAGCGCCGTCCCGCCAGGAGCGCCCCCACGTCGGAAACCTTGGTGACAAAGATGCAGACCACCACAAACTCCATCCCCTGCACCAACCAGTTGCCACCGGGAAGGGCGAGGTGGCGTTGCCGGATGATGAAACCGGGGAGAAAGGAGCAGTAAAGAAAACCCAGCACGGTGACGCCGACACTGGCGAGGGCGTGCTGGTTGTCGCGGCGTACCAGTTGCAGGATCATGCTGGCGAGAAGGAAAATGACCAGGACCAGACTGGCCAGCGCTGGCCGGTTTCCTAGCCCTCCCGGGCGGGAGAGGTCCCATTCCAGGGCCAGGAGCCAGAGAGGGCCGGCGGCGAGGCCTAGCCAAGCGAAGGTCTGCACACCGCTGGCGCTAGCCAGGCGGTAAAATTCCCTAAGGCAAAGGACTGACACCAGGATTATCAGGATAGTCCAGTA
Organism: Planctomycetota bacterium; assembly: GCA_031289115.1. GTDB lineage: Bacteria > Planctomycetota > SZUA-567 > SZUA-567 > SZUA-567 > JAITQC01. The sequence goes on from JAITQC010000056.1 coordinate 4,453, forward strand.
CCAGCCGCCGCCGCTTTCCAGGTCCCAGCGTAGCGACAGGTAGACCAAGGCCAGGACAGCGAAGGTGCTAGCGAACCGCAGGATCAGGTTTTTCCGTGAGGTCGGGGCGGGGGGCATCAAAGTCCTCCAAACTTACGGGTGCGCTGCGCATAGGCGGCCAGAGCCAAGTCAAAGTCTTCTTCACCAAAGTCAGGCCAACAGACATCGGTGAAATACAGTTCGCTGTAGGCGGCTTGCCAGACCAGGAAGTTTGACAGGCGTTTTTCCCCGGCGGTGCGGATAAGGAGGTCGGGGTCGGGAAGGCCTGGACTGTCCATACGACTGGCCAGGTCATCCTGGGAGATAGCGCCGGGCGGGCGGTTATCCTGGCGCCAGTCCTGGCAAAGCCGCCGGGCTGCCCGCAAGATTTCGTCTCGTCCGCCATAGTTTATGGCGAGGGTGAGGGTGAGGGATTGGTTGCCGGCGGTGGCGGAGAGAGCCCGCGCCAGGCTTTTCCGGGTGCGGGGGGGGAGGGCGTCCCAGTCCCCTAGGCCATTAAGGCGGATGTCGTTTTCCTGTAGCGAGGGGAGTTCGCGCGCCACAAAGACCTCCAAGAGACGCATGAGGGTAGACACCTCGGAGGCGGGGCGGTTCCAGTTTTCAGTGGAGAAGGCGTAGAGGGTTAGGAAGGGGATGCCACGCCGCCGGGCGGCTTGGGTCACCCGGCGCACCGCCACCGCCCCAGCCCGGTGGCCAGAGCTTCTTTTTTTTCCCTGGCGCTGGGCCCAACGGCCGTTGCCATCCATGATGATCGCCACGTGCTGGGGGAGGCTGTCGCCAGGCATCCGCTTCCCCTAGCCTCGGTAGCCGGGCGGCCAGTACATCTCGGTCCACACCCAGTAGCCCATGATTAGGAAAACCAGGGCGAGCAAGAGTTTGGTCCAGGCCACGTTTTGCTGGAAAAATATGGCGAGGTCGGCGCTGGAGACGCCAAGGAGGACTAGGCCAAAAATCACCAGTAGGGGAAGGACAAAGATCAGGTTGTACCAGGCGATGAGAAAGAGTGACTCTAGGAAATCGGTTCCAGCGATGATGATGAGGGTGGGAAGGTATACTTGTCCAGTACAGGCAGCCTCGAGAAAGGAGACGCTGACCCCGGCCACAAACACCCCGAGGATCAACCAGTGCGCCCGCACTCCTTTAGCCATGCTGACGTTTATCCGGGTCTTGAAGGCCTGGGGAAGCTTGAGGACCATTTCCTCGCGGCGGCGGCCGAGGAAAAGGAGGATGGCGTCTAGTAGACACAAGATGCCAAAGAGGACACAGAGGACGAAGGCGAGGTAATAAACCATGTCAGCCGCCACCAGGTACCAGCCGCCACGGGCGTTCATCTCGGCGATAACCTGGTAGAGGGAAAGGCCGATGGCGAAATAGGTGAGGTAGACGGCGGCGGTGAAGGAGAGGCAGACGGCTATGATTTCACGGCGGGTGCGGCGGGCGGAGGCCATCATTGAGGTGAGGATGATAATGGTGGCGAAGGCGCAGGGGTTGATGCTGTCAGCGAAGGCGGCGGCGCTCACCGCCCCCAGGCGCAGGCGTTTTTCCGCCCGTTCCTGGCTCCGTTTGGCGTTGACGGCGGCCCTGCTGGTGGCCGCCGCCGATTCCCGATTTGTTTGGTCAACTTGGTAAACGGGCGGCGGGTCGGCGGTGGTGTTAAACGGCGGGATGATGGCGAGAGCCGCTTCCCCTGGCGCGCCGGTTGGCAAGCGACTACCGCTTTCGTCAATAAAAGCCGCCGCCTCTTCTTCCAGGTGGTCGAGGATGCCGTCCTTTTCCAGTAGCACCCGCTGGGGCACAAACACTGTCCCTTCCTCATCTTCTTCCAGCACCCCGAGAAAAACGGTGAGGAGGGTGGAGACGTCTTCTGGCACATCCATTTGGTCTAGGAGCTCAAAAAGATACTCCATGAAGTCAAGGCCACGCTCGCTGTCGGCGATGTTGTAACGCTCCGTTGTCATTTGTCCTTGGTACTTATCCTCCACTCGGGCCACTACCTCGGTGGTGGCGGTGCAGAGGCGGCAGTTGGGGTTGTAGAAATAGATCATATGCCGGCGCGGTGCCTCGCCAGCCGGGGCGACGCTAAGACCGGTGGTCCAAATGGCCAGGGCCAGGAGAGCCAGGAGAGTGGCGCGGGTGGTCTTGACGGCCAGATTATTTTCAGGCATAAGATGGATATCCTTAAACGTGTTCGTCCAGGTGGACGGGATCTGAGAGCCAAGGTTGGGTTGGTGTGACGCAGTGGTTCATTGTAGCCAATTTCAGGGCTACGGCAAGGGGAGAGGAGTATGCCGCTTCTTTTTTTTCTGGTGTTTTCGGTTTTGGGGGTTTTCCCCCTCTTCCTGGCCGCTGGCGAGGCGGTGACTTCCGAGCCGGGTCTCGCTTTTCCTAGTCCGGGCGAAGGTTTTTCCCTGGTTCCAGCTGAGCCGCCGGAACTTCCCCGGGGACCGGATGACCTGGCCCCGCCCCTCCGTTTTGAGATTGTCCGTCCCGCCGCCCGGGCGATTAGGATAGGCCGGATCCTCTCTTCCTGCGGCTGCCTTAGGGTTACGGCACAGCAACGCGAGTACCGCGGGGGGGAGAGGGCTTTTGTCGAGGTGCGAAACATCAAGCCAACCCCGCCGGAGGGTGGGACCTTCGCCATTTTTTTACAGTTGGTGGAACCGGAGGTCACTCTGGAACTGGATGTCTTTGTCCGTTCCCGGCCCTGACCCAGGGCGAGGGGCGGGAACAGCGAAACGCTAAACCGGGAAAAGGAGGCGCGGCATGGATTTTGTGAAACTGGCAGAGGAGCGTTACTCAGTGCGTAAATTTAGCCCCCAGGCGGTGGAAGCGGAAAAGCTGGAGGTGATCCTACAGGCTGGGAGAAACGCCCCCACCGCCTGCAACAACCAGCCGCAGCGGATTCTGGTCATTAACGACCCGGCGGGGATGGAAAAACTCCAGTCTTGCACCAGCTACACTTTTGGCGCACCGCTGGCGCTACTAGTTTGTTTCGACCGGACGAAAAGTTGGGTTCGCCCTTTTGACCGCGACAACAGCGGCGTGGTCGACGCCAGTATTGTCACTACCCAAATGATGTTGCAGGCAGCCGACCTGGGGTTGGGAACCACCTGGGTGGGGCATTTTGATCCCGCCCGAGTGGTGGCGGAGTTTAAGTTGCCCGCCTCTTTCGTCCCGGTGGCGGTCCTGCCGCTTGGCTATCCCGCCGCCGACGCGGTGAAGAATCCCCTGCATTTCAAGAAACTACCGGCGGCCGAGGTGGTGTTTTACGCCAGTTTTTCCAGGGGGAATTAGGTCGGGAGGGGAGTCAGGAAAACGCCTTCTAGCAAGCCTTGGCCCATAGCCTTCACCAAGGTAAACATGGGGGCGTAGATTGGCTAGGGGCGAAAGAACACTGACACGCCTGACCTGGGCTTGGTTGAACTGGGTTACGTTTTTAACGCGTATTTCACGCCAAATTAAGCGGCAATCGCTTATTTCTTGGCATTTTTCCCTAGTGAAAATGGCGGGGAATTGGACAAAACAGCGATATCAAGAAGGGTGCTTAGTTGCCTTACGCTGGCGGGAAACTTTCTTGCTTTCTTTGGGCTTCGCTACGGGAGCCTTGGTGTAATGCTTATTCAAATATTCGCATAAAGCATCAAGAGTTTTAAACTCATCCATTATTTCCGCCCGAACCGCACGAATTTCCTCTACCGGATCCATATCGGCGTAGGATTTTTTCATGTCGCTTCCTCCAGCGAACGTTACGGCGTTACAACTTTTGCCGGGACCAAGCCCCAGCCTCTAATCAAATCCTCAATACGGCAACGGAGTTCAAAGTTAGCCAACGCGCTTGGCAGATGGGTGGATAGCAGCAAGGAGTTTTCGACTTGCTGGGGGGTATGGTTCATACCGGTGTAGCGTCTCTTTCTATAGACATCCGCAGATACTTATGCATACGCCCTCCGGAGGTGAGGATGTCCACGGGAACGCCCAGCAATTCCTCCAGATCCTCATGGAGGCCACCAAGGTTAAAGAGGGTTGTGCCGCGGGCAGCATCGACCAAAAAATCAATGTCGCTGTCCCCGGTGTCTTCACCCCGGGCTACTGAACCAATAACCCGCAAGTTGGTAAGCATGGGGTAACGCGTCATGATTTCCAAAATGGTTTGGCGGTGAAAATGTAAACGTTCCGAAGGCAACATAAGCATTTCCTTATTTTGCCTAGTATCTCTGAAGAATACGATCATTGTCAAGACGGTTTAGCCGTTAGCTCTGTGATGCGAATTGGTGGTAACCCGGCCAAACCGCCTGACCCTAGGAATAGCGACCGATCTCCTTTTCCGAACTCGCCTTCAAAAGGATGCGCAAGGGGATTTCCTCCAGCGCCAGTTCCTTCCGGAGTTGGTTAGTCAGGTAGCGTTTGTAGTTTTCGTCAAACTGGGAGGGGTTGTTGACAAAGAGGAGAAAAGTGGGGGGGGAGGTCTCGACCTGGGTGGCGTAGTAGACGCGGCCAAGTTTTCCCCCTTTCGCCCGGGTGGCCCGTTTACTCTGCGCCGCCATCAGGGCGGCGTTCAGTTGGGCCGTCCCCACTCGGCTAGCGGCCTGGCGCACCAGGTCGAGGGTGGCGGCTACCGAGGCCTCGGCGTTAAGGCCGTCCCGGGCCGAGAGGGCGGCCAGGCGGCAGAAATGGAGGCCAGGCAGGCGGTCAGCCACGTATTGGGCAAAGTGCTCCAGCTTGACCCCGGGGTTTTTCGCCTGGACCAGGTCCCACTTGTTAAGGGCGAGTAAGCAAGGTTTGAAGTTTTCCAGGATATAGGCAGCTATCTGCTTGTCCACCCGGCCGATTTCATCGGTGGCGTCAAGCATGAGGATCACTCCCTCGGCCCGGCGCACCGCCTTCTCGGTCCGCATGTGGCCGAAAAACTCCAGCGAATCGTCCATTTGCCCGCGTTTGCGTAGACCCGCCGTGTCGATGAGAATGAAGGGCTCCCCGATCGCCGGGGTGACCATGATGTCCAGGGAGTCGCGGGTGGTGCCGGGCAGGTCGGAGACAATCACCCGCTCGCTACCGATGATCTGGTTGACAAAGGTGGACTTGCCGACGTTGCGGCGCCCGACCAGGGCGATTTTGGCTATTTCCCCCTTTTCCTCCCCTTCGCTCTTTTCCTCTTCCGCCAGCGGTGGCAGGGCGTCCACTATAGCCTCACGTAGGGCGTAGAGGCCGCGGTTTTGCTTGGCGCTGATCGGCAGGGGATCCCCGAACCCCAGGGCGTGGAAGCTAGGGAGGTTCACTCCCAGGCGGTCGGTATCCACCTTGGTGGCTACCAGAAGCGTTTTCTTACCCGCCCGGCGTAGGCGCGCCGCCACTGCCTGGTCCAGGGGGGTGATGCCGTCCCGGGAGTCCACCAGGAAAAGAAGGAGGTCAGCCGCCGAGATCGCCAGGGAAATCTGGCGCTCCACCTCGGCCTCCAGGCGCTGACTGTCGATTACCCCGATACCACCGGTGTCGACCAGGTCGAGATAGCGTCCATCCACTTCCAGAGGATAGAGGAGGCGGTCGCGAGTGACCCCGGGGGTGTCGGCCTCGATGGCGATCCGCGAACCCGCCAGGGTGTTAAAGAGGGTGGATTTGCCCACGTTAGGGCGGCCGACAATGGCGACGGAAGGATTGGGCACAGGGCGGGTCCTTTACCAGGGCAGATACCCGCCCAGCTCGAGGGAGGTGGAATAGGCCCAGCTGAGGACCAGGGGATTGGACAGGACCAGGCGGTCGACCAGGAAGATAAGGAAACCGTGCACCCCGACCGGGCTGTAAAACTGTAACGCCACTCCGTCGGTCCCAGGCTTTATCCCGAAGGCGCAACCGAAGAAATGCGGCATGAGTTCAGCATCCACCGGAAGCAGGCCGGCGTCGGGGGGGGCGTCCCCGGTCCAGTAGAGAAGGGAAGCCAGGGGGAGGAGGAAATTGTAGAAACGCCGGTAGCTCTCCCGGCTGTCGGCGTAATAAAACAGCGAATAGCCCCCGCCCATCCCTTCGGCCACGGTCTGGAAATCCTGGCTACTGGCGATACTGCCTTTGCTGGTCATCGCCTCGCGGATAAGGGACACCAAGGCCTGGGGGTGGCTAGCCACGTAGAGAAGAGCCCGCCCGGGTGACTGTTGCTTGGGGATGAGGCAAAAGGCCGGGGTGAGGGGGAGGGGGGACCTCCCGCCGGGCCGGAAGTAGTGGATCTGGTAGCCGTTTTCTTCCACCACGGAGAAACTGGTCTGGGTGTTACGTTCCATCCGGGCGAGAATGTCCCGGATGGCGCCAGTGTCGACGTTGGAGAAGAGCAGCACCTGGCTGTCGTTATGGGGACGCAGTACCACGTCTTCCCCAAGAACCGACGCCAAGTCCAGCAGGGGCACCCCGAGCAAGGTCTCCTCTTCCAGGTAACGCCTTAAGTCGCCGCCACCCAGGCTACGGATACCTTCGGCGAGGTAACTGCCTTCGGCGAGCAGGGCGGAGAGGTCAAGACGAAGAGCCAGGAAAGCGGCGGCCGGGGCGGGGACAATTTTACTGTAAAGCTCCATGCCGGCCTGGGGGTTGGCTGGCCGGAGGGCGGCGAACACTCCCGACAACCTTCCCGGGGAATAGAGGTAGAGGTTGTGGGTGATGCCGGTCTTCTGGTAACCACTGGCTAGGCCTAGCGACTGGGCCCCGGCGAGGCCGATAGTGTCAAGGACGCGGGTAAGGCGGGTGAGGCCACCGGCGTCAAGAAGGGGGATGAGGCGAGGGAGGTTGACAAAGGTGAAGGCCATCCCGGGGGTGGCGCCGCTACCGCGCAGGGTTTCCTGGTACGCCAGGTTATGGGTGAGGGACTGGGCGGGATTTTGCAGAGTGTCAAAAATGGTGCGCATCGCCCCGGAACCCGGGCCGTGATAAACCACCACCAGCCGCCCGAGTACGGCGATCCGTAGGTTAGGGCCGATCCGGAGGAGGGGGGGGAAACCAGGGTAGTTTTCCTCCTGGGCCAGAGACACCAGCGGCAGGTTGGGGTCAAGGCCCTGGTTTTTCAATACTTTTTGTACCACGGCGGGACGGTTAAGAAGAAGGCGGACCGCGTTAAATATGCTGTTCCGGTCGGGGGCGCTAGGGAGTTGGGCCACCATCACTATTTCCGGGGTGATTTCGCCGCCTGGTCCAAAGGACAGGTTAAGGAGGGCGGCTCCGAAACGGGCGTTAACCAGCTCGCGGGCGAGTTTTTCCGTGAGCCCCGCTTCGTTCATCAGGGTGGCGGCCAGGTGCTGCCTGGACTCTGCCAGGCTACCCAGGAAAGGAGCCATTTCCGGGAGTTCACCCAGGAAGCGGAAGATACTGTTGGTAAAGGCCTGCTCCAGGGCGTTGTCATCAGGCGGAATCAGGCAGGCGATAGTGGTGGCGGGGACAAGGTCGGCAAGCGTGGGCTCGGCCGCCGGGAGCGGAAGGGCGAAACAGAGGATGATAGCCAGACCAAGGGCGTTACGCATGCGTGCTATTCTCGCTTTTCCGGATTTTGCCGCAGGGTCAGGGCCAGTTTTTCCGCCGCGTCCACCAGAGCGACAGCCACCGCGTTGGAGGTGATGGTGGAGGCGGTGATGGCGTCAAGGTCGCCACCCTGGCGACGCCAGACCAACTCCTCCATGGTCTTTCCCCGGAACTGGCGCTGGAAATTGGTGGCGCGGTCGGGATGGTCATCCACCTCCTGGCCAGACAGGAAATCTTGCCAGGTGAAAGTGGGGCGGGAATCCCGGATCCGTTCCCCTAGTCCGGGAGTCTCGGTGCTGCTGATTACGGAAAAACCGACAATATAGTGGGCGTTTTTCAAAGACTTAGGCAGGCGTTCCGCTTCGAGATAGCCGGAAAGAAGCTTGTCCACTCCTTCCCGGGCGGCGGTGAAGCCGACCATCAGGGTTATGGGGGCGCTGGGGTTGTAGCCGATGGCGGAGCCGGTGGCGGCGTAGTAGGAGGGCGGGGTGTCGAGCCCTTGGCCGGTTTCCCTAAGGGCCACCACGCCGTTAGCCAGGGGCTCGACCGCTAGCTGGAAGAGGACAGCGCCGTCTTTCTCCTTAACCTGGTGGAAAAACACCTGGTAAAGAGCCGCTTCCTGCTCCTCCGCCTGGCGGATGGCGATCTGGGGGGCGGTGAGGCTGGCGGTAAGGGAAAGGAGACCGGCGGTCACCCCCGAAACCAGGGCGAGGGCCAGGGTGAGTTTCAGGTAGAAATTCATGGATCTCCTGGAAAAAGGCGACCGCGGGGCAGGTAGTCCCGCAAGGTTACGGCGTAACAAGATGCGCGCCAGACGCCAAAGAAAAAGCCAATTTTACGTTTCACCCGCGGCCAGGGCAAGCATTTTAAGACCGGGAAGCTGGCTATTTGCGGCAATGGTAGACCACAGCGGGGGGGAAGTTAAGCCAGACCACGCTGCTACGCTCGACCCGGGAGAAATAGCGTCCGAGGTGGCGCCGGAACTTTCTCCCCGCCGGCAGAAAGAGTCCCTGAAGATAAGCGAAGGTGACGAAGGAGCCGCCGGGCGGCATCACTGCCAGCATCGACTCCAGGATGCTGGTCTGTAGCGGGTCAGGGAAAACCGCCCAGGGAAGGCCTGACACCACGCAGTCAATCCCCGCCACCTCCTCTTGCTGGCAAAAACTGGCGATGCCGGAGGCGCAACCGACGTGGACGCTTAGGCCAGGGTGTTCTTGGCGGAGAGCATTAGCGAAGTCCGGGTTGATTTCGACGCAGAAAAAGCGTTGGTCTGGCCTCAGCCGCGCCAGAATGTGCCGGGTGAAAGAGCCGGTTCCTGGGCCATACTCGGCGATAACCCGGCTTTCCGCCAGGCCAGAAAGGTCAAGCATGTGCTTGGCCAAATGCCGGGAGCTTGGCGCCACCGCCCCGGTCTTACGGGGGTTTCCCAGCGCTTGTTTAAAAAACATCCGACTTTTACCCAGCGCCATCCTAACTGCCTTTCCGGGTGTTCGCCTGGTAGCGGGTCGGGTCAGGGAGCCCAGCCGCCTGGAAACCGCCGCGGCGGAAGCGGCAGGCGTCGCAACCGCCACAGGCCAGGCCGTCCGGGTCAGGATCGTAGCAGCTTAGAGTCAAGGAATAGTCTACCCCCAGCTCAGTGCCTAGCTGAATAATCCCCGCCTTGTCCAATTTTTGTAGTGGAGCGTAAATCATGATTCGCTCGCCTTGGCTGGTTTGGCGGGTAGCCAGGTCGGCCAGACCCTGGAAGGCGGCGATAAACTCCGGCCGGCAATCCGGGTAGCCGGAAAAGTCTACCGAATTCACTCCGATGAAAATAGCTCCCGCCGCCAGGGATTCCGCCACCGCCAGGCCGTAGGCGAGGAAGATGGTGTTGCGGGCCGGGACGTAGGTGACGGGTATTCCCGGGTTGTCCTGGTTTTTGGGAACCGCGATGTCGTCAGTCAGGGCCGAACCCCCGATGGCGCGTAGGTCAAGACGTAGACAACGGTGCGAGCGGGCGCCCCCGGCTGCCGCCACTTTGGCGGCGGCGGCGAGTTCGGCAATGTTACGCTGTCCGTAGTCGAAGGAGAGGCAGTGGCAGGCGTGGCCGTCCCGCACCGCTACCGCCAGAGCGGTGGCGGAATCGAGGCCGCCGGAAAGAAGCACCACCGCGTCCGGTTTTGCCATGGTTTTTCCCTGTTCACCTTCTCTACCGGGGCAAGGTCGCCCTAGCCGGTTAGCGCCGGTTTAAGAGCCCCCGCAAAAGGTTGGGGCGTTGGTCAGGGGTAGTTTCCCCCGTCTCCGGCGCGGTGCTGGCATCGGGTGAAGCCGCGGCGTCACTCTGGCCGCCCGGATTAGCCAGGTTGCCGATAAGCCCGCCCACTCCCCGGCCTAGACCTCCGGTGACGTTTCTACCCAGATTAACTACGCCACCAATGACGGCGAAGGGGGCGGCCAGGGGAATGTCAGTAAGCATACGACCCACCAGTTCCGGGATGCCGCCAATGGCAGGCGAGTCCATGGGTCCGGTGACTTTTAGCTTGTAATGCTCGGCCTGGGCGTTAGCGTTCATCCGGTTCATAAACTGGCTTTGTTCATCCCGGGGTTGATTGGACAAATTGGGAATTAGGCTGGGGAGACTAAAGGCCAGCACTTTTTCTAGGTGGTTAGCAAGCATGGCCTCGAGCTGTAGGGTCTGGTCGGCGCGGATGTCGCCGCGGACCAGAAAGTCGCCGGTGTTGTCGCCAGTCAGGTAGAGGGGGGCGTCGCCTGGGATGGTTAAACCGCCTTGGCCAGTCGCCACCACCGAACCGGTGATACTGGTGAAGGAGAACACCCGGTCGGAACTGTTGGGTTCCTTGGCTTCCATTTTCAGGAGGCTACGGGCGTGATCAAGTTGGGCGTTGATTTCGGGGCCGGTTTCCACCACCAGGGGACCAGTGGCGAAGCGGAAATTATCCAGTTTGATACTGGCGAGCACTTCCGGCAGGGTAAGGCCGCGGAAGGCGACGGCGGCGTTTTCCCCCTGGGTGGGGGGGAGATTGAGGATGCCGCTGTTAATGGTGAAAAATTCCTTGAATTCAGGGGAAAATTGTTTCAAGGGAAGAGTTACCACCCCTAGCCGGATGTCGACCGCCGGGACGGCGGAATTGAAGTCGACTTGCCCCGCCACTTTAACCCGTCCGCCGCTTTCGCCTGGCTCGCCAGCGATACCGACTTGCAGGGCGTCAAGGCGTAACTGGCCGGTGATAAGCTGGAAAGCGACTTCAAAGGTATTCAGGGGCTGGCCGTAGACCGTGGCCCCGTCCAGCCGGGCGGCGCCCCCGGCCAGGTTGAAGGCGCGCAGGAACGCGTAGTCCGAATCGTCCAGGCGGTAACTTCCGGGCGGGTTTAGCCCGAGGGTGGCCTGGAAAACCGCCGTGCCGGTGCTGGAACTGAGGTTAAGGCCATCCGGGAGGACCTTGAGGTCGCGTAGGTTAAGCTGTCCTTTTTCCAGGGTGAGGCTCTGGGTGTTCCCGCTCGCCTGAAACTCCCCGTCCACCCGTCCGGCTAGGCCGAGGTCGGAAGGGACTAGGCCAGGGAAAACCCCGGCCAGGCGGGTTAGGTCGCCAAAAATAAAGCGGAAGGCGGCGCTAAGTTGGGATAGACCGGTGAAGGCGCCGGCGGAGTCGAGGTCGATCACGCCTGTCGCCGAACCTTCGCCCCGGATCTGGCCGGTGTCGGAATTGAAGGAAAACTTGCTCAGGTTAAAACGCCGTCCGCTGTAGGTGTATTCACTGACGCAGGAGGCGCCAAGCTTACCCGCCTCGGCGAGGAAAGGTTGTCCGTCCAGGGCGAAGGCGGCCCCCTGCCAAATGCCACCGAGGTTGAAAACTAGTGTTTCCCGGTCCTTTCCCTGGATTTGCGACCAGACCTGGGAGGCGCCGCCCGCCTGGGAGGTACGGAGCTTTTCGGCGATGGGACGCAGTTCCGGAAGTAGGCTAGCTAGCCCCAGCGCCATCTGGCGGGTTGGCTCGGCTTCGCCGTTTAGGCGTAGGTCAAGGAAACCCTGGGCGCCGGTGGAGCCAAGGGTGAGGGTGGAGGGGTGGGCGCTTAGACTAAGGGCGGTGCCGCCTTCCTCTTTCCCGACACTACCGCCAAAACTCCGGATAGTGACCTGGACCTCCTGGCTTTCGGGCTGGTAGCTAAAGGAGAAATCATGCGAGAGGGAGAAGGGAACAGCCGCTCCGGCGTTAAAGCGTAACGCCCCCTTGGCCTGGCAGACACTGGCGAGTTCCACCCCGTCCCAGGTGAAATTACCGCCCACCTCGGCCGCCGCCAGGAGTTCGGGAGGTATCTGGAGATAGCGGAGGAGCGGGGCAACCCTTTCCGGGGCGAACCGGGCGGCGTATTCAAGGTTCACCCGGCCGTTACCAGGACTGTAGCTACCCCGGGCCTGGGCCGCCACTGGCGAAGCCAGGAGTTCGGCCCGCCGTAGATTAATGATGGGCATTCCGCCGCTAGTATCGCTAGCCGGGTCGCTGTCTACCGCGACCCGGACCCGGACGTTACCCAGTCGGCTCGCCTCACCTCCCCCGTCCTGGCTAAAGGTGAGTTCGTCCAGGGCGACTTGGATGTCGGGAAGGGAAACGGGGTTGTCCAGGAGTAGAGGCAGGCGGGCCGGGTTTTCTTGGCTAGCTGCCAGAATATGCCAGTTGCCAACCGCCAGGGTGGCGGTCTGTCCGTTCCGGCTGGCGTCAAGGCTTAAACCGTTCGACTTGAGGTCGAGACTAGAGAGGACGAGGGTGGTGGTGGAGCGGTCGAAGCCGGCGGCGAGGGCGAAGGTGGTGGCGGCGACGCGGCCGCTAAGTTTGTCGCCATTGGCATCGGTAAGACTAAGCCCTAGACCAGTGTTACTGATAGTCAGATGCTCCAGGCTAAGCTGGTTTAAGCTGCGCTCGGCTTGGGCTAGAAGCTCGAGCCTGACTTGCGGCGACTCCACCGCCAGGTCGAGGCCGGGGATGGTTAGGCCAGCGGCCAACTGGTCTACCTGGAGGTTGAGACGTAGGTCAAGTTTGTCAGGACCAAGGACCGCCCGGACCGCGGTACGGAGCACTCCCTTGAGGGAAGCGGGGTTGGCGGGGAGGCTGGGTCCGGCCAGGGGGGCCAGGGACTCAAGCATGAACGAGGAATTGGCATCCAGGCTTCCCTGGGGGTTGCCGGCGAGTATTCCGGTGAATTGTCCTCCAGTCAGGCCAAGCTTGATGTTGTCGTTAAGGGCCAGACTCGCGTTCTCCAGTCTTAAAACGTCTTTTTCCAGGTCGAGGATAAGACGCCAGTCGTTAACGGTCAGGTTTAGCGCTTTAGTCCAGGGGTTTTCCGGGATCGCCAGCTCGGCTTTTTCCAGACGAAGCTCCGCCGCCATGGTGTTGCCACTTAGATGGGCGGTGACGCCCACCCCGCCCGTAACGTTAAGGCCAAGGGGTTGGGTAAAGCCGGGAATACTGGCGGTCAGGGGAAATTCCCGGATGGTCAGGGCGGCGGCGAGTTCCCCTGACTCCCCCAGGTTTAGGCTAGCGAGAAGATCCAGGCCTCCCGGGGAAAACTGTACTTCCCCATCCGGGATTAGGCCGGTCAGACCAACTGTTCCTGGCTGGAAAGCCAGGGAGAGACGAGCGGTGGGTCCGCTGTCGGCGGCGAGTTCCACGCGGCCAGAAAAGCCGACTTCCCCGCTAGGGGTGGGGAGGTTGTCGGGCTGGCTGTCTCCAGCTATGCTTTTGAAAAGTTCCAGGGCTGAGGCCAGGTTGATCTGGCCCTGGTAGTCGATTCCTCCCGCTGGGAAGCCACCGCTTGCCAGGTTTTTCAGGCCAGTGAACTTCCCGCTGGCGCTCACCTGCTTCACCCGGTTTTCCACCCGGAGGGCGGTGAGGCTAGCCTGGTCGCTAGCCGGGTCATAGTCAAACGAGCCGCCAAAGCTAGTGTCGGGTAGCGCCAGAGGGTTAGCAAGACCCAGGGTAAGGCCTCGGGTCTCCAGGCTATTAACCTCCAGAACGCCGCGGCCTTCCCGGAAGGCGAGGGAGATTTCCCCCTCCAGGCTGCCGGCGGGTATCAGGTTAGCCAACCCCAGTTGACTAGCGTAAAGGTCGAGGGGGAGGTCGGCCAGGCGCACCTGGAGTTCGGCCTCACCCGCTGGATCGAAGGCGAAGTTTCGGACCAGCCGGGCGCTTCCGTCGAAAGTGACTGCTCCCCGCCCTTGGCTGGCGGAGGGAAAAGGCACCAGGCGGCCGCTAAGCTGGAAAGGATCTTCCAGACCCTTGCCTTCCAGGCGGAAAAAGTCGAGACTGACCTCGGCTTCGGTATTCCCATCCACTCCCACCAGGCTGAAAGCGGCGCGTTCCACCTCCACCAGATGGATTTCCAGGGGAGGAATAGAGGGTGGGCTGGAGACGCTTCCATCGCCCTCCCCGCCGCGGTTCTCTCCGCTTCCCGCTGCCGTCCGGAGGAGGGGTTGGGGAAGGGCCAGGGCGCCGTTTTGGTCCCGGGCGAGCCTTAGCGACAGGCCAGACACGCTTACTCTCTCAACCACCAAGTTTCCCCAGAGGAGTTGGCTAAGGGCAACATCAACCTTGACATCGTCCAGGGTGGCCAGGGGGGGTGGCGTCTCCCCGTTTTCCCCAGCCAGGGGGGTGACACTAAGGCCAGACAAGGCCAGGCCCCCGTTCCAGGTGAAGCTCAAGTTGGCGAAATTCACCTCCAGGCCGGCTTCTTCCCGGGTACGCTCGTTAATGATTTCGCGTATGGTTCCCACCGGCAGGAAGCTGGGAAGCAAATAAAGGCCAATGACCAGAATAAGGCAAAGACCGGCCAGGATGATCAGGGCGTAACGGAAGGCCCGGGGGCGGTGGGTGACACTATCGTCTGACATAGACCTTCTCCCTGCGACAGAGGTTCGGGGCCGGGACTGACTCTTCCGGCTGGCCGGGATATTGCAATTGGCGTAAAACGTCATTTATAATTATATTATTATTTTCCCCGATTGGGAAGAAGGTGTTTTTCCAACTCGGCTATTGCCTGGGGAGGGGCGGGAAAAAAAGGCGGCCGCCGCTGGCGGCACCAGGCCAAAGGAAGCCATTTTGCTGTCTCATATAGTGCGTTCAGATTGTTTTTTCACACTCCGCCGCTGGCGTCGAACCGGGTTCGCTGTCCTGGGGTTTGTCGTCCTGCTTGGCATAGCTACCACCCCGGTTCTAGCGGGACAGTCTGCCCAGCATACCGTGGTGGCCGAGGTGGGTAGCGGTCGGGTGACTACGGGGCAGGTTTATGAACTCTGGGGTCCGGTGTGGTACGAGACTTTGGCCCGGGTACGAAACGGCAAAATCACCGCGGCCGAAGGTAACGCCCGCTTACAGGATGAGTGGCGGCAGGCCTTGGATGCCCTGATCAAGGACGAACTCCTCTATCAGGTGGCCCAGAGCGAGCATGACTCCATGATCAACCGTTTCGCCGACAACATCTACCGCTCCCAGCAGCAGGCCGGCGCTCCCCAGCCGATACCGGTCATTGTTGCCAAAATACGCCAGGTGATGAAAACAGACATGGACCGTTTTTACCGCCAGCTTACCAGCGACCTGGTGAAAGAGTCGGGGGGGCGTAGCAAACTCCTGAAAGTGCTGGAAGGGCGGGGAATGACCTACCAGGACTGGCAGCGCCGCCTGGAAAAAAAGGCCTTTACCCATTCCTACCTCACCCAGATCATTAATCCCCGCTCCTCTTCCCCAGGACCCCGGATGGTCCAGGAGTACTACGCCAACCACCCGCAGGAGTTTTCCCGCCCGGGTCTGGTGAAGTTTCGCCATATCTTCTTTTCCCGGGAAGCCCGGGGGGGCGACCAGGCGGCTCGGGAGGCGGTGAGTGAACTGTGGCAGCGGCTGGAGGCGGGAGAAATGACCTTCGAGGCGGCGGCTGAGAATTACTCCGACGATCCAGTGAGCGCCGCCCGGGGGGGACTGGAAAGCGAAGAGACAGCCAGTGACCCTGAGCGCGAGCTCTGGCTTGCTGACATCCGCACCGCCCTCCGGGAAGAGGAGCCAGACCGTCTCGCCCCCATTCTCGAAAGCCCCTATGGTTATCACCTGGCTTGGCTGCTTGCCATCGGGCCGGAACGGCGGGAACCCTTCCGTGAAGTCAGCCGGGCAATCGCCCGCCAGCTGGAAAGCGCCGCTTTCCAGGCCGAGGTCGACCGGTATTTCGCCACGGTCAGGAAAAACACCCGGATCCAGGTTTTGCAGCCAGCTTTTCCCGCCTCTCTCTCACCCGAGGCGGTGGCGGCGGGGCAGACGCCGGGAATGCCGGCTATCTACCGGCTAGGCGAAGTTGGCATCCCCGGGTTGTGAACACTTTAGCCAGGGCGACTCCCGAAGGATACCAGGCTTTGCCTTATTTTGACAGCCATTGCCACCTCGCCATGGACCAGTTCGACCCTGACCGCCCGGAGGTGATCGCCCTTTGCCAGCAGGCCGGGGTAGGGATGTTGACCGTGGGGGTGGACGTGGGGAGTTCCCGCGCCGGGATCGACCTTGCCCGGCGCCACCCCGGGGTCTGGGCCGGGGTGGGAGTGCACCCCTGCGACTGCCTTGACCTGGGGGAAGAAGACTGGCAGACGCTCCAGGACCTTGCCCGCCTCCCGGAGGTGGTGGCGGTGGGGGAAACAGGCTTGGACAACCACTGGCGCGCCGTCCCTCTCGAGCGCCAGGCCTACTGGTTTCG
>JAITQC010000145.1 GCA_031289115.1 Planctomycetota bacterium
CCACAAATCCCCGAGGCGAGGACTTTGATAATGATGTCATCGTCCTTGCATTCGGGAACCGGAACCTCCTCCAACCGGTAATCCTTGGGTCCGTGAACCACAACTCCCTTCATTTTACCCGGCAGGCTGGAAAGATATTCGATTTTACCCATTTTGCTTGTCTCCTAAAAACTGCGCGAAATAATAAGCCAAACATATTGACATAAGACGGGTTGATTCACAGCTGGACTGGAAAAACCCGGAACGGTCAGTCAGGGCAAGGCCCAGGACACGGTAAAGACCGCTTGGGGAAAAAGGGTTTGGCACAACCGCCGCCGGGGGTAAGTAAAGCTTGCTTGACATAGGGAAGGCGGCGGAACTGGGTTACCAGGGTTGTTAGGGTCAGGGAGAAAAATGCTTGGCGTAAGTGGCGCTGTCCACCGTTAGGGAAAAACCACTTGTGACCCCGGGGACGTTGGAATTTCAGGCAACCGGCGTAATGGCGAATGGGTATGGCCACTTGGTTTAAACGTAGTACGCTTGGACCAGCAGCAAAAGGTACAAATGACTGGAGGCTGAATATTTTGGATAAAGAAAGTGATGTTATTGTTTTGCAACAACAATATGATAAATAAAGATATATTCTGGGAAAGGAACGAACGTTAAAAGTGAATTGCGAGTAATTACAGAGGCAAAACAAAAACAAAAAAACTATTTTTGGGGATTTTATAACGGTAACTAAATCACCCGATGCTGTCAATCTTTTTTTGGGAAAAACCCCAGGTCTGGTTGTAAAAGCGGGGTGTTTTTTCTTGTGCAAAGCTGCCTGCCTCGGCTGGGTTGGGAGTGGCGCTGGACAGCCGGGCGACATCCCCCCGGCAGGGAACGAGTGTCACCAGTAATATAATCGATTAGCCAATAGAGTTAATAGTGGCGTAGGGGTCGCTGGCTAACCCCTCGGCGGGGGAAACCCGCTGACGCCAAGTGGACTGGCTAGAAGGTAAAGCGGGTTCCCAGGTAAAAGAGGTTACTCGCCAGGCGGCGTTTAAGGCGGGTCAGGCTGGAAAGGTCCCGCCAGTCTTCATGCTGCCAACCCGCCTCAAGCCAGAGGCCGGTGTAAAGCTCATACTCCAGGGCTAAAAGGTAGCGGTGGAGTGAATGCCGGTGGGTGTCGCGGGCCCAAGCGCCTAAACCAGTGTCGACCAGGTGGGATGCGTCTTTGACTCGCAGCCACTCGTGTTGCAGATGCAGGGTTAGCCGAGGGAAGAGGCGGTAGCTAAGACCAGTGTTCAGGCTGTCGGAGTTAATGTGCTGGTTAAAACCCTGGTTCCAGCCATGGGCGTACTCGGCGAAGAGGGCTATCCCGGTGAGGGGAATTTCCAGCGCCAGGCCAGCGTAGAAGGCCTGTTCGTTTGAACGCGAGCCAAACGCCTCCCCTCCACCCTGGTCGCTCCATTCCCCCCGGGAAGGGTCCCAGGCCGGGTCGCTTTGGCCCGTGGCGAGAGCGGAGCGGAAATCCTCCCGGAAGGGGGAGTCGGTCCAGTAGGCCACCCCGCGTCCGCGGTCGTGACGGTTACGGAAAGCCAGGGACAGTTCCCAGCCTTCGAGGGGGGAAACCCCGGCTGACACCTGGAAGGAGCGAAAACCCGGATCGGCAGAACGGAAATCCCAGCCTGTTGAATTCGCCCACCCGAGGATACGCCGCTCCTCCTGGAAAAGAGCGGCGCTGAAACGGACAATGTCTCTTAGGTCATAACTGGCTTCCACCGCCATCACTGGCTCCTCCGAGCGGGAGGCGTGGGGAAGGCGAGGCGAAGCGGTGCTACCGAAGGGGGCGAGGAGGTCGCTAACCAGGAGATCCGGAGCGTCCAGGTAGGAACCGGGGAAGAGGTCGGGTTTAACCGCCAGGCCAAAGGGGAGGTCGAGGCGGCCGATCCGGAACCCCGCCCCTGAATGCCCGTTTTTCCGGAACTCCAGGTAGGTTTCGCCAAGGAAGTTTTCCTGGCGCTGCTGCTGGTAGACTCCGTGGTCGTTGTGGCTGGCGTAAAGGGGGCGGCGCTGGCTGTCGCCAGAGAGGTTGAATTCGATGAAGGCGTGGAAACGGTTGCCTGCCTCAAGGTCAAGGTTAAGGCGATCACGCGTGAGGGCGAAGGCGGTGAGGTCGGATTTTCCGCTACCCCCGCTGGGGAAAACTCCTCCCGACGGGGTGGTGAAATTTGACCGGGAGCGGCTGTAAAACACCTGGAGGTCGCCACCAACGCGAAGCTGGCTTCCGGTGTCTGGCGCTAAGAGACTCGAAAGATATTGGGCCCGGTTGACAGGGGGGAGGTGGCCTTGGCGGCGGTCAGCGTCAACCAGGGCGTCATCTATCTCCTGGTCAACCACCGCCAGGCGGTTCATAAGAAGGGCTATGTCAATCTCCCCTTCCGCGCCCGGGACGGAGGAGAGACCAAGACCAAACAGGACCGCGAAGCCAAGCAGAAATAATTCCGCTTGCTTCCCGGCTGTGGAAAAAGTGTCAAAAAAGTGACGGAAAAACGGCAATTTGGTTTCCCATGACGTCAAGAAGCATCCTTTTCGGCATGAAAAGGAAATCAGTCGTCATATAAGGGGAAACCAGGAAAAAAGCAAGTTGTTAAAGTTGGCCAATTAATATTTTTACCCTTGTTACGCCAAGAGTTGTCAGCGTCAACGTCAAGTGAAAAGCAGGGGTTGATTTTGACCGCTGACGCGGTGAATAAATAGCCTGCGCCTCAGTTGGAACGGATAAAGTGGTCGATGGCGGCGGCGGCGCGTTTTCCCGCTCCCATCGCCTCAATAACGGTGGCGGCGCCGGTTACTATGTCGCCCCCGGCGAAGACACCCTTGACATTGGTCATCATGTTTTCATCCACCGGAATATTGCCGCGCTTGTCTAGCGTCAGGTCAGGGAAGGTCCGGGTGAGGACAGGATTGGGACCATTGCCGATCGCCACTATCAACTGGTCGCACTCGACAACGTGTTCCGAACCTTTCACAGTCACTGGCCGCCGCCGGCCGCTGGCGTCCGGTTCCCCCAGTTCCATCCGGAGGCATTCGATACCGGTGAGCCAGTCGGAAGAGTCGCCAATGAGCCGCACCGGCGCCACCAGTTCCATCAGTCGCACCCCTTCTTCCAGGGCGTGGTGCACCTCCTCGGCCCGGGCCGGGAGTTCTTTACGGGTGCGGCGGTATACCAGGGTGACGCTTTCCGCCCCGAGCCTAAGCATGGAGCGGGCCGAGTCCATGGCGACATTGCCACCCCCTGTCACGCAGACATGCCGGCCGACCAGAACCGGGGTGTCGTATTCCGGGAAGCGGTAGGCTTTCATCAGGTTGATGCGGGTGAGGATTTCATTGGAGGAGTAAACCCCCTTCAAGTTTTCCCCAGGAATGCTGAGGAACCAGGGTAGTCCGGCTCCGCTACCAATAAAAACGGCGGCAAAGCCACCCTGGAGTAGCCCAGGGACGGAAATGGTGGGTCCGATGGGGCTGTCCAGCCGGAAATCTACTCCCAGCCGCTTCAGGTAGTCTGTTTCTCTCGCCACTATCGCCTTGGGGAGGCGGAATTCCGGTATGCCGTAGGCGAGGACGCCGCCCGGGGCGTGCAGGGCTTCGAAAATAACCACTTGGTGGCCCATGAGGGCGAGATCAGCTCCGGCGGTTAGTCCAGATGGGCCTGCCCCCACAATCGCCACTTGCTTGCCACTGGGGGCGGGAAGGCTAGGCAGGGAAAGGGTGCCTGACTCGGCCTCGGTGTCGGCGGCGAAACGCTCCAGGCGGCCGATAGCCACCGCCTCCCCCTTTTTCGCCAGGACGCAGCGGGCTTCGCACTGGGTCTCCTGGGGACAGACACGCCCACAGACGGCGGGGAGGTTGTTGGTGCGCTTGAGAGCCTTGGCGGCGGCGGCGAAACGGCCGTCGCGGATTTCCCGGATGAATTCGGGAATATTGACATTCACCGGACAACCTTCGACGCAGAAGGGCTTTTTGCACTGCAGGCAGCGGGCCGCTTCGGCCCGGGCCTGGTCCTGGTCGTAGCCTAGGGCCACCTCGTTAAAGTTTTTCGCCCGCTCGGCCGGGGGTTGCTCCGGCATGGGGGTGCGTCCCGGAGCTTTTTCCACCTTCTTTTCCCGGTATTCCTTGTGGGAGTTGAAGGTTTTTCCCTCCTGCTCTTTGTAGGCACCTAGGCGGGAGAAGAGGATGTCAAAATTGACCTGGTGGCCGTCAAACTCGGGACCGTCGACACAGGTGAAGCGGGTTTCTCCCCCCACCTCTACCCGGCAGCCGCCGCACATGCCGGTGCCGTCAATCATTATGGAGTTCAGGCTGACAATGGTGGGAACCTGGAAGGGCCGGGTGGTTTCTACCACCGCCCGCATCATGACCGGAGGTCCGATAGCGATGACCCGGTCGATTTTTTCCCCGCTAACCAGCAATTTTTTCAGCGGCTGGTTGACAAAGGCCTTCTCGCCGTAAGAACCGTCGTCGGTGGTGACGATTAGCTGGTCGGAGGTTTCCCGCATCCGGTCCTCCCAAAACAGGAGGTCTTTGGAGCGGGCGCCAATGATTGAAATGGTGCGGTTACCAGCCGCCTTGATGGCTCTTTGGATAGGATAGACCGGAGCGATTCCCAACCCTCCGCCTATCAGGATCACCGTGCCGAATTTCTCAATTTCGGATTTACGGCCCAGGGGTCCGACCACGTCCAGGAAGCGGTCTCCCTCCTCTAGCTCGTCAAGTCGGTAACTGGCAAGGCCAACCACTTGGAGAACCAAGACCAGGGTGCCGGTTTGGGGATCGAAGTCGGCGATAGTGAGGGGAACCCGTTCTCCCCGGTCGTCGCCTCTGACAATGACAAACTGCCCAGGGGCGGCGTAACTGGCGACCATGGGGCAATAAAGCTGGAATTCCTTGATTACGGGTGAATGGGTGATTTTCTTGAGGATAAGGTTCTGCCGGGGATCGGGACCGGAAATTCGGGAAGTGTTGTCTTGGGTTCCTTGGCAGGCGTGGGCGGGAGCGTTGGTAGTCATACAGGGGTATCCTTCCGAAAAACAAACGGTTGCGAGTAAGATAAAAAAATATCTATTGCGTGTTAATGCCTGGTGGAAAAAAACGCAAGAAAAATATGACACTTAATCAATCGCTTGGCAAAACCGCTGGCCAGGAAACGCCGGATTCGAATAACCTGGCTGTCTTTTGTGTTTTACAACCGGCTGGGGAAGGTCCGGGCCTAAACCGGGAGATTTCAATTATCCCCGCTCAGTCGGCCTTGACAAGTTAAAAGCGTTGTCTTCCCCACCAAAGCGGGGAACTTCCCGGCAGTTTTTTAGCCAACCCCGGGGGAGATTCTTTGGTTGACCCTGGGACTCGCCTGGGACTATACTTTCCCCCAGCCAGAATCCAGGTTTTTTCGAGAAAGCTACAATATGCCAGAAAACCCACTTCTTCTTTTCGCTGTCGCCTCCCAAGACGGCCAGTTGGTCAACCAGCACTTCGGCCACGCCAGGGGTTTCTATATCTACGCTTGTGACGGCTCCACTCCCCGGCTGGTGGAGCACCGGCTCATCCCCGGGGGGATGCCCTATTGCGGCCCAGAGGATCCAGAGCAGGTGGGTTTGCCAGACAAGGACGAGATCATGGACAACATCCTCTCCTGCCTGACTGACTGCGCCGGAGTGGTGGCCATGCGGATTGGCGACCTCCCCCAGCTTGATCTGTTGGAAAATGGAATACTGGTTTTCGAAAACTACAACCGCATCGGGGACGCGGTGCGGGAAGCTTACGACAGCCTGGTTCAAGACGATGATGATGAGGTATAGGGTGGAAAAGGGAGGGGCGGATGTCAAGACGAACAAGAGATTGCATGGTATCTTACTAAATTGCCGCGGTGGTTTTTCCCCGAGGAATTGACTTGCCGACTATCCCGCGGGAAGAGACGGCGAAAGTGGAAAAGCATCTTGATATTAGGCCACGGTAAAAATTAAGTTAGTGGAAGCCCAGGGAAGTCATGGCCTCTCTTGTCAGGCGCCGCTAGATTGTTCCACTTGTAACGTGAACCTGTGCCCTTATACCGCTTCCAGGAGACCATGCTCCACGATAAGCTCATCCAGCCGGTTTTGCTCCAGGGGTTGGGGAATTACCATGACTTTGTTGGCGTCTATCTTCCTGGCGAGAACCCGGTAGGCGTCGGCCTGGTCGGATTGGGAATTATAGTCGATAACAGTCCGCTTGTTGATTTCCGCCCGTTGCACCAGGTTGTCGCGGTTGACAAAGTGGATCATATGGGAACCCAGTTCCGTGGCGAAGACTGACACCAACTCCGCCTCGCCATCGACCAGGCGGCTGTTGCAGATGACTCCCCCGAGACGGACCCCGGTGGTGGCGGCGTGTTTCTGGATCCCCCTGGCGATGTTGTTGGCGGCGTAGAGGGACATCACCTCGCCTGAGGTAACGATGTAAACCTCCTGAGCCTTGCCTTCCCGGATGGGCGTGGCTAAGCCACCGCAGACCGCGTCGCCAGGCACGTCGTAAAACACGTAGTCCAGGTCGCTCGTAAAGGCTCCCAGGCGTTCGAGGAGGCCGATTGAAGTGATGATGCCGCGGCTGAAACAACCCACCCCAGGTTCGGGGCAGCCAGTCTCAACGCATTTTATCTTGGCAAACCCTTCTTTCAGGATCTGCTCAAGCCGGATGTCCTCGCCTTCCTTAAGCAGTGTTTCCAGGACAGTTGGCTGGGCGACACCACCCAGAATTAGGCGGGTGGAATAAGCCGTGGGACCGCAACCGACAATCATGAGTTGCTTTCCCATTTCCCCCAGGCCGGCGCAAAGGTTTTGGGTGATGGTGGATTTACCGATTCCACCCATGCCGTAGATGGCGACTTGGCGCATGCTGGCTCTCCTTTTCCGACTGAAAAACAGAAAATCCGGCGACCCGGGTCAAGGCGGGCGGTGGGAGTCCGAAAGGTAAAGAAATCCCCCCGGTAACCGGCACTCCAGGGGAATCATGGTTTTTTTCGCGCCAGGGGAAAAACAGTCACCATAGGGAAAAGGGAATCTGGGAGCCAAGCCAACATTATCCCACACCAATTAATACAATCCGCCTGCCAAAGTTGACTTTTACGCGACAAAAATCTAGCTTATCCATAACTTACACTTGGAGGGAATCTTATAGTACCATAAGCTTGTCCAGGGTAGATGTTTTTTTTCGCTCATTTTTTTCGCCTCGGGTTGTTAGACAAATATGTCACCTGGGAAACATATTTGTCTAATTGGGTCGACCCGGGAAGCGTCGCTTTTTGCCTCGGTGTTTGGCTGGCGTAGCAAGGGCGGGGGAGCGGGAGAAAAGGTCAGGTCTGGGCCTGATCCAACACTGCCTGCAGGAGGACGTTCGCTCCAGCCTCGGCCCATTCGGGAAGAATGTCTTCCGCCTCGTTGTGGCTTAGGCCACCCCGGCAGGGAATGAATATCATGGCGGTGGGGGCGACACGGCTAACATTGCATGAATCGTGTCCGGCTCCCGAGAGTATGTCGCAGTGAGGGAGTCTGAGGCGAGTGCAAGCCTGGCGCACCACCCCCAGGAGGCCTGGGTCGAAGGTGAGGGGGGGAAGGGTCAGGATTTCTTTAAGGGAATACCCAAGCTGGTCCGCCTTGGCTATTTTCGCCAGATGTTCCTTAAGTTTATGTCCCTGCGCCACCAGGCGCGCTTGGTCGGGATGGCGGAACTCCACTGTGAAAACGGCCTTTTCCGTCACCGCGTTCCTGACATTGGGGAACAGTCTGGCGCTCCCCACCGTGGCCCGCCCTGTCTCTCCTTCCTGGAGCCCGATCTCCCGGACCGCCAGGATCGCCTGGGCGAGACCTAGGGCGGCGTCACGCCGCTTGGCCAGGGGGGTGGTGCCGGAATGGGCGCTTTCCCCCCGGAATTCAGCGTCATACCAGCGTATGCCCTGGGTTCCGGTCACCACCCCGATAGTCAACCCCTCCGCTTCCAGCCTCGGCCCCTGTTCAATATGCAGTTCAAAGGCGGCGTGCAGGCCAGGGCGACCGGTCGTCCGGGCTGGTCCGGCGTAGCCCGACCTCTCCAAGGCCATCGCCAGGCTTTCACCACTACTGTCCTTGCGGGCAAGCGCGTATTCATCGGTATAAACGCCGGCGAAACCACCCGAACCCAGCATGGCGGGGGAGAAGCGGACACCCTCCTCGTTAGTCCAGTTGACCAGTTGCAGCGGCCGCTTGGTCACTATATCCAGATCGTTCAGGGTGCGGATGACTTCTAGGCCAGCCAGCACCCCGTAGGCGCCGTCAAAACGCCCGCCGGTGAGCTGGCTGTCCAGGTGTGAACCCATGAGGACGGCGGGACTGGCGGGATTTTGACCTGGCCGATGGAAAAACAGGTTGCCCAGGGGGTCGATTTCCAACCGGGTAGCGGCGGCGGTGGCCCAGTCCCGGAGTAGACCTCGGGCGGCCAGATCCGCCTCCGAGAGGGCGGGGCGGCAGACACCGCCTCGCCTGGTCGCTCCAAGTTTCGCCATGGCTTCCAGGCTTTGCCACAGCCGAGGGCCATTAACCCGGGGGGGATCCTTGGACATAGTTTGCCTTTTACACCCGACCCCGGTTGGAAATAGGGCCTGGATAAATAACGCCCCGGGTGGTAGCGGGCGTAAGTTAGGTGTGACACAGAATAATCCACTGGCGAGGCGGTGAAGCTTGACAAACAAGTCAGGCGAACCACCTAACGGGAGGCGGAGGGATTGGTAATTTACCAATTCCTTCCACTTCCTATTGATAGGGTCAAATGGCCCTAAGATATATCATCGTCTGCAACCTGTCTACTCCCTCAAGGCTTTTATCGGCCGTTTGGAGGAGCTGGCCGTTGGAGAATCGCTAACCTAACGCTTTTCATACCATCTCATTGTTGTTACACTATTGACATTGCCGCCCAAGGCGATCGTTTTCTTTATGTAATAGCTTTGTATATAGGGCGATACAAATAGTTGTTGCCAAATACCAGCTGCTGGTGAAAATCCTCTATCAAACCGACGCCATCGGGACAATCCATAATGGAAAGGGCAACGCCGTCCCGGGTTAGTACAACGGTTTTTTCAGCTTTATTGATGACTATGCTTTTTTTTCACATCCATTGTGAATTATCAAAGCCGAAAAGATAAGCTTTTGTGGAGGTATCATACATTCAATAGGAGCAAGGTCTTACATGTATATTAGGGAAAATACGCTCCAACTGTAAAAGCTGGGCCATAGCACAATTATAAACCCCGCGCCCACCGGATATCCTGGCGGGCGGCAGGGTTTAACAAACACTGGCGGGCCAATAAGGAAGTCTCCCAGTTCCTGGGTAGCTGGGGTGCCGGGAAGAACGGATTGATCTTGCCGGTGGGTTACGCCGGACTAGAAATTATATACGTCTTTCCGGCCGTTCATATCCTCCAGCGTCGCCACCACCTGGCTGGCGTAAAACATTTCCACCTTGGGGCTGTCTGGTTTGCCGTAGCGTTCCCGAAGCGGCGGCATGTGCTGGAAGGCTTTTTCCAGTAATTCCGGGGTGGTGTCAAAAACCGCCGTGGCGGCGAGGCGCAGCCATTCGCCCTTGGCGTTAGCAGTCGAGAGCTCGAAACGGGGGTTGGCGTGCAACTGGCGGGCGACGTTTTTGCTGCCACCAGTAATGAAATAGAGGCGGTTATTTTCCACCAGGTTGAAACCGAAGGGTCTCACCCGGGGTTGGTTGCCTTCCAGGGTTGCCAGGTAGAAAACTTGATTGGCGGCGAGGAAATCGAAAACAGGTTTGGACATTTTTATCTCCTTGGGTGAAGGCGGGGGTTGACCCAGCCTGATTAATGACGGTGGTAAAAGAACTACTCCTGAATTATATAGCGTGGATTAGGTCTGGGTCAATTTTCAAACTCTCTACTCGCCACCCCGGTTCTAGGGTGGCCCATCTGGTCAGTCTTTCACCTGGTAAAGAAAGTCGCAACAGGCTCCACCCTCCATAATGGTGCTGGAGCGGGTTAGGCTCACCTCCGGGGCGTAACCCTCGATGAAGGCGGCGTCACGCTGGCAGGAGAGTATGTCGCCGATGCCGGACAGTCCCAATTGCTGGTACATCTCGGCGTAGCGGCAATAGGTCACCTGGTAGTGGTATTCCCTGGCGTCACTGGCGAGTACCCGGGTTTTCAAGGCGCCGCCCCGGCTCCATAATTCCTGGAGCTGGACAAAACCGGCCAGGCCGCCGCCGTTTTTATCGCTACTGGCGAGGGCGTGGCCAGTGGCTCGGGCCGACTGGCTGACCGCTTCGCGGAGTATCGCCTTTGCCTTGTCTTCGCCAAGTTCGCGACAGAGAATTTCATAGATGGGTTTGATGATTTCCGCCTCGATACGGCGTTGCTCGATTACGCTGATGCTCTCGGGTGACATCGTCGCTCCTTTTTGAAGTGCTGAAAAACCCGCCGGGACGGTGTTTTGGCGCCAGGCGACTGTCTCTTGTGGAAATTGCCGCTTCGCGGTACAATTTAACTCTGTTAGGCAGGGGGAGGCGGGAGTAACGTCCACCTCCCGCTAACCCCAACCCGCATTCACACTTTACCGCTTAATATTTGACGTTTTACGTGGGTAGCACTGGGAAACGCGCCGCGGTCTCCCGGATTACCCTTGAAAAACCGCTGCCACACCGGGGCAAGGGGGGCAACCCACTTTTCCGACCTGGCCGGGCTAAGAAGCGCCTCTGGTAAGAATGGGAACAACTTGAGTGACCGACCGACTATAAGCAAACGCGACAACTGGAGCAGTAACCTCGGGGTGATTCTGGCCATTAGTGGTAGCGCGGTGGGTTTGGGAAAC
>JAITQC010000184.1 GCA_031289115.1 Planctomycetota bacterium
CTCCTGTTGGACTGCTGCCGCTTTGACTGGCGCGGCATATCCCCCGCCACTTTTGGCTCCTTGTTCCAGGGCGTTATGGATCAGCGTCAGCGTCGCGAACTGGGCGCTCATTACACCAGCGAGGAAAACATCCTTAAGGTTATAAATCCCCTGTGTATGGACTCTCTCTGGCATGAATTCGCCCTGGCGCGGTCCACGCCGCGTAAGTTGGACGCTTTTCACCAGCGGATCGCCGAACTCCAGTTCCTTGATCCAGCCTGTGGCTGTGGGAACTTCCTGATTGTCGCTTATCGCGAGCTTCGCCGCCTGGAGCTGGAAATTATCAAGGTGAAGCTAGGAAGCGGGCAGCGGGTATTAAGTATCGCCCACCTGCTTAAAGTGCGGGTGGGTCAATTTCATGGTATTGAGATAGAGGAATTTCCCTGCCAGGTGGCGAAAGTGGGGATGTGGCTGGTGGATCACCAGATGAACACGCTGGTGTCGCAGGCTTTTGGCCGCGACTACTCACGTTTGCCGTTAAAGGCTTCAGCTAACCTAGTGTGCGCCAACGCCCTCACTATTGACTGGACTCAGGTGGTGCCAACTGACAAACCCTGCTATGTCTTTGGCAATCCCCCTTTTAGTGGCGCCAGACTGATGACTCCGGCGCAAAAAAACGATATGCGCCAGGTGTTTGGGGAAAGTGGCGGGGTGGGTAACCTGGACTACGTCACCGCCTGGTACTGGAAAGCGGCCGCCCTGCTTCAGGATAACGCCCGGCGAGTGGCTTATGTCTCCACCAACTCCCTGGCCCAGGGTGAGCAGCCAGCCTTGCTTTGGGAGCCGCTTTACGCCGCCTTCCCCCTGAAGATAGACTTTGCCTACCGGACTTTCAAGTGGTCTAACGCGGCGCGGGGGAGGGCGGTGGTGCATTGCGTGATTATTGGCTTTAGTAATAAAACCGAGGTGTCTAAGAAAACCATCTATGACGGTTCCGGTCAGGCGGTTAAGGCGAAAAACATCAATCCTTACCTGACTGACGCCCCTGACGTATTTATCAAAAGCCGCTCGCGTCCCTTATGCGCCGTGCCGGTGATGGGTAGCGGCAACCAGCCTATTGATGGCGGTAATTACCTCTTTAGCGAAGAAGAAAAAGCGGCCTTTGTCGCTAAGGAGCCGCGGGCGGCTCCATGGTTTCGCCCCTGGATCGGTAGCGAGGAGTTTATTCAGGGACAGAGGCGTTACTGCCTGTGGCTAGGCGATTGTCCAGCCGCGGAATTGCGTCGCCTGCCTGAGGCGAGGAAACGGGTGGAAGCGGTAAGGCGCTATCGGTTGGCAAGTCGCCGGGAAGGAACGCGAAAAATCGCCGCTACTCCCCGGCGCTTTCATTTTGAAAACATGCCCCAGGATAGTTTTATCCTGATACCCGAGGTGTCTACTAATCGGCGCCAGTATATTCCCATGGGCTTCCTGCCACCTGACGTTATCGCCAGTAACTTGGTGAAAATATTGCCTGGCGCTAGCCTTTATCACTTTGGTATCCTGACTTCCAGTGTCCACATGGCATGGACCAACGCCGTATGTGGAAGGTTGGGGGTGGGCTATCGCTATTCGGTAAACATTGTCTACAACAACTTTCCCTGGCCCGAAACCCGCGAAAAACAGCAGGGCGCTATCGCCACCGCGGCGGAAAAGATACTGGCGACACGGGAAAAATTCCCGGAAAGCTCCCTGGCTGAGCTTTACGATCCGTTAACCATGCCGGGGGAGTTACGTAAGTCGCATAACGCCCTGGACCGGCTGGTGCTGAAAGCCTATGGTTTCATACGGCCAGATACCGCACCAGACCTTATTGTGGCGTGTCTTATGCGGCTTTACCAGGGGTTAAGCGGCGAGATCAGGTCTTGAAGGCTCTGGTTCTCCAGTTAGCCAGCTTTCGCCCTGGGCACCACCCGGGAAAGGCCAAACCGCGCTGTTTTTGCGGCAGGATAAGGACAGGCCGGGTTTACCCGGCCTGTTTATTGCCACGCATCTTGGTCAACCCTTGGCAAAGAATGCAAGCGCCTGACTGGGTGAAGACACGTTGCCCGACATGTTGTCGATGTTTTTGGACAGGGCGAATCTTAGGGATAGTATCACTTACTCGGTTTGAGTTGATGCGTTGTTGACATGATGTTTGCTCCAGTGTTAAATCATGAAGGATGAAGCCATGCCGATATCCTGAATTAGGAAGTCCTTTCATGCTTCAGGTACTTGCCATCAATGCAGAAAGCATCGACGCCGGCCAGACTTCCGGTGGCATTCCCATTCGCCTCGCCTTGCCCCCCTTCAATCCCGGCGCCACGCCTCCGGATCCGGTTGGCTGGTCGCTTCGGCTAGAGCACGCCCGTCTCAAACTCATGCGCGGGTTTGACGATCTCCTCTGCCTCGACGGATTGCACGGTGTCGAACACATGCCCCATCAGATAGAGACGGTACGCCGGGTGCTACGGTATTTTCGCGGCCGGGTGCTTTTGGCCGACGAGGTTGGTTTGGGAAAAACCATTGAAGCCTGTCTTCTGCTGCGTGAATACCTGTTGCGGGGGCTAGCAAGGCGTGTTCTCATCCTGACCCCGGCTCCCCTGGTGACTCAATGGCGCGAGGAGCTGGCGATGAAGTTCGGCCTTGAGTTCACCGTGCCCGATAGCGCTGCCGCCGCCTGGACCTCGGGCGACCGTATACTCTGCTCCATCGGCATGGCGAAAAGCCGGCGGCATTTCGCGGCGGTAACCGCCTGCCAATGGGACCTCGTCATTGTCGACGAGGCGCATCACTGCAAGAACCGCAATACCCTCAATTGGAAGCTGGTGAACGCCCTCCGGCGCCGCCACCTCTTCCTCCTCACCGCCACCCCGGTGCAGAATGATCTGGTGGAAATGTACAACCTGCTCACCCTTCTGGAGCCGGGACACCTCAAGACCGAGCGTGACTTCAAAAAGAACTTCGTGGCGCGTGGCAACCCCCGCGATCCCAAAAACCGGCAAAAACTTCGTGTCCTTCTCGGCGAAGTGATGATTCGCAACACCCGCAGTCTTGTGAATATCGACCTGCCGCCGCGCTATGCGCAAACCTTCCGCATAACCCCGGGCGAGGAGGAAGCGTCCCTGTATCGCGATGTGGAAGTTTACTTACGCGGACGGCGGCCGCCAGTGGAGGAGGAGGCGCCGGAACCTAGCGAAGAACCGCCGTCTCCCCCAAACGACATGGATAGCAATGTTAAGCCTCTCGCCGAGTTGGAGTCGGGAAAGGCGCCAGGGGAGGGAATACTTAAAACACCCGCCTTGGCGAACAGCCAACTCCCGCCTTTGTCCCGCATGCAAATTAATCACCTCCTCATGGCGGCGGGTAGTCACCCCGTCACCCTCGCCCCCATGTTGGAGCGTCTCGGAGCAACTGACCCGGCGGCGTCGCCACTGGCCAAACGCGCCCGGTCCAGCGCCGAATCGGCCAAGGAAAAACGCCTGCTGAAGCTCCTCGGGGAGCGGCGAACTGGAAAAACCCTGGTCTTCGCCTGCTTTTCCGAAACACTGGTCCGCTTGGAAAAGACCATCCTCGACGCGGGTATTCCTGTCGCCGTCTTTTCCGGTCGGCAGACGGCGACGGAAAAGGACGAGGCGGTGCGGCGCTTCCGCGAGACGGTTCCGGTCCTTCTCTGTTCCGAGTCCGGTGGCGAGGGCCGCAACCTCCAGTTTGCCGACACCTTGATCAACTTCGACTTACCCTGGAACCCCATGCGCATCGAGCAACGCATCGGCCGTATCCACCGCATCGGCCAGACCCGGGAAGTCTTCATCTTCAATCTGGCGGCGGCCGGCACGCTGGAATCCCGCATCCTCTCCATCCTCGACGACAAGATACGCATGTTCGAGCTGGTGGTTGGCGAAGTCGGCGGCATTCTTGGCAATCTCGAAGGTGGCGAGGAATTCGAGACACTGGTGTTAAACATGTGGCTGCGGTCGGGGTCCACGCATGAACTTGATTCGGGGTTTGACATGTTGGGGCGGAAGCTTCTTGACGCGCAAACCGAGTACCTGGACGCGAAAAAGCTGGACGACGCGCTTTTCGGAGACGATTTCGAATGATATCAGAGCGTCTGGCCGATTTTGCCCGTTCCCTCCTGTCGTGGCGCGGCGCCTTGGTCGACTGGCCAGACGGCGCTCCCGAGGGTTGGGCCATCCTCCCCGCCGAGGAGGCCGCTCTTTTCGGCGTTTCCGAGGAGACGCGGCTTTCCCGCGAAGCGGGGGAAGGGCGGCTGGCCGCCAGTTTAGCCACCGACTTCCTCGAGCGGGCCGAGCCTTTGTTAAACCAGGCGCCACCAGTCGCGGCTTGGCGCCAGCGCGACGCTTTCATCAAGAAGGCGTCATCCGAAGAGACGGTGGCGAAAGCCTTTGATTGGCTTAACGCCCGCGTCCGGGTGCGCGGCGGTCATATCGCCGAGGTCGAGTACCACCGCTGGTATTTCCGGGCCGAACTGGTTTCCGAGGATCGCTGGGAGGATGTCATCGCCGTCACCCTGAACTCACGCACCGGCGCCAGAGTGGAACTGCCAACCCTGACCGATGGCGGCGAGGGCGAATGGTTCAACCCTTCGCCCCCGCTGGCAGACACCCAACCCCGCGCCGTCGCGTTGGCCTGGAATGAAGCGCGCCACCGGGCAACCCTGTTTTTGGATCGCATGGACGCCAAGCGCAAACGCGATCACGATCGCTTGAAGAGTTATTACGGCGCCCTATTGAAAGAGAAGAAGCGCTCCCGCACCATGCCGGATGACGAGAATGCGCTAGCCAAAAAGCAAGAGCAGTCCCTCGTTGTCCGGCTGGAACTGAAACGCAAAACTCAGGAACTGGATGAACGTTACACCATCCGGGCGGCGCTCTCACCAATCGGCTTGCTACGTTTGACGCTACCGACGTTGGCGATAGACATGTCTGTCCAACGTAAGCAAAATGAGGGCCCGCGCCTAGTTTATTGGAATCCGGTTCTCAAGATCATGGAACCGCTTTCCTGTTCTCTCTGCGGCCAGTCCTGCTACGCCGTAGCCTTCACCGACCAAACTCTCGAGCCATTGTGTGCGGGATGTTTCAAAGAGGGACGGCATGCTTGAAAAGGTTTGGGCGCCGGTATCCCTGTGGTGGTTTGGCTTTTTCCGCCAGGGTTACTTGATAAACGAAAAAGAAATGTAGCCTGATGTTGGGTATCCCTTTACTAAGCGAAAGAAGCTATTTCGGCGTAAGAGCCAGTCAGCCGATTTCAAAGTGGAAAATCTCTATCTTACCCACGCATAAGCTTACCGAGGCCGAATGTCTGACCGATGAATAAGGACTTACAGGAGCGCCAATACTTTCCACTATTATGTAAAAATAAATCCGCCAAGACATTACGTCGAGGCGGATTTATCTTTGCTATGAATTGGCGGAGAGACAGGGATTCGAACCCTGGGTGCAGGTCGCCCCACACAGCGGTTTTCAAGACCGCCCCGTTCGACCGCTCCGGCATCTCTCCTACTAGGAAAAGTGTCTGTCTGGCAATATTCCCCTTTTGGTCCTGCCGTTCCCGGTGGCCCTAGTTTGTCGCCACGCGTGACATGACACTGGCGGAAACGAAGATCGGACAATCTTCCCGGACAGCCATGGCTATGGCGTCGGAAGGTCGGCAGTCAATCAGGTGCTCTTCCTCTCCCTGGCGGATGACCAGAAAACCGTAGAAGGTTCCGTTGCCTAGGTTGTCCTCGCAAAGGTCAGATACCAGGACCTTTACCAGTTTACCGGCAAGTTCCTCAATGATGGACAAAGCCATGTCGTGGGTCATGGGGCGCGGGGGGATATTGTCATGGATTTGGCGGTTTATCGCCATTGCCTCAAAAAAGCCGATGTGCATCATTAGGGATTTTTCGCCACCTTTTTCCCTGAGCACAATAATTTGGGGCCGGGACCAGCTGTCGGTCACCAAGAGAAGCTGGGCTAGTTCGCACTCTATCCATTCCGACATGACGGTTCGCTTTCACTGGATCTGGCGACAACGGAAAAATCACTGTTCGTGGAGCATAGCGGCCACTCCGCCTTCCCGGAGCCGGCGCCAGTGTTCATCTAGACCAAGGATTAGCATTCCGGTTGCTTGGGCTTGCACCAGGGCATCCACCACGATGGAGTCGTAGGCACCGCCTGCCTTGGCCGCTATGGTTTTGACCGCCGCCGCCATTTCCTCCGGGTCGAGAGGGGAGGTGGTGGGGAATTTATCGGCAAGATCAGCCGCCACGTTGAAAACACGGACCGACAAGGGAAGTTCGCCTCCCCGCAAGTGGCGGGGTCCACTGCCGTCAAAGTGCTCCAACTGGTTGTTGATTACATCAGCCACTTCCTGGAAAAACAAATTTTTCTCCAAGAGGCGGGCGGATTCTTCCGGTACCTTGTCCGGTTCCACCGATCCGGAGGGAGTCACCATAACCGCATAGTTGTGGATAAGGGCGCCTAGCTGCAAGGCGTCTAGGTCGGGTGACTTGACTTTTAAGGCTTTGCCGATGGAAAGCATGAAGACAGCGATGCGTTCGTTGCGGGTTGCGATGCCGGGGTGGTTGACCTCAGCCGCTTTAAGCAGCAGACGCAGGGCGGAAATAGCGTATTCCCGCCGTTTGGATTGGGCTGCCAGGTTGGATATGGCGATGCCAATCTGGGCGGCCATGGTGGCGGCCAGTTCCAACTCCTGTTCGTTGAAGGCGGATGTTTGGTCGCCTCCAGTCAGGTAGAGGACGCCACGGTTGTCGCCAGCCAGGGCCAGGGGGGCGCAAATAACGGCATGGATATTGTGGCGCACCACTGACTCATGCGAGGAAAAGCGGTCGTCACGCATGGCATCGGTGACCAGGAGAGCCCGCCGGTCCTGGATTACTTTGCGAATAATGGTTTTGGACAATTGCCCGGAATTGCCTTTGGGGCTATGGGCACCAAGAGTGACGATGTTACCCTTATCCATGTCGCGCCCAAAGAGATAGGCGCCATCGGCCTGGAAAATCTGGGTCACAAAGGGAAGGGCGTCCTTAATCAGGTGTTCCTCACTGTCGGTGTCGGCAATGAGCCGGGAAAGGTGGTAAAGGGCGCGGAGGTGTTTTTCCGAGGACGCGTCGCCTTCGCCCACGTTAGCTGAGGTGATGTCTTCCAGCCTAAGTTCTATAAAGCCATGGATGTCATCTTCCGAGAAATCAATATTGTCAGCGGTGCTGCTGTTTTTCTGTTCATCGAAAGTGATGACGGTGCTGCCAATCTGGATACTGTCACCGTCGCGGAGCATTTCCTCGGTAATACGGTTGTCATTGACAAAGGATCCGTTGCGCGAGTCAAGGTCGCGGATAAAGGACATGGCGCCGATGGAAAACACCTCGGCATGACGACGGCTCGCCCCTTTGTCCTGCAGGGAAATATCACAGGTTGTGTCCCGGCCAATTACAATGGGGGTAGTGCTAACAGGGAAGGTTTGACCTTGGGCTGTACCGCTTTTTATACGTAAACGCGCCATGATATAGATTTTCCTTTGAAATTAATTTATCCCCACCGCCGATGGCAAAATCCGGATGAAAACCCCGGAGGATAAGCGATCCGGCGCGACCAAAACCTGATTGGGGACAGGTGACGGTGGTTCCCGGCGCCATGGCGAAAAGGGGGGGGTGGACTTTCCGACCTCGAAGCCGGGGCGGATTTTCCGGGAGGGTAGCTATCCACTGCCCCATATTCCAGTATAAATCTTGGTCTTATGGGGTGAAATGTCAATCCCAATCGGGTAAACTTGGCTAAAAAGGGCTGATGCCAAGTAAAAACCGCCGCCTGCCCAAGGGGCTGGCGGCAGGCAAAAGTATTCTAACTTGGAGGTTAAGCGATCAGCGGCTGTAAAACTCAACCAGCATCTGCTCGTTCACCGGCAAGCGCACATCTTCCCGGACTGGGAGGCGCACCACCTTGGCGGTGAGGGTTTCATTATCTACCGCGATCCAATCTGGGGCTTGGTAACCGGATTTACGCTCAACAATCGCCTTGACAATCTTACGGGGGCCGACTTTCTCGGTAATGGTCAAGGTGTCACTGGGACGCACCAAATAACTCGCAACATCAAGCCGGTGTCCATTGACAAGGACATTGCCGTGGCTGATAATCTGCCGGGCCTGGGCGCGTGAGGCGCTAAATCCGGCCGAGTAAACCGTGTTGTCAAGCCGGCGTTCACACGCGATCAGAAAGGCTTTCGAAGTGTTTCCCTTGGTGTGGCGGGCGAGGTTGAAAAACTTGCGCATCTGTCCCTCGCGCATGCCATAGTAAAACATGACTTTCTGCTTTTCCAGCAGTCTGCGGCCATATTCAGAGCTTTTGCGCCGAAAAGGCTCTTGTTCCCGTTTCAGGAACGCCTTCTCTATGTTTGAGTTGTCATAAATCATGAACCCGAGGCGACGACAAATTTTAGCCCTGGGTCCGATGTAGCGGCCCATTCGGTAATCCTCCTTAACGTTTTCCAGTTGGTTAGGGTTAGTTAAATTTATGAAAAAAACCGCCAACGGCTTGTCTTCGGGGCAAGTCGCGGTGACGGGTGGAAGTAAGGCCACTATCAGCATCAAGAAATGGCGATAGTGTATTATTAAAGCCAAAGCCCTAATGTGGGTCAAGGAAAAAGTGGGGTAAGGAAAGGTCGCAACTTTTTTCCGGGTAAAGCACTTGTCGAGCCAAGGTCTAATTTCAAGGACCTGTGGTGGTCTGGCTTTTTCGACATGGTCATGAAACGCTCGGGGCAATTAGGGCATTTAACTTGCTTCGATCAGGACTGTTAGCAACTTAGTAGCGATCGAAGAAAATAGTGCGGTACAGTGGTGTAGGCGCTTTTCCTAGCGAAGCCTCGGGTTACACCCCACCAAGCTTAAGGCAAGAGTAGTTTGACCGAAATGGGCAAGGCGGTTGGATTGTCTAAATTATCCAACACCGGACAGCGTTTTCTGGCGACGGCAAGCCATTGTTGTAAAACTTTGCTCTCAGCGTCAGAATCAACCTTTAGGTTTACGCTTATTGATTTCAAGCCACTTTTCACCTCCGGGTTTTTCCCGGAAAAACCATCGAAATCAATATCTCCCGCGGTAGTGAACTCCATAGAATTAAGCGTTATACCCATTTCTTTGGCGACCAGTCGCCCAACCAAGGACAGGCAACCGGCAATGGCGGCAAGGAAATACTGTACCGGAGCTGGTCCCAGATCACTTCCTCCCTGCTCCTTGGTTTGGTCCATATAGAACTCATGGCTGCCGATACGGATTTTGGTCGCCGTTCCGCCTGTCCACTGGGCAGTGGTAGTGACTGTTTTTACTGACATTTCAGGCCTTTCCGCACCATGCTTTTCCCTAAGCCGTTTTTCCCGGGGTGTATTATCCGGTGGGAATTAGTGCTATTTTTAGTGGTTTAGTATCACGAGGATCGGCTTAAAGACAAACAAGCGGAGCCGGAAGGTTTAGGTTTCACCCGGCAACTTTTGTTTAACCCCCCGCTATACGGACCAGCGGCTAAACAACCAACGCTTAATCCCGGCGGCGCATCCGGTCGCCACCAATGAATATTATGGTGACAATGACCAGACCGGTGATGATATAGCGCCATCCAGCTTCAAGCCCAAGCGTATTCAGGAGGTTGACAATCATGTAGAGGAGAACAGACGCCCCGACAATGCCAATCACATTGGAATCGCCCCCGGCGATACTGCTCCCGCCTAGCACCACCACCGCGATGGAATTAAGCATATACTCACTTCCCATGTCAGCAGTGGCTCCCCCAATATAGGCTGCCAGGAGTATACCGGCGAGACCGGAAAACATTCCTGCCAGCATGTAGGTGATAAGCTTGTAGAGATTGATATTGATTCCGCTTAGCCAGGCGGCTTTGATATTTTGCCCGATGGCATGGATGTAGCGACCATAC
>JAITQC010000199.1 GCA_031289115.1 Planctomycetota bacterium
TATATATACTGGAAATTGTTAAAGTAGCGGGTGGTCCTGAAGCGTTGGAAGAACTATTTTTTATACCAATACTTGGTCAGGAGGAAGGAAAGAAAATGTCCGCTACCACCATTGATGACATCAAGGCTCAGAGCATGGAGGAAGGAAGGGCGATAGGAAAGTTGGAGTGCACAAAAAACACTATTGGGATCGTTTTATCTGTCCGCTTTGGTGAAACATCCGTTCCTGTCCAGGAAAAAGTGCTTCACTGCCAAGATATTGACTTCCTAGAATTTCTGGTGATTAAATCAATGAAAGCGGAAACGCTGGAAGAGTTTAAACGCCACCTAAACCTTATGGTAGACTTTACCACCCCGCCTGAGTAAACCCAAACTTAACTAACCCGGGAGGCGGGGATTTTCCCCCGCCTCCATGTTCACCCCGGGTATTTCTTTAAAATCTTTTTTTCCCCCGTAAACCCGTAATCCATCGCCAGATCCCTGTCTTCCTGGTGCATCGAACGGTAGCCTACGACAATTTCACAATTTCTCTATACTGGATGTTATTAAAGTAGCGGGTGGTCCTGAGGCATAGGAAAAACTGTTTTATACCAATACTTGGTCAGGAGGAAGGAAAGAAAATGTCCGCTACCACCATTGATGACATCAAGGCTCAGAGCAGGAAGGAAGGAGAGTTGAAAGGCATAAGAAACAGTATTGTGACCGTTTTAACTGTCCGCTTTGGCGAAATACCCATTCCTCTCAAGGAAAAAGTGCTTCACTGCCAAGACTTAATATTACTGAAAGCAATGCTGATGGAAGCGGCGGACTCGGAAACGCTGGATGAGTTTAAACGCCAGCGGCACCTGGGGTAGCCTTTACCACCCCGTTCGGGTAAACTCAAACTTAATAACCCGGAAGGCGGGGATTTTCTCCCGCCTCCATGTTCACCCCGGGTATTTCTTTAAAAACTACTTTTCCCCCCTTAAACCCGTAATCCGTCGCCAGATCCCTGTCTTCCCGGTGCATCGAACGGTAGCCTACGACAATTTCACAATTTCTCTATACTGGAGGTTATTAAAGTAGCGGGTGGTCCTGAGGCATAGGAAAAACTGTTTTATACCAATAATTGGTCAGGAGGAAGGAAAGAAAATGTCCGCTACCACCATTGATGACATCAAGGCTCAGTGCAGGAAGGAAGCAAGGTTGGAGAGTATAAAAAGCACTATTATGACCATTTTAACTGTCCGCTTTGGTGAAACACCCGTTCCTGTCCAGGAAAAAGTGCTCCACTGCCAAGACTTCGACTTCCTGGAATTTCTGCTGTTTAAATTAGCGAAAGTGAAAACGCTGGATGAGTTTAAACGCCCCCTTCACCTGGAATAGACTTTACCACCCCTCCTGAGTAAACCCAAACTTAAACCTACCCGAGAGGCGGGAGTTTTACCATTTTCGCAAGAACTGGCGCGGGCGGACGCTACTAAGTCAGCGGTGATTGTAAACCGGCTTGCCAATCCGCACGACACCTACGGGCCTTCGGACTACGGCGGGCATGAAGGCAAATAAAAAGGCAATCGGGGTAAAGGTGAGCGACAAAGCGTTCGACTGGCTCAAATTGTCCGGCAAGCGATTCCCTGCCGCTGGGAATTATTACCAGCTTTCCGATACTGGAAATTAGTCAACTTGTATTTGCATAGATCCTAAGTCCTTCTTCGAATGCTGGCGTACCAGCAACCCAGGGCCAAGTCCCCGGGGTTTTCTCTCCGGTAACGCCACCCATTTTCCCGGATCGCCACTTGGTAATTGAAATTTCCCCGAACATTTGGGAAAATCGGAAAAGTTTTGTGGCTTGGTCGCCCCAACCCCGGGTGGACGTAAACGCCGCTTCGCCTCCAACCGGGAAAACCGGGTTATCCCGGCCCTACGCTGTTTTACCTTCCGGGCCTAGCCGCCGTGATTTTTCTAGGCCGGGTGACGCTGTCTTTAGGCTGTCTGTCCCCGTTTTACCAACCAATTTTCAGGAGACCCCATGAATTACCGTTCAACCCTGATCCGCACCCCCTTCACCCTGATGGCTCCCCTCTTCGTCCTGTTCGCCACGCCTGCCCCGGCGGGCGAACTCCCGGCCGGGCTTTACGCCCGTTTTGACACCAGCAAGGGGGCCATTGTCTGTCAGCTTTATTTTGACCGTGTTCCCCTGACGGTAGCCAATTTTGTCGGCCTGGCTGAGGGAAAAATCACTAACAAAGCGCGCCCCAACCAACCCTTTTACGACGGCCTGGTCTTCCACCGGGTGATCGCGGACTTCATGATCCAGGGGGGTGACCCCAGTGGCGACGGCACCGGTGGGCCCGGTTACCGTTTCCAGGACGAATTCGACCCCGAGCTACGACACTCCGGCCCTGGCGTCCTCTCCATGGCCAACGCCGGTCCCGACAGCAACGGTAGCCAGTTTTTCATTACCCACGTTCCCACCCCTCACCTGGACGACCGCCACAGCGTTTTCGGACAGGTGGTGTCAGGTCAGGAGGTGGTTGACCAGATAGCGACTGGCGACCGAATCGACAAGGTCACCATCCTCCGGGTAGGCCCGGCGGCGGAAAAATTCCAGGTCGACCAGGCCTTTTTCGACCGCCTGCGTAACCCACCGGCCAAGGGCGCCAACACTGACGCCCCCACCGCCCGGAAGATCCGTGAATACACCCGCCAGGCCACCACCACACCCTCCGGCCTCCAGTACGTGGTCATCAGCAAAGGCAGTGGCCCCAAACCCCGCCCGGGGCAAAACATCGCCGCCAGTTACAGCGGCCACCTCCTGGACGGCAGCCTGTTTGACTCCTCCTCCGGACGCGGACCCTTCGAGTTCAAGGTGGGCCGGGGCCAGGTCATCAAGGGCTGGGACGAGGCTTTCCTCGACATGAGGGTGGGGGAGAAGCGGGCGCTTATCATTCCCCCCGACCTCGCCTATGGCCGGACCGGAGCCGGCGGAGTGATCCCACCCGACGCCACCCTCTTCTTCGAGGTGGAACGCCTGCAATAGAGCGACCCCGGTAATAAAGGGAGGGAAAGCGTTACCGCTTTCCCTCCCCTTCATTCCCAGCCACCCGACACCTCCAGGGTTTTCTTTTCGCCGCCTGACTTGTCCCGGCTATTTCCTTTCCCCTGGACAAAAGGCGTCAGGCGTAACCACCGGGGCGGTTCTCTCCGCCATGTAAAGGTACTCCAACCATGCTTTATCCACTGGCCGCGCTGGTGTTGGGAATTGTGGTCCTCCTCTGGAGCGCCGACCTCTTTGTCGAGGGGGCGGCGACGGTCGCCAAGCGGCTGGGAATGTCGGAACTCATAATTGGCATGGTTATTGTCGGCTTCGGCACTTCGCTACCGGAAATGCTGGTGTCAGCCCTGTCCGCCATAGAGGGAGCCAGTGGCATCGCCCTTGGCAACGCCTATGGCTCCAATTTCGCCAACATCACCCTGATCCTTGGCGCCACCGCCATTGTCAACCCCGTCCCAGTCAACGCCACCGCGGCGGTAAAGGAAATGTACGCCCTGCTACTGGCCACCCTCTTCGCCGCTGTCCTCGGGGGATGGGGGCTTTATCTAAGCCGGAGCGACGCCCTGCTGCATCTGGCGTTTTTTGCCGTCCTGATGTTTCTTTCCTTTCGCCGCAACCAAGCGGCGGGCCAACAGGAGCAGGCGCTGGCGGCGGTAAACCAGGTTACGCCCCCCCCTGTCCGGCGCTCCCTGTTCCAGGTGACGGTAGGACTAGTGCTACTCATCGCCAGTTCCCGCGCCCTGGTCTGGGGCGCGGTCAGCATCGCCCGGGTCCTAGAAATCAGCGAACTCACCATCGGCCTCACCATTGTGGCGGTCGGCACCTCCCTACCCGAGTTCGCCTCCTCCCTGGCGGCGGCCCGGAAAAAACACCACGACATCGTGGTCGGCAATATCATCGGCTCCAACCTCTTTAACACCCTGGCTGTGGTGGGCATAGCCGGGGCTATCAAGCCTCTGGAAGTTCCCGCCGTGATTCTCTGGCGCGACCTCCTGGCGGTTACGGTAGCTACCCTGCTCCTCTTCCAATTCTGCCGCCCCCGCCGCGACGCCGCCCCCCTGGTCATAAGCCGCGCCCGTGGCTGGTTGCTGCTGACCCTTTTTGTCCTTTACACCGTCTGGGTGATCCTGACTTCCTAGTAGGACTAGTTCGGCCAGTCGACCCCGGCCGCCCGCACTATCCGCTGGCAGAGGTCGCTGACCGACCAGCCAGCCCTCGCCACCGCCGCCAAAAAGCCAGCGTCCGGGGACAGGCAGGGATTGGTGTTGGCTTCCAGGAAATAGGGTCGTCCGGTAGAGTCGACGCGGAAATCCACCCGGGCGTAACCAGCCAGGTCCAAACACCGCCAGGCCGCCAGGGAGTATTCCCGTAGCTCCCGCGCCAATCCTGCCTCCCCGGCCAGGTCGGGGAAAAAGCGCGGGGTAGCCAGGTATTCTGGCGAATCCTCCTCCCATTTGGCGGCAAAGCCGACAATCCGGGGTTTTCCCGCCGCCAGCCCAGTAAAATTGATTTCCGCCGGCGGCAGGACCACCACTTCCCCCTTTTCCCTATCTTCCACCAGGGAAACATTGAACTCCCTCCCCCCGATAAAGTGTTCGGCGAAAAAGGGACAGCCGTGCCGTTGTTCCAGGCTTCGGAGGCGCTCCACCAGTTCTTCCGGCGTGGTGACTGAGAGAAGCGAATTGTCGTCCATATGGAGAGATGCGTGGCATTCCACCGGCTTGGTGAGCCACTGCCCCGCCACCAGGCAATCCGGCGGAGTAAAAACCCCCTGTCCCGTCCGGTCAAGGTGGCAGGAGGGGGAGAGCGGTACCACCCCGTCCAGTTGCTGTTTAGCCAGCAGCTTGTGGTTACTTAGATACAGGGCGGCTGAGCCGGAACCTGTGAAGGGAACGCCCCAGCTCTCGAGAAACATGACGAAAACCGTCTGCAGGCGGTCAAGCCCGGCCAGCGACTCGACCAGGTTGAAAACCAGGGACTCCCCGGGTTCGCCCAGTTGTTCCCGAAGGCTATGAAAATCCAGGCCAACCGCCAGTTCCCGGCAGTCAAGGCCGGTGGCGGCGAGAACCGGACGGAGGGTGGCAAGCTGCTGTAACACGTCAGCCGCCGCCACTCCCCCGTCGGGGGCGGCGGCATCGTAGGCGAAGAACACCCGCCGAAGCGGGTTGGACTTAAGCATGGAGTTTGTCCTCTGTTATTCCTACCTTGGTAAATCTCCCAATACCACCATGCGAAATCCGGCGCGGCTTGCCGCCGCGCCGGGTTAAGCTTCCCTTCTGGCGCTACTACCCAAACCAGGGCCCTGGGGTAGCACCGAGGCCTACACTTTGCTTCCCCCAGTGGCTAAGCCATTCCCGGACAGCCCGAACCCTGCCACAGATGGCTTAGCACGGGAGTGCCGGGCTAGCCACTAGCCAATAAGACCACGCACCTGTTCCGCCATGGCCTTTCCCAGTTTGGCGTGGGCGGCTGGGGTAAAATGCACTCCGTCTATTCCCAATTCGCCAAAGGGGGCGGCGTCGAAGAAATCAACCCCCTCCAGGTCAGCCACGCGGCGGTAGTGACTGGCCAACTCCTGCGAACGCCGGGTGGAAGAGGAGTCAAACACCCATTCCAACCAGCAGCCTTCCCAGTTGCTGGTTAAGGGCGCCGGAGCGGTGATGAGTATACGCGGGCAAGCTCCGCCCTCGCCGCA
The DNA here is from genome assembly GCA_031289115.1 of Planctomycetota bacterium. GTDB lineage: Bacteria > Planctomycetota > SZUA-567 > SZUA-567 > SZUA-567 > JAITQC01. The sequence goes on from JAITQC010000199.1 coordinate 5,729, forward strand.
ACCACTCCGCTTTACATATTGCACCAGTAGTTCCATGCCCCAGCCGATATCGATGGCTTTCAGGTTAAACCTGGGTTTGGTGTCGTTTGTCCCCAGCATGAAGATAACCAGGTCCAGCGGCATAGCCACTTCCAGAGCGGTGGGAAAGCCTGCCTTGCCACACCGGCCTTCCTCAATCGGATCCTCAAAAACCGTGGTGCGGCCGTTCAGGGCGTTTTCATAAATGTGGTAACCTTCACCCAGTTCCTGGCGCATCACCCCTGGCCAGCGTACTCCTGGCGCGTAGCGTTTAGGCGTCACCGGTCTTTCCCGCTCCGGCACGCAACCCCAGGTGTTTGAGTCGCCATAGCAAAGAATATGTTTCATGCCGTTCTCCTTAAGCAATAACCCGGTGGCCAGCTTCCAACCGGCCCGGGGGAATCAAGGACTTTACACCTCCCGGTAAGTCTACCCCGAGACTCTGGCGGCAGGAAATAGTGAATTACCGCGGGGCCAAAAATACCCGCGGCCCACCGGAATGCCAAGGTCAGTGACTAGCGGCGGCGGCGAAAATCAGCGCCGGTTACCTCGGCCCGCCCTCTTTCCCGCCGGAGACCCTTCCTTGTCGTCTTCCTCCTCAGCCGGCGATGCTTCCGGAACCGGGGGATTATCCACGGGTTTTTCCCGTATTTTCGGAGCGACGGGTTTAGCAGGGGGCGCTGGAGCTTTTTCTACCGGTTTAGCCCGGGTTGGTGGAGCAGCCGGTTTGGCCGGCGCGGCTGGTTTGGCCGGCGGCGCCGGAGCCTTTTCGACAGCTTTAGCCCGGGTTGGTGGAGCAGCTGGTTTAGCAGGCGCGGCTGATTTAACAGGGGGCGCCGGAGCCTTTTCTACCGGTTTAGCCTGGGTCGGTGGCGGAGCAGCTGGTTTGGCTGGCGCGGCTGGTTTGGCCGGTGGCGCCGGAGCCTTTTCGACCGGTTTAGCCCGGGTCGCCGGAGCCGACGCGGAACGCGGCTGGCTGACATTAGGCGAAGCCGGACGCGGCGCTTCGGTCGGTTGCGTCCGTGACCGGGACACAGCCGGCGGCTCAACCGGGGTGGCGGGTTGGACCGGCGCCGCCGGGGTAGCCTCAGCAACCACCGGACGCGGCGGGGGAGCGGATGGTGTTTCCGAAGGCGGCGGGGCAACAGGTTCCCTTTGGGACAGGGTCGGCGACTCAACCGGGGTGGCGGGTTGGACCGGCGCCGCCGGGGTATCCTCAGCAACCACCGGACGCGACGGGGGAGCGGATGGTGTTCCCGAAGGTG
>JAITQC010000201.1 GCA_031289115.1 Planctomycetota bacterium
CTCCCGCCCTTTAGCCCTTTCCGGATTTCTGTTGATACGATTAACCTTATTGCGTTACACGTTGCCAAAAAACCGGCGGGGGGCCAAAACTCACTTGTTTCACCAAGAGGCGTTACTAGGTTAAACGCCAGTGGTTAATAAGCAGGCGGTAATGCGACCAACTTAATTCCGCGCACACAGCGGGTACGGAATCTTGAAAAGGCTATAAAACTGGCGCCTGGCGTGAAGACTAGGCTCGGTCAACTTCCATTATATCAGAGAAGTCCCAGTAAAGCATAACGCCCATTCTACGCAAACTGTTGGAAGTTTTTTTATTTTTTGCGAGGGACTCAACTTTAGCCGTAACAGATATTATTTAAGAGGCCACGTTTATAGCCGGTAAGGATAAGGCCAGGGAACATCGCCGGGTGGCTTCGCGGTATGAAAAACACTCTTACCCATACGGTGCCTAGTAAATCTAGCCATTATCCGGTGGCTTTTGAAATCGCCACGACTGATAAAAAACTTTAGATAAGGCTTGGGCCAGTGGCTGCGAATGCGTCGGGTCGGTGAAAGCAAAAAGTGGGAGGGATAAGCTGGGCTGCCTGGATTATTTGCCTAGCGACAAGCGCAAGGCAAGGGTCTGCGGCAAGCCATTGTCGAGGATTTTTTTCGCCGCCGATTCTATGTCATATTCCACTCGCCGGAACTCAACCAAATTGGACTGCGAGTCATAGATAACAAAACAGGCGCGGGGATCCTCATCGCGGGGTTGGCCAACCGAACCGACATTGACCACTGTCTTGACCGAACGGTCCAGGGGGATAACCGGATCCAGGGTGTAGGTCATGGGGGCGGTATCGAAAAAGGCCAGGGGGTAGTGGGAATGTCCAAGAAAAAGAAGGGAGCGGTCCATCTGGCGGAAATTGTAGTCGGCGTCTTTTATCGATTGCACGTAGTTAAACATTTCCGGTGACTGAAGGGATCCATGGACCAGGGAAAACTCGGGAAAGTTCTCCACCAAAGACAGGGTCTTCAACCAGTTGCGGGAATTGTTGGAAAGGTGCTTAACTGTCCAGAGAACCGCGTCGCGGGCGTGGGAATTGAAATAATTGAGGTTCTGCGCGCCGATCACGGCATGATCATGGTTGCCGCACACCGCCAAGGCCCCAAGGTCTCGGATGCGTCGCACACAGTCTTCCGGATTGGCGCCATAGCCAACAATATCACCCAGGCACAAGTATGACTGAACCTCGCAAGAGACGCATTCAGCCAACACCGCTTCCAATGCCTCTAGGTTACCGTGTATATCAGCGAAGATCGCAAAGCGCACAAATACTCCTTAGGAGTACAGGGAGAACGGGCGTTTTCTCAATACCCCCAGGCAACCGGCGACAAGTAATCTGGGAGTTCCCACCCGGGCAGAAAATCTCACAGTCACTACCAATTACACAAATTTACAATTATTGCAGTTTATCCCGTTTCCGGCAAGCAAATAGACGTGAAAGCTTTGCCAGAAAGTTTTTCCTCCGTTTGTCCCCACCTCGCGAGTTCAGGTCAACTCCTCGGCCGCCGCCTCCGCCTGGCGAAAAACCTGCTCCAGAGGTATTCCCAGGCGTTTAGCCAACTCGCAGCAGTCGGCAAACTCGGGTTGGCGACGAATAATCATCCCGCCGTACCAGCCAAGTTTGATCCGCACCGGCGAACCCTCCACCCGCACATTGCGTATCTCGCGGGAGAGAACTAACCGCCGGGTCTCCCGCACCCGGATACCGAAGGTGGTAGATTGTTGCCAGATGGTTTCGGCCACCGCCGCCGCCTGGGAACTCGGAGCCAGTACGGTGATCTCCTGCCCTTGACGACCCTTTTTCATAGTGGCGGGAAGGCTGTAAGCTTCCACCGCCCCGGCCGCGAAACAGCATTCCTCCAGAAAAGCCACCGCTTCGGGGGTCATGTCGTCAACCAGGGTACGAAACTCCACCATCACCTCGGCCCCGGCTCCTCCCTCCGGGCGGATTTCCGCCGGGGGGAAAAGGAGATCGCGGGCCAGGGGTAGCGCCTCTCCCGGCTCTGCCTCCCGCCGAGGGCCCGCCTCTTCTTGGCGAGTGGCTACCTTACCCACAATAATCCGTAGAAGGTTGGGAGCATCGGAGTAGTCGCGTTTCCCCGCCCCATAGCCGATATGCACAACATGGAGTTCCGGGGCGATTCCGAAGCTATCTACCAATCCAGCCAGCAGGGCGGCTCCAGTAGGGGTAAGACGTTCCCCATCCCCTCCCTGCCGCCAGGGAATCTGGTGACGTTTAAGTATCTCCATGGTGGCGGGGGCGGGTATAGGAAAAATGCCGTGTTCGCAGCTCACCATCCCCGAGCCAGCGGCCGGAACCGTCGCTGACAGGCTGTCAACGCCAAGGAGTTCTAGGGCGAGGCAAGTTCCAATGACATCCACCGCCGTGTCGATGCCGCTAATCTCGTGGAAGTGCACTTCGCTTGGCGGCAGGGAATGCACTTCGCCCTCGGCCTCAGCCAGAATATGAAAAACCCGGCTAGCTCTTTCCCGTACCCGGGCGGGAAGGAGGTCGGGGTCAAGCAGGCGTAGGAGATCGGCCAGATGCCGGTGCCCAGTGGCGGACTCGCTTTCTACCACCTCCAGGTGCAAGGCGGAAATACCACTGCGGCTGACTTTTTCGCCAGTGACGGAAAACTCCCCCAAGGACAGGGACTGGAGAGTTTCCTGTATTTTCAACCGGTCAACCCCGCCATCGACCAGGGCGGCCAGAAACATGTCGCCACTGGCGCCGAAAGAACAATCGACATGGAGATGCATGGTGTGCTCCCTTTTCTTCGGGTTGTCTTTCGGCGTTACCACTCCAATTCAGCCACCCCAGCAAGAAACTCCTGGAAAAACAGGGGAAGATAGTTGGGGGCCATGGCGGATGAGTGGGGCAGTAGGATCACGTTTGGCGCTTGACGCAGGGGTGAATCTACTGCCAGGGGTTCCTCGGCGAAAACGTCCAAACCCGCTCCCGCTAGGTTCCCCAACCGGAGAGCCTCCGCCAGGTCAGCTTCAACTATGGCGTTACCCCTCCCGACATTGTAGACATAACTCCCTGGCGCGAGAAGCGCCAGCTCCTTATGGCCAATCAGGGCGTCGGTGCCGCTGGTGCCGGGAAGAGCGAGCACCAGATGGTTAATTTGGGGAAGGGCGTTTCTAAACTGGCTCAGTGGCAACACCTGGTCAGTGGCGGTGAAATAGTCGGGACGCGACATGTCGCGACGGTTCACCCCGACCAGATCGACTCCAAAGGGTTTTAATAGGCGGCCACTCCATTTGCCGATGTGACCGAAACCAAGGAGCATTACCCGGCTGCCGCGTAGGGGACGGGCCGCTGCTGTCACCGCCGCCCGCGGCCAGGGGTCCGGGTTTTGCAGCGCCAGGCGAATACCGCGTACCTGGGCCAGGATCAGTCCCACCACTGTCTCGGCTATGATTTCACCGTGGAAACTGCCATGCAGGACGGCAAAGGTGGGGTTGGGGGTTGGCTGTATGGATTCGCGGCCAGCGGCCGGGGTGGCGAGGAGGCGAAGGTTTTTGGCCATACCAGTCCACTCTGGCTGGAAATACCAGGTCACCGCCACCCCGGCCTCGGGAAGCAGGGCCAGGAAATCCTTCTCCGTCGTCACTGCCCGCCACTCTAGTTCCGGAGCCTGCTCAGGTAAACGGCGCCACAACTCGGGAGTCAACTGGGGCATACCAGGATCGGGATGGGCAAGAAAGACCGCGACAAGCGGTTTAGGCATGGGGTATTCCCTCGCTAGTGGCTGGGGCGCCCGGGGTAAGCGGGCGCCAAAACGAGCCGCATCCCAGGCGACCACTCCCGAAAAACCGGAGCACCTAAAATAGCGGCCCCATCCTCTACTAACTGGTCTGGGGCCGCTTAATGGTAAACCAGGTGAGAGCGTCACCGGGCGGGGCTATTTTTTATCTTTATCGTCATCCACTACCGTGTAATCAGCGTCAACCACTCCATCGTCAGCGCGCTTGGGTCCCGCCTCCGGACCCGGCTTGGCTTCCTCCTCCTTGTTGGAGGCCTCGCCAGCCTTTTGGGCCCGCTCATACATCTTCTGGGCGGCGGCGTGCGACACCGTTTCCACTTCCTTAAGCGCCTCTTCGATAGCAGCGATATCGCTGTTTACCTTGACTTCCTCGAGCTTTTTGAGTCCCGCTTCCAGTTTTTCCCGGTCCTCCGGGTCGATCTTGTCAGCGTTGTCAGTAAGCATTTTTTGCATCTGGTAGATGGTCTGGTCGGCGTGGTTCTGGGTCTGGACCAGTTTTTCCTTCTCCTCGTCCTCCTTGGCGTGTTCCGAAGCGTCCTGCACCATGCGCTTGATGTCATCCTCGGAAAGGCCGGAGGCCGATTTGATAGTGATCGACTGTTCCTTGTTGGTGGCCTTGTCCTTGGCCGACACCGAGAGGATGCCGTTATGGTCGATGGAGAAAGTCACCTCCACCTGTGGCACTCCGCGCGGGGCGGGGGGAATGCCGTCAAGCTGGAATTTGCCCAGGGTACGGTTGCCGCTGGCGAGCTTACGCTCACCCTGGAGGACGTGGATGTCAACCGCCGGCTGGTTGTCGGCGGCGGTGGAAAACGTCTCCGACTTGGACACCGGTATGGTGGTGTTTCTGGGTATGAGGGGCGTCATTACGCCACCCAGGGTCTCAATACCTAGCGTCAGGGGAGTGACATCAAGAAGAAGAACGTCACGCACCTCGCCGCCAATCACTCCGGCTTGGATAGCCGCGCCTATAGCCACCACCTCGTCGGGATTGACGCCCTTGTGGGGTTCGCGGTTGAAGATTTCCTTGCAGATCGCCTGGACCGCCGGCATACGGGTCGAACCCCCGACCAAAACCACCTCGTCAATATCCTTGGGGGAAAGTCCGGCGTCCTTGAGGCACTGGGTGCAGGGCTGGCGGCAGCGTTCTATCAGGTTGTCGGTGAGCTCCTCCAGCTTGGCCCGTTTGAGGTTAAGTTGCAGGTGCTTAGGTCCACTGGCATCAGCGGTGATATAGGGTATGTTGATGTCGGTTGACATAGCCTGGGAAAGTTCGCATTTGGCCTTCTCCGCCGCTTCTTTAAGGCGTTGCAGAGCCATTTTGTCATTACGCAGGTCAATACCCTGGTCGCGGCGGAACTGATCGCATATCCAGTTGATAACCGCGTCGTCAAAATCGTCACCGCCAAGGTGGGTGTCACCGTTGGTGGCGAGCACCTCGAAAACTCCGTCACCCACATCCAGTATGGAAATGTCAAAGGTGCCGCCGCCCAGATCGAAGACGGCGATTTTCTCGTTCTTCTTTTTATCAAGACCGTAGGCGAGAGAGGCCGCAGTCGGCTCGTTCACGATACGCTTGACATCCAGTCCGGCGATACGGCCGGCGTCCTTGGTGGCCTGGCGCTGGGCGTCATTAAAATAGGCCGGTACGGTGATAACCGCGTCGGAAACCGTTTCCCCCAGATAGTCCTCGGCGCATTGCTTGAGGTACTGGAGAATCATGGCGCTGATTTCCGGAGGCGTGTATGACTTGTTGTAGGCGGAAACCTTGACCAACTCATCGGCCCCGCCAGCGATTTTGTAAGGAACCATCTTCTCTTCGGAAGCCACCTCGGAATGCCGCCGACCCATGAAGCGCTTGATGCTGTAAACCGTGTTGTCCGGGTTGGTCACCGCCTGGCGCTTAGCCAACTGCCCCACCAAACGGCCGTCCTGGTTAAAGGAAACCACCGAGGGGGTGGTGCGGTTACCTTCCTTGTTGGGAATTATTTTCGGCTCACCGCCCTCCATGACTGCCACGCAGGAATTGGTGGTTCCCAAATCAATGCCGATAATCTTACCCATGGGAAAAATTCCTCCTTAAATATATGTTTGTTGTTTGGTTTAAGAATGAGCTAGCCAGTGGGAAGTCCTGTCCCGGGAGAGAATTTACCCTCCGCCGCCGCTGGCGTCACAGCGAATCTCTTTTTAGTAAGCAATTTTTGCGCCTGTTTTGTAAAAAAAGCTTAATTTTTCTTTATGTTTTTATAACTTCTTTTCAGTCAAGGATAAAATTGAAAATAAATAAGTGTCGGTAACCCCCAGATTTAATCCCAAACCCGGCGTTTTAGCGGTTTTTGTCAAAATGACAGGAGACGGGAATCGCCTCCCCCTGGCTAGGCCAGTTGGCATTCCCGGGAGAAAACTAACTTCCTGCCCCACCCTGCCAAGAATATTGGCCTTACGCCCTCCCCCCCCAAAAAAAATACCCCTTCCGGGGTCATTTCCCTCCCTTAACCTTTGTCCCGGATTATTTCCTCCACTTGGGTCATGACTTCCGCCACCCCCAGGCGATCCATTCCGTCGCCCGCCGTCAGTATCCGGGCGCCGGGGGCGCCCCATATCCGGGGGTCACTAGGACCGAAAAGGGTAAGCAGCCGAGGATAACCCCCGGCCGCCCTAACTGCCGCCGCCAAATGGGTGACCCCGCTGTCATTACCAACATAGAGATAACTACTGGCGAGGATGGCTGCCAGCTCCTCCAGGCTAGGTGAAAAAACACCTAGCGCCGAAGGTATCGCCGCCGCCACCCGCCGCCCTAGTTCCTGGTCAGCCTCGCCCGCCGTAACCACCACCCGGGAAAAAAAGCGGCCTCCTTCAGGCGCGGCAAGGTCAGACAGGGCTTGGCCAAGGGAGTCGAAATAGGGCCAGTTTTTCCGCCTACTCCCGGAACCCGGGTGGAGCACGGCGTAACGCCCCGTTAATCCCGTAACCTTGGGTGGATCAACCCGGTATTTCTCCTTGGACCGACTTAGGGCCAGGGCTAGGCTTTCGGGGGAAACACGTCCCTCCCAATAAGCGCGGGCTGGCTGAATAAGCCAGTCATAGATATTAACCGCCGATTCCGGAAGTGGCTGGGGGGGTTGGAGGACAATTTCCGCCCGGGGAGCCAGCGCCCGCAATTTAAGCCGCCAGTCCTGGAGCGCCTCTTTCCCGTCTCCGAGAAATGCCAGTACCAAACTGGCGTCGCCAGCAAAACGCCGCAGGCGTTCAGGCGCCTGGTCCAGGCCCGAGGGGGAAAAAAGCCAGGCCCATTCCCCCGCCTCCCAGGCGAGGAAGTCCCGTAGCTGGGAAAGACTGGCCAATAGACGTCCCTGGCCACCGGGGGCGGCCAGGGCGATTTCCTGGACCGGATCCACCGCTTGCAAGAAATTCAATAACCCCCGCGCCACCACCACGTCCCCCAGGGCACCGGGGCGGAGGATTATGGTTCTTTCCATAAGGAGTCAGGCTCATTTTCAAGCGTCAGAGAGGGTAGGAAAACCGGGTAAACTTTTCCTTGTGTCACACTGGCTTTTTTTCCCGCCAGTGGCTTATGCCGCGCTACTTGTCTTCCCTTTCACCCAATAGCGGGGATAAATTGTCCCTGCCTTTTTGGGTCGCCAGCTAGCCAACCGGGAAGGAAAGCCGCTTTTCCTAGTAGTTGCCGCCTGGCCCGGATCATCCCTTCCCGACCCACCCGGTTAACAGGCGGGCAGGGGCAAAAAAAATCCCCCCGCGTAAACGGGGGGACAGGGTAGTTACGTCTGGTCGCTTTGCCGCATGGAGGCAATTAGAGAGGACGGCACTTGGTGGCTTCCGGACCCTTGCGTCCCTGAGCCGGCTCGAACTCAACTTTCTGACCATCTTTCAGGGTCTTAAAGCCATCCATCTGAATATTCGAATGGTGGATAAAAAGATCCTGACCGCCGTCGTCCGGAACAATAAAGCCATACCCCTTTTGATCACTAAACCACTTAACAGTTCCCGTAGCCACTCCACACCTCCATTCACACCAATCCCGTTTTAACGGGTGTTCTCTTCCCGGATAAAAAAAGCGAAAACGTCTCCCGGGTTAAGACGTTTCCAAAACGTATTATCTATTAAATGAATTTACCCTGCCCATGTCAACTTTAAAAGACGATATTTTTTGAAAATTCCTATCGCGAGCGTGGAGACAGGTAAACTCGGGTAATGCAGATAGCGCCGCGAGCATTTGGAAAAACCCGCCAAGCGCCGCAGTAGCGACCAGACCGGCTTTTCGCTTAAACGTCAAGCTGGGCGTCAAGAGCATAACGCTCGATAAACTTGCGCCGGGGTTCCACCACCTCCCCCATCAAAAGGTTGAAGAGCTGATCCGCCTTCATGGCGTCGGCCACGGTAACCTTGAAAAGAATTCGGTGCTCGGGATTCATGGTGGTGGACCAGAGTTGTTCCGGGTTCATTTCCCCCAAGCCCTTGTAGCGGGACACATCCATGCCGCGCTTACCTAGTTCACGGGTATTTAGGAGAATGGCTCCGAGGCTTTCACAAGGGAGGGACTCTTTTTCCGTGGTGAGGAGGAAACGCGGCGCTGAACCAGGTTCGGCGAGGTAGACCATGTCATCCAGGCGTAGTCCCAGGTACTCGAGTTCGGCCGACACTTTTTCCAGCTCGGGAGAAATCAGGAATTCGCTAGTAAGAAGGGTGTTTTCCGTGATGTCGGACTGGGACACCATGATGTCGTCCTCCACCACTTCTACCGGCTCACCCTTTTCCTCGCGCTCCCGGATAAACCGGGAATACGCCTCCTCGGAGGCGAAGTATAATTCCTTGCCCTGGTAAACACCGCGGTACTTGGGAAAAGTCCCGAGCTCCTTGCGTTTCTCCAGCATTTCCTTGAGGGTGAGTCCCTTGTACTGGACCGCCCGGGTTATCTTGCCAATACGGCTGATAATCGTCAGGAGACGCCGAAAATCGTCACCCTCCAGGGTACGGCTGGAACCATTATCCACTACCTCACAGCGCGTCCCGTCCATGCCAAGCTTAAGTAATGACCCCTGCATGTCCTCTTCGGAAAGAACATAATGAATTGACTTGCCCTTCTGCACCTTGTAGAGGGGGGGGCAGGCGATGAAAAGGCGCTCGTTCTCAATAAGCTCCGGCATATGCCGAAAGAAGAAGGTGAGTATGAGGGTCCGGATATGGCTGCCGTCGACATCGGCATCGGACATGATGATTATTTTGCCGTAGCGAAGTTTCTCGATATTAAAGTCCGCCTTGCCGATACCGGTTCCCAGGGCGGTGATGATGGCCGAGATCTCCTCCGAGGACAGTATTTTGTCCAGCCGGTGTTTCTCGACGTTAAGGATCTTGCCTTTCAAGGGAAGGATGGCTTGGGTACGAGCGTCGCGGCCGGTCTTGGCCGAACCGCCGGCGGAGTCGCCCTCGACCAGGTAGAGTTCGGTTGACTCGCGGTCACGCGAGACGCAGTCGGCCAGTTTACCCGGTAGACCGCCGGATCCCAGGGCGGTTTTGCGCCGCGCCAGATCCCGGGCCCGGCGGGCCGCCTTCCGGGCCGCCCCCGCGTCGATTGCCCGTTGCACTATACGCTTGGCGACACCGGGCTTCTCCTCCAGGTAGCTACCCAGACACTGGTTCACCACTTGCGCCACCATGCCCTCTACCTCGGAGTTTCCCAGCTTTCCCTTGGTCTGTCCCTCGAACTGCGGATCGGCTATCCGCAGGGATATCACTGCTGAAAGTCCCTCGCGGGTGTCCTCGCCTTGTATAGCTTCGTCCGCCGCCTTGAGAAAATTGTTCTGCTTGGCCCAGGCGTTAAGGGTACGGGTGAGGGCGGAACGAAAACCGGAAAGGTGGGTGCCACCATGAATGGTGTTGATATTGTTGACAAAGGAGAAGATGTTTTCCGCGTAGCCATCGTTGTATTGCATGGCTACCTCAAGCTCCATCATCTTCTCGCTGTCGCTATACTCGAAATAAACCACCTCCGGATGGATCACCGTCTTGTTTTCGTTAAGACTCTCCACATAACCCTTGATTCCCGAACGGTAGAGGAACGAATCCTTTTTGTCCTCCACCCGGGCGTCGATAATTTCTATGGTTATACCCTTGTTAAGGAAAGCCAGCTCCCTAAGACGGGTGGCGATGGTGTCATAGTTGAATTCCAGTGATTCGGTGAAAATTTCTTCATCGGGGAAAAAAGTCACCTTGGTGCCGCGAAGCTTGGTTTTTCCCCGCTCCTCCACCCCGGTCACCGGATCCCCGCGTTCAAAGCGCTGAAAATAAACCTTGCCGTCCCGGAAAACCTCCACTTCCAACCAGCGGGAAAGCGCATTGACGCAACTCACCCCGACTCCATGCAGACCGGCGGACACCTTGTAGGTGTTGTGGTCAAACTTGCCACCGGCGTGAAGAACCGTCATGACCACCGTAAGGGCGGACATGTTCTGCTCTTTGTGCCAATCCACAGGAATACCGCGCCCATTGTCGATAATCGTCATCGACCCGTCGAGGTTGATGATGACGTTAATACGGTCGGCGTGTCCGGCCATCGCCTCGTCCACCGAGTTGTCCACTACTTCCCAGACCAGGTGGTGCAGACCGTCGAGATTGGTTCCGCCGATATACATGGCGGGGCGCTTCCGGACCGCATCCAGACCTTCAAGAACCTTGATGGAATCACCGCTGTAGTCGTTTTTCGGTTGCTCTTTCTCCATGGTATTGCCACCTCTCCTAGTGATAAGACAGTAAACACCACCCAGCCAAAGTTAGCGGTTGGGGTTAGTCATAAAAAACCGCCGGCCGCGCCGGGCAGGCGTATCCACTTGAACCCCAGGATTCAGGGATAAGCGGGATAAAATACAATTATCCATAAAAAAACGGCAACCTCAATCGAAAAATCGCCAGCGGTGGGAATCTACCGGCGCTGGGGAAAAGGAGGGTGGTAAACCAGGTGCCTTCGCCCCGTCCTAACTCTCGCTCTGGCGGCTGGGCTCGGTAAGGTAGTGCATGATCGGAACCAAGTTCTGGTTGGGATTGCCAGAACCATCGTAGAAATTGCAGGCGATGGGAATCGCCAGTTCCTTTTCCATGGCGGGAAAAATGGACGTGGTTATGGTGCCAGGCATGCAAAACATGGGACTGGCGTTAACGATGGCCTTGGCGCCATCTTTCTTCACAAAAAGGGCGGAACGCCCGAGAGTGAGGAGAGCCTCCCCCTCGAATTGCCATGGCAGGTAACGCATCCCCTCCTCCAACACCTCCGGAATCGGGTGTTCATGCCGGTCATGCAGGACAGGGTCGGCCAACTCGTAGTACTTCCGCTCTATCCGCTCGAAAAAGAGGTTGGTTTCCAGCCAGTTGCGGATCTTCGCCCAAATCGCCCGGGGTCCCGCCAGTTGTTCGCGGGCCAGGAGATCCTGCAGATGCGTAGTGTAGAGTATCCATTCATTGATCGGGGCAAGCCAAGCCTCACCCCCGAGCTCCTCGATACGGCGACAGACATCGTTGTTCAGGAAGGGGTCACAACGGACATAGATCTCCCCCACCACCCCCACCAGGGGACGTGGGGTTTGGCTTTTGGCAAGATCCGCCAGCTCCTTGGCTGTGCTAGACACTTCGCTAGCGATTGCCGCCTTGTCAGCCCGGGAGAAAGCACTCTCCAGGTTTTTGGTGTGCGCCTCGACCAGGGCGTCCACCGCCCCCTTCTCTTTCTCGTAGGGACGCACCCGGTGGGTAAATTTACGCATGATATCCGACACCACCAGGGCGTGGTAAAGGAGGATACGGGTGGAATTGTCGATCCCGGAGTATGCGTTTTCCGCCGACGGGGACATGATGTTGACGTCTTCCCAGCCCAGGCGTTGGAAAATGATCCGGTCAAGTTTGGCGTATTGCCCGAAGCGGCAGGGGCCACAGGCGGTCGGCATAAAAAAGATGACCTTGTCCGGAGAAACGGCATCACGCTGTATGGCGGCGAGTAGGGCTCCGGTGGTGGAGGGACAAGGCACGCACTCCCCTCCCCCGGTGTGCTTAAGCCCCAGGGCAAGGGTGCTGGCGTCCTCCTGTAGCGCACGGGCGTCATAACCAATGCTACGGAAGGACGCGGCAAAGAGACGCGCCCCCCAGGGTTCCATGGGGGGGATATACATCACCTTGCCGTCACCGCGACCGGAAATCTTGGTTTCCTCTAAACGCGCCATAGTAATAGGTCTTTCACAGCTTGGGATTAATCAGCCAGCGCAATACCGATCCAGCAAACCCGGACCGTGTCATCTCCAGGTGGGCGACCGCCGCCTTTCGCATCTCCACCACGATGTCCTTCGCGCCTAGCAGGTGGGATGCCAGGCGGTCGAGGTCGGGGGTATGGCCAACCAGGAAGAGGGAAGAGTCGGGGGAAGCATGCTCATGGATGAGGGAGCAGCCAGAGGCAACCGTCATGCCGCTGGCCAAACCCTCCGCCACCTGCGGTGGCGGCGAAGACAACTCCCGCGCCATCAACTCAGCCGTTTCCCTGGCCCGGAGATAGGGGCTGGTAACCACCTTTTCCGGACTAACTCCCAAGCGCTTCAGCCAGGCCGCCATTTTCTCCGTCTGGCGTTGGCCCTTCTCGGTCAATACCCGGGAAAAATCATCCCGAGCGCGCATTTCGGCGTCAGCGTGGCGCATAAGAAAAAGTTCCATGGCGACCGCTCCTTAGCGTGGGGCGAACCTGTCCCCCGCCCCATCCTGGACGGGCGAAAGAACCCCCTGGATAACGCCGGTTCCAAGTGGCCTGCAAGTTCCAGTCGTTTTTTCCACCCCTGGCGGTGGCAATCCATAGCACGATGGGGAAAAGCGCCAGCCAGCCGGAAAAGCGGCATGAACCCAGGCTTTAAAATTCAAGCCATTGCTAAGCAATGGCTTGAATGAAACATGGTGCGGAAGAGAGGATTTGAACCTCCACGACCTTGCGGCCACTAGCTCCTGAAGCTAGCGCGTCTGCCATTCCGCCACTTCCGCAAAAGAACCATCCTGCCATCCGGACGAAAAAACATTCGGCACCAGAGCAACCTTAGTAATCACATCCGGCGCCAACCGCGTCATACATGCCGGCAGCATAACCCCGGGGCGAGCAACAACCACCCGTTCAGGCGCCAAGGCCACGGTTTTGCGTATCCAAGGGCGGCAAAATTATTCCGGAGACAACGTAAAGGAGGAATAATTCTATCCCCACCCCGACTGACTGTCAAGGAAGTAAAATAGACCGCTAATACAGGGCAAATCCCGCTACCCGCCATGAAGAAGCCAGGACAAGGAAAGAGATTTTATTCCGCCCACCCCCACCCTGGACACCAGAAGGCACTTGCCTGGGAAGCCAGACTTGGCTAAGCAGGGTTGGCTCCGCGACCACACCTTTACCATCCGGGTGGATTTTGGCTAAGGGAAAGCCCTGGCCTAAGCCAGGGCAGAATGGGGGTGGCGCTGTCACGCCACCCCCTGTCACTCGCTAAAAAACCGCCGTCAGCCGGAAAGCTGGGTAGAAAGATAACGTTCACCAGAATCGGGAAGAATTACCACGATGTTCTTCCCGGCGCTGTCGCTACGCCCGGCGATTTGTTGCCCAGCCCAAAGCGCCGCGCCGGCGGAGATACCGGTGAGAATGCCTTCGCTACGCGCCACCGCCCGTGCCGTGATAAAGGCGTCTTCATTGGTGACACGGATAATCTCGTCAAGGATGCTACGGTTAAGGATTTTCGGGATAAACCCGGCGCCGATTCCCTGGATGCGGTGGGGGCCCGGACGTCCTCCGGAAAGCACCGGCGAGGCGTCGGGTTCCACCGCGACAATTTTCACCCCGGGTTTTCGCGCTTTCAACACCTCGCCAACACCGGTTACGGTTCCACCGGTGCCAACCCCGGAGACAAAAAAATCTACCGCCCCAGCGGTGTCAGCCCAAATCTCTTCCGCCGTGGTTTGCCGATGGACTTCCGGATTGGCGGGATTCTCAAATTGCAGGGGAATGTAACCCCCGGGCGTCTGGGCCAGCAGTTCCTTCGCCTTGCGAACCGCGCCGTTCATGCCATCCTTGCCGGAGGTAAGCACCACGTCCGCTCCCAGCATAATCGCCAGCTTGCGGCGCTCTATCGACATGGTTTCCGGCATGGTGAGAACCAGTTTGTAGTCGCGGGCGGCGCAGGCGAAGGCCAAGCCAATACCTGTGTTTCCGGAGGTGGGTTCGATCACCGTGCCACCTGGTCGCAATTTGCCGGAGCGTTCCGCCGCGTCCAGCATCGCCGCGCCGATGCGGCACTTGACACTGTTAAGCGGGTTGAACGATTCCAGCTTGGCAAGGATCGTCCCCGGCAAACCCTTACCGAATTTGGCTAGACGGACCAGCGGCGTGTTCCCCCGCGTCTCGGTGACCGAAGCGTAAATTTTGCCGCGGCTGTCAGCTGTCGGTTTTTCTCTGGCGTCATCCTTGCTCATATAGAATATTCATTCTCCTGGTTTATATCGTATTGCAGCATTGCGAAGATACGCTCCTGGATTTCGATAATGGCCGGATCGGTACGCGCCCGCGGACGCTCTATGTCAACTGGTATACGGTTGCGGATAGAACCGGGGCTGGGAGAAAAGACCACCACTTCATCGGAAAGATAAACCGCCTCCTGCACATCATGGGTTATCAGGATTATGATAATGGGAGTCGCGTTTTCCTTGGTTTCTGCCCAAAGCCGCAAAAGGTCGTCCTGCAATTTTTCCCGCGACAACGCGTCAACCGCGGCGAAGGGCTCATCCATCAAGATGATTTTCGGTTCGACTGAAAGCGCCCGGGCCAGGGCGAGACGTTGCCGCATGCCGCCAGATAGCTGGGACGGGTATTTGTATTCGGACCCGGACAATCCCACTTTGGCCAGGTAATAACTCGCTTTTTCCAGCATTTCCTTGTGGGTGGGACGTTCCCGGCGTTTTATGCCCGCCACCCGGAGCCGGAGGGCGAAAACGATGTTATTGATGGCGGTCATCCAGGGGAAAACCGCGTAATCCTGGAAAATCATGGCAATATCATGCTTGGGGTGATCGGTGAAAACCCCATTGGCCAAAGGCGAGATGAAGCGGTAACGCCGCTTATAGTCCTCCATCTCTTTCCGGGTCGAGGGAAGCGGCTCCAACACGAGCTTGCCGTCAATGCGGATTTCTCCTTCGGTTGGCGCCTGGAGCCCGGCCAGAATTTCCAGAAAGGTTGACTTGCCACAACCAGAGGGGCCGATAATGCTGACAATCTTTCCATCCGGAATGCTGATTGACACATTTAAAACGGCGGTAAGCCCTCCAGCAAGCCCATTTTCGTTCACCACCGAAATAAATTTGCTGATGCTCCGCGCTTCAATCATCTCAACTCTTTTCTAACGTCCCACTTTCCAGAGTGCCAGTTTTATTTCGATATACTTCAAAACCTCGATCAAAAACCAGCCAATGAAACCGATAATCGCCATGCAAACCATCATGTCAGGAATAAGGAAATAATCCTTTGCCTGTCCCAGGAGGTAGCCTATGCCCATCCTGCCACCATAGGCCTCGCCGATAACCAACATCACCAATCCCATGGAAACGCCGGTTTTCAGACTCATGATGATTGAGCCGAAGGCGTGCCAAAAATACACCTTCCGTAGCAGGGTAAACTCGCTAGCCCCGAAGACGCGGGCTGAAGCGAGATAGCGGGGATCGGTGTCCTTGATGCCCTGATAGGTGTTGAACAACACAGGATAAAAAATACCGATAAACATAAGAAAGATATGCATATTGGAGCCAATGCCAAAAACTATGATGGTCATCGGCACCCAGGCGGGCGGCGGGATCGGCGAAAGGAGTTGCCATAGCGGAAGGATGAAAGCACGTATTTTCGTATTCCAACCCATGACAAGGCCGATAGGCACCGCCAGTCCAACCGCTATGGCGAAAGCGGTGAAAAACCGGCCCATGCTGTAAAGGATATGGAGTAACAGGCTTTTGTGGAGGAGCATGTCAATAAAAGTTGCCGCGACAGTGCTTAGCCGCGGCAACAGGCTTTCCGGAATTACTCCCAGTCTTGGCAAAAACTCCCAGAGAAGGAGTAATGGAATTAAGACGCTAAGAAACTCCAGGGAAAAGAAATTGCCTAGGGAGTTTTTAAGGAATCCGCCAATTTCCAGGAGAAACCGGCGGATTCCCCGTGTTTCATATTGATCCATAACGGCCTATCACCAAGTAATTCCCTTGAACTCCGGCGCGAAAAGTGCCTCGCCCGGATTAGTTTCGATGGTCTTCTGGTTCACCAAGGCCTGCGCGTAACCTATCAAGCCAACCGTGTCCAGCTTGATTTGGAATCCCAACTTGGGATTGCTTTTAATTATCGCTTTTTCCGATACATTGGGAACATACTTCCTGGCGATGGCGACGATATCCGACGCGATAGGATTCGAGCGGATAAGTTTGTCTGCCTCGTCAATGGCTTCAATAAATGCCTTGGCATCCGGGAGGCGCTTGCTGATGAAGGCTTTGTTGGCGTTTATCGTCCGGCAAGGTGGGTTTTCCCCAGCCAGATTGGCGTCAATTTTACCATCGCCGTTGGCGTCCGAGGTGCCGTCGAAAATCGTCTTGTACTTGGGTTTTCCCGAGGCGTCGGCCAAAAGCTGGGCTTCCGCGACATAAGGCTCTTCCAGTATCGCCCCTCTTACTGAATTTGACTCTAGCGCGGCGAGGGCGGCGCCAGGCGCCAGGGCGGTAAGGGTGAATTCGGCGCTATAGATTTCCTTCAAAGAATTCCGGATGGCAATGACGGCGCAGCAGGTGTTGGATAGTCCGGCGAGATCCAAACCCTTTAGATCTGACGGCACTTTTATCGGTGAGTCTACCGGAACAACTAGAACCGAGGTGCAAGGGATTTTTACCTGGGAAATGATGATGATTTCCTGGCCTTTGGCGATTGGGGTAATGACCCCGGTCGGGCAGTTAAAGACGATGTCAGCGGTTCCACCAACCACGGCGGCGACCCCGGAACTGGTCTGCTGAATCTCGACGTCAAGACCGCGCTTAGAGAATAAACCTTTTTCCTGCGCCACATAAAGGTTTAAATGATGCGTCGAGTTGGCGTCGGCAACGATTATTTTCTCGCTTCCCCATCCTGTCCATGGCGTGGCCAAAGCCATCACTAGGACAATCAAACCGGCAATGACATTTTTATTCATGAACATCTCCTTGGCATCAACAAAAGTTATGGAACTGACTGGT
Source organism: Planctomycetota bacterium (assembly GCA_031289115.1). Classification (GTDB taxonomy): domain Bacteria; phylum Planctomycetota; class SZUA-567; order SZUA-567; family SZUA-567; genus JAITQC01. The sequence continues at coordinate 17,089 of JAITQC010000201.1, forward strand.
TCCCGATAAATACCTATTTAACTATATGATTTATATTATACTATTCTTATAGGTTTAGTCTACTATTATTTAAAAATTTTTTACCCCGTATAACATCCTGTATTTAAAAATGTTCTAGCAACGCAATCGATCCAGCCCCGATTTCCCGTGCTACATGGTCGTTTCTACCTTCGTAATAGCCGTTCCGTCTGGTGCTGGCGCCAAGTCCTTCGGCGCTGGCGCGGGCGAGTTCGGGTTTTTCAGCAATATAGAGCATTCATTTTCCTTTATGTAGGCTTGTTGTGCGATTGGGTTCAACCTGATTCGCTGCAATTACCCCGGCACCGGCGTAAGATCGAAGCCTAAGAATGTTTAGGTGCGTTGTCACGGTTCACTGTTATAGCTTGTCATAGCTCGCCAAGACGCCATGCCGGTTGGGATCTGTCGCTCCCGCTCCGACTTCAGTAAGAATCTTTTTTCAACTATATCCTTCAGATCTCGTTGAAGACTGCATCGGTTGATATTCGGACAAGCGACTTCAAAGTCCTGAAAGGACAACGATCCCTGTTGTGCGACTATGGCAAAGGCCTTGGCCTGCCGTTCATACAAGCCGAATGGATCGAGCGGACTATTCCCGATTCGCTGTGAAGTCCAAAACAAAAATACCGGTTGACAGAGAAGGAGCCAAGGGGCTTAAAAGAATCGAAGGGGATGTTGAATGACCAAGTTGCTGCACAAGTCGTGTATGCCCGCGACCTAACTTGGCCATTGGACAAGTGGAAAAGTTCCGGTTCCTGATTCCTAGTTTCTGGTCCTTGGATTCAGGTTGGAGCGATTGAATGGCATCCATGCAGCAATTTGAGAACATCGCAGCCTGGCAAAAGGCACGGGAGTTGGCCAAGGAAATCTACGCCTTTTCATAGGAGATGCACCCACCAACATCCCCAATGCCAGCCCTTTTTTGGCGTGGACAAGGCGTCTTGTGCGGCATATGCCACCCCCCTATTGGTGCCTTGCCTAGGTGTCTTGGGATTTTCCCAGGCGCTTCAGAATCATTAAATAACGCCGCAACCTTTTCAGATTGCGGCGTTCCGTACTGGCGCCGAAAGAGATTCTTAAACTTCGCAAGGCGTTTTAAAATAACAAGTCAATAAATGGCAGCCCAGAATCCACCTACAAAACTACCTATAAAACTCCTAAGGAAATGGCTCTAGCCTCTTTTGTCAGCCAATAATAATCGGCATGCTACGGCGTTATATTTTATACTCTCCTGCTGGCTATCTCACTGATTGTCTTTGTCACCATCGGCTACCGGGGTAATCTGGCTGGCTTCCTCAGGGTCTTCACATGCAGCGCCATCTGTCTGGCATAACGCTTGATGTCTTCTTCGGCATGTCACTGAAATGGCCATTTACCATATTGTCCATTTCCTCGTCCGATATCCCCAGTATTTTTGCCCCCTGGGATTCTGATATCCCATGTTTGGCCATGTCAAGTTCCATACCCTACACCGTCATGCATTTACGCCCCATCCCTTCCGGATCTGGGTAGCCGTCGTCTCGATAAATGTTGTCTGATGATATTACGAGACTGTCTTCATCCAACGGGCTCATTTTTTCGGGCGTCATTTTCTCTTTCCGCAAGTCGATTATAATGCCCATAGTAATCCTCCGGCGCTTTCTTCAGTTGATCGTTATTTTTTAAGCGTCAGTCCCCAGTTTAGACAGGCTGGGCTAATTCACCTAACCCAAAATCTACCTACACAGATAATTAATCTACCTACAAAATCTACCTACAAATACAGTGAAATCTCTAAAAAAATAACCAGGATGGGAATCGAACTGGCGTGTAAACC
>JAITQC010000211.1 GCA_031289115.1 Planctomycetota bacterium
ACAAAACTGGATAGTTTTAAGGGAGGTCAACTGGCGAATTTTAACAAGGGGTGTGACACCACGGATGCGAGACGCTATCAGGGCTATTTGCCGGGAGAATAAAAAGCATGCTGGAAACGCTTAAAAACATGGTGCGGGATAAGTTCAGCATAAAAACAAAACTGTGCCTGGCAGGAGCGCTGGGGATAATCCTCGGCATCGGGATCGGCTGGGCTGTTTTTCACAAGCAACCGCTGGTGGTACAGCAAGTTGTCGGTCAACAATACGGCCCCATGCGAATGGTCTGGATAGAATCACAGGCTAGGCAATTGCCGGCAAATGGCGCTACGGTCTTCCTGGGAGATTCCCTAACCGATGGTTTGCTTTTGCCAGACAACCAGGGAGATATGCTTAATGCCGGAGTGGCAGGGGCTCGGGTGGCCGATGCTCTTACGCTTGCTAAACGCTTGTTAGACAGCCTCAAACCCGCGACGGTAATTGTCACTATCGGCGTTAACGATACATCGAGGTCTCAATTTGACGCTGTAGCCTTCAGGGATAATTATCTTGAATTATGTGATACTATCGAGGGAGTGGGGAGTAAATTAATAATCTCCACACTTTTACCAATTGAAAAGGATAAACAGTTTGGGAAATATTTTAACCAGGAACGCATCATAGAGTGCAATAACATTATCCGCTCTATCGCAAGTACAAAAAGCATTGAACTTTTGGACGCCTTCGCTTACTTCGCCGACAGCGAAGGCTATATGCCTAAAGACATGACCGTGGACGGAGTGCATTTAGCAGCACAAACTTATGTTTTATGGAAACAATTAATGTTACAAAAACTTGGAATGTAAAAACCAAAATTTTAGTTAAAAATTATCTCCTATGAAAAGTGTCTACGCAAAAACTTAATAGAAAAAGACTTTCTTAAAAGTTCAAAATCTGAAATACAGACAGTGCTAGAAAAAAAGGTATTCGACTTAAAGACAACTCCCGAATAATGCCATATGACAAAAGTCGCCCGTAGGTGCGGCATTTTGGCACAGTCGTGGACAAGATTTACGGCAAAATCCCTAATCTGGCTTACCACTCCCTGCCCAATCAATTGATGTTGTTCCCCTGAGAAACACTACCGTATGACGCGAGCCTTCCCCCTCGGGAAAAACCGGCCCGGCTTTATTCCTTCCCCTCCGGCGGGGGAAAACTGGCGCGGGTAAAACGAAGACTGGTGGCGGCGGAAATCAGCGGAATTGTCGCCAGAAACCGCGCCACCCCGTCATGGTCGTTGTCATACTCGGTCACCCGGCCGACCCCGTCCCGCACCTCCGCCGGGGCGTTAGCCATGGCCACCCCCAGGCCAGCTTGCTGGAGCATGTCAACGTCGTTGTAATTGTCGCCAAAAGCCACCACCCGTTCCAGGGGGAGCCTAAGTGCCTGGCAAAGGTAGTGGACCGCGTTGGCCTTGGTGGCGTCGCCATGCATGATTTCCAGAAAAACCTGGCTGGAGCGGAAGATGGAGAGGTCGGGGTAACGCTCTGGCAGTTCCTCCGCCAGGGCGGCGATGTCCCCGGGGTCGCCCAGGCAAAGAATTTTATGCACCACCCGGTCCTCCGCCCCGGGGGAGTCGAAGGGGATAGGAGTGAGACTGGTTATTTTCGCCTCCAGGACCACCCGGGGATGGCTGGTATCGTCCACCAGCCAGTCGTCGTGGGAGTAAAAAGTGACGGTCACCAACGGGCGTTCCCGAGCCAGGCGGGAATGGATTTCCCTGGCCTTGGTCTGGGGAACCAACAGGCTGTGGACCGGGCGACGATCCTGGTCAAGAACTAGCGCCCCGCCATAGGCCACTATTGGCGTCGCCACCGCCAGCTCGTCCTGTATGGGGAAAACGGCGGCGGGGGCGCGGGCTGATACCAGGACAAAGGGGACGCCGGCGGCGACTATCCGCCGTACCGCCTCCACCGTCTCCTGTCCCAGGCGGTGTTGGCTGTCAAGAAGCGTGCCGTCGATGTCGGAAAATACCGCCAAATAAGGTTCCATTTTGCCACCTCCACGTTTAGCGCCACCCCAGTGGCGTTTCCCAGCTAGCCCGGTTTGGTCGAGGAAACCCACCGCCGCCAGTCCAGCCGCCACTGGCGCACTTCCTGAAGGGGAAAACCCTGAACATTTTCTCCCCCACTCCAGTATACTGTTTTACCCAAGGCCTGACAATCTTTGCCGTTGTCCCGCCTGGGTCGGGTGGGAGGGGTAAACACCACGACGTAAGTATTGGTTTCGCCGCCCTCCCCCGGCGCCGAAGCTTTAGCCTAAAACCTCGGGCGCGGTACCGCCCGGATCGGCGAAAAGGCGCCCCGCCCTCCCGGACTTTCCCTGTCCGCCGCTTGACCACCCGGCGCATGCTAATCTTCGCCATGGCAAAGAGGTTGTGCTTGACATGAACCGTGAAAAAAAGTATTTATAAACAACCTACTCGACGCGACCGGAGTCGCGTCATATCTTTTTTTGTCTCTCCCGCCGTCGCCCACCTGTCGCCCAAAAGGCGGATATCAAGGTGGACCCTTGAGTAACGGTTGGAGACCGTAGAAGGAACTGGCACCTATGGCAATCGCATCACTTAAGGAACTTATTGAAATGGGAGTGCATTTTGGCAGCGCCGCTTCGCGCTGGAACCCGAAAATGCGCCCCTACATCTTTTCCAAACAGAACAAGATCCATATTATCGACCTCCGGGAAACCCTCAAATCCCTTATCCGGTCCTGGCATTTCCTTTCCCAGATCGTCGCCCAGGGCAAGGAAGTGCTTTTTGTCGGCACCAAGCGCCAGGCTGCTGACATCATCCGCCAGGAAGCCACCCGCGCCGAATCCTATTTCGTCTGTAACCGCTGGCTCGGTGGCACCCTCACCAACATGAACACCATGCGTCGCCGCATCAACCGCCTGCAGGAGCTCGAAGACTTGGAAAAGGGCGGGCAAATCCAGGAGTTTTCCAAGAAAATGATCTCCTCCCTTTCCCGCGAGAAGAAAAAAATCTTCCGTAACTTCGAGGGAATTCGAAACATGCAGGACACCCCAGGGGCGCTGGTCATAGTCGACCCCGCCACCGAGCACATCGCCGTGGCGGAAGCCAACAAGCTTGGTATTCCCCTGGTGGGAATTGTCGACACCGACGACGATCCAACCATGCTGGATTTTGTCATCCCCGGCAACGACGACGCCTATTGTGCCATTCACTACCTGGTGTCCAAACTCGCCGACGCCGTGTGCGAGGGGCGGAAAAACCGCCTTATCCAGGCTACCCTGCGCCAGCGTTCCCAGGCCGCCGCGGCTGACGCCAAAGCAGCGGAGAAACCCGAAGACAAGGGTATTGAAACACCGGCGGACTTTTCCAATGTCGGTGGTTTCTCATATGGTGGTAGTAGCGACTGACCCACCCGCCGAAACTCCGTCCTTTTCATGAAAACAACCGCGTTTCTCCCCTCTCTCCTAGACCATTGTCGGGACCGGCAGGGATGGGAAGAAACATTCACCAAGGAGATTTGCCAAATGGCTATTGACGCCAAACTGATAAAGCTGTTGCGGGAAAAAACCGGCATGGGTATCAGCAACTGCAAGAACGCCCTGGAAGAGGCGGGTGGCGATGTTGACAAGGCCGAGATGATCCTGCGTAAGCAAGGCCTGGACAAGGCGGCCAAAAAGGCCGACCGTCCCACTGGCCAAGGGATCGTGGCCTTACGTCGCGAAGGCACCACCGCCGCCCTGGTGGAACTGGCTTGCGAACAGGAACCCACCACCGGCAACGAGCGTTTCCTCGCTCTCCTTGACCTGCTCCTCGCCACCGCCCTTAAACTAAAGGTGAGTTCGGCGGAAAAACTCCTGCAGGCCGCCAGCCCCGAAGGCGTCCTGGCCGATTCGGTCAAGTCGCTTATCGGCGTGGTGGGGGAAAATGTCCAGTTGCGCCGGGCAGTGGTAATAGAGGCTCCAGCCGGCGGGATTCTTGGCACCTACGCCCATTTCAACAAAAAAGCAGCCGCTATCATTGCCCTTAGTCTGGACGGGGCGGACGCCGCTAACCCGGGTCTACAGACCACCGCCAACGACATCGCCATGCACGCGGTGGCGGCCCGGCCCCTCGCCCTCCACCGCGAGGACATCCCTGCTGACATCATCGCCAAGGAGAAAGAGGTTTTCCTTGACGAGGTGAAGACAAAACCGGAAAACATCCGCGAGAAAATCGTTCAGGGTAAACTGCAAAAGTTCTACGCCGAGAAAATCCTCACCGAACAGATCTTTGTCAAAGACCCGGACGGCAAAGCCACGGTCGCCAACACCCTGGCGGCGGCGGCCAAGGCGGCGGGCGGAAAGGCGGAGATAGTCGCCCTGGCGCGCCAGGAACTGGGACTCTGAAGTTTAACGGTGGTCGGGGGGCAGTCGCGCCTTACTAGGCTGGACTGACGAAAACTTTTCCTTGGCGGGAGACCAGCATGAACACCACTATCTACCAGCCAGAATGGGAAACCATGTCCCAGGACGCCCTGGCCCTCCTGCAATTGGCCAGGCTGAAAAAAACCCTCTCCCACGCCATCAGTAACTGCCAGTTCCACCGCGAGCGCTTCCAGGAAGCCCAAATTCAACCCGGTGACCTAACGAGCCTGGACGACCTCAAGCGCCTCCCCAGTATGGGGAAAGAAGACATCCGCCAGGCCTATCCCACCGCCCTACTCTGCGAAAGCCCGACGCTTCTCAGGGAAATGCACATGTCATCCGGTTCGACCGGCAGTCCCATCGCCATGCTTTACACCCAGGGGGACCTGGATCAGTGGGCTGTGTGCATGGCCCGCTGCTACAGTATGGCTGGCGGCAGACCCAGCGACCCGGTGCAGATAACCCCCTCTTTCGGTCTTTTCAATGGCGGCTTTGGCATGTACCACGGCGCCCGGGCTCTTGGGCTCCTGGTCATCCCCACGGGAGCTGGCAACACCGCCCGGCAGATTAAGTTAGCCCGGGATTTTGGCACCAAAATCCTTACTGGCGTGGTCTCCTACGGTATCCGCATAATGGAGGAGTTGCAGGCATTAGGCGGCACCCTGCCCCAGCTGACCTACGGCATCTTCGGCGCCGAGGCATTCTCGGAAAACATGAAAAACCAGCTGGAGAAGGGCCTGAACATTGAAGCTTTCAACATTTACGGCATGACTGAAACCGGCGGGGTGGGAACTCTTGGCCAGGACTGCCCCGACCACTCCGGAATCCACGTCTGGGAAGACCACTACCTGGTAGAGGTTTGCGACCGGGAGAGTGGCGAGCGCCTCCCTGATGGCAAAGAGGGCGAGCTCTACGTCACCAGCCTCACCCGTTCCGCCATGCCGGTGATCCGTTTCCGCACTGGCGACCTGACCCGGGTGTTGTCGCGCCAGCGTTGCGCTTGCGGGCGCACCCATATCCGTATCGCCCCCATTATCGGACGGGTGGACGATATGCTGATTGTCAAAGGCATTAATTTCTTCCCGACCCAGGTCGAACAAGCCCTGATGGAAATTCCCGGGGTTAAACCAAACTATCAGATCATCATCGAGGAACGCCAGGGAGTAAAGGACGTCCGCATAAACGTCGAAGCCGAATCCACAGTTACCGGCTTCACCGTCGCCAAACACTTGAAAGAGCGTCTCGGCTTCTCACCCAAGGGCGATGTCTTCACCCCCGGTTCCCTCCCCCGCCAAGAAGGGAAGGCCACAAGGGTCTTCTACAAAATTCTCGACTGACCAGGCTTCAGGCCACCAAATTTGTCAAAATCCGGCTTTCCCCCGGATGCTGTCCAAAGATGTACTGTATCATAGTAGTATGCTTGGTGGTAAATCCCTGGACTTCCCCCGGCGGCGGCTACCACCCGAACGCGGGGGTGCGGGCGGCCGGGGCGGCCAGTTTTTTCCCTGGGGTTGCTTCAACAAACGAAAGGCGACAGGGGATGCCCATCTACAGCCGAGAATTCCTCGACCGGGTGTTTGCCGCCAATGACATTGTCCGCCTGGTTGAAAGTTATAACATCCCCCTGAAACGCAGCGGCGCCAGCTATATGGGGCTTTGCCCTTTCCACAACGAGAAGACCCCTTCCTTCTCGGTGAATCCGGCCCGGCAAATCTTCAATTGCTTCGGGTGCGGCGCCAAGGGGGGGGTGGCGAATTTTGTCATGCAAATGGACCACCTGGCGTTTCCCGAGGCGGTTAAACGCCTAGCTGAACTGGCTGGCATCCGGCTCGAGTATGAAAACCCCGAAAAAGCCGGTGAGTACAAGCGCCGGCAGGAAAAAAAGGATTTTCTTCTCTGGTGCCAGGCCGCAGCTAGCGATTATTTCAGCGCTGAACTGGCCACCCCGGGTGGTCGCGCTGCTCTTAACTACCTGGAAAGCCGGGGGTTTACCCGTGAGGTTATAGATGCCTGGCACCTGGGTTGGGCCCCGGACCACCGGGATGGCCTGGCAAAATATTTATTAAACCGCTCAAAAGAAATAAGCCAACCGGAGAAAGTATGGGAATACGCGGCCGAAGCCGGGCTACTCCGGCTTACCGAGCAGGAGGACAGTAATCGTCACGCCTGGGATTTTTTCCGCGGACGCTTGATGTTCCCCATACTTGACCGGCGCAGCCGTCCCATTGGCTTTGGTGGCCGCCTCCTGGTGGAAAACCGTGACAAAGGGGGTAAATACGTCAATTCCCCCGACAGCGAGCTTTTCCACAAGCGAGAAGTTCTTTTTGGCCTGGCCCAGGCGAACAAGGAAATAGACCGAAGTGGAGTGGCGGTTATAGTCGAAGGGTACACCGACGTCATCATGTGCCACCAGCACGGCCTTTGTAACGTGGTGGGGGTGCTGGGTACCGCCCTTACCCCCGAGCATGTCGCTATGCTACAGCGGCAACTCCGCGACCACGGCAAGGTAGTGGCTTTCTTCGACGCCGACGCGGCGGGGGAAAAAGCGACGCTAAGGGCACTGGAACTCTTTATTAGCCAGGACGTGCCCCTGGCGGTGGCGGGTAAGCTGGCCCTGAAGGACGCTTGCGAGTTTCTCCCCCTCCACGGAGCGGCGGAGTTTGCCAAGCTTGTCGACCAGGCCGAGGACAACTTTGATTTCCTGCTTCGTCACTTCCTTCCCCCGGGAATGAACGTGGCGAGTCTAAGCGCCGCGGTCAACCAGGTGATGCGGCTGGTCAACCTTTCGCCTAATCCAGTCAAGCTGGCTCTGATGCGGCGCCGGGTAGCGGAGCGGGTGGGTCTTTCAGAAGACACTTTGCCCAGTAAAACCAAGTCAACCCAGGACGGGAAACCGGCCTGGTTACCAGCAGCGGCCCGAAGTTCCCTGGCACCGCGGCGGGAAAACGCCAGCCGCGCCGGGGAAGCTAAAAACGCCGATAAACAGGACAAATGGCGCCGGCAGGAGAAACGGCTTATCCTTTTTATGCTGCGGCAAGCCGATTGGACCAACCGGGTGGTAGATGTCTACCCTCCCGACGAGTGGCGCGACCAGCTAGCCTCCCAATTGGCCGGTCTTATCCGGGACAGCTGGGCCGCGGGGGAAACGCCTAACCTGGGCCAACTGGGCCAGCGCCTGGTCGGCGACGCCTCCCGGCGTCTGGCCGAGTTAGCCGACGCCGACCCGACCCTTCCGCCCCCCGCCGCCGAGGAGTTAAACAGTCTCCTTGGCCATATCGCCAGCCAAGACCAGGCGGAACGGGCGCGAATCCTGTTTAAGGAATCAGCGACGGCGACCAAAAAAGGCGACACCGACACGGCCGACCGTTTCTATCGAGACTTCTGGACTTTGGAGAAGCAGCGCAAAGCGCAACCGGAGATCACCTAATGAGTGACAACAAGAAAAAGAGCGGTAAAAGCGCCAAACCTGGCGATTCCCGGGCTGGGGTCAGCGCCAGCGCCGGTAAAAACCGGGCCAAGACGCAACCCAGCCGGACCAGCCCAGTACCGGTCAAGGGAGGGCTGAAAAACGCCCCGGCGGCAAAGGCGCCTTTGCCAGCCAAGACAGCGGTCAAAACAACCGTCAAGACAGCGGCCAAGCCAGCCGCCAAGTCAACCGTCCCGGCCGCCAAGGTTGCCACCCCTAAAACCACTGCCAAGGGAAAAACCGCGTCCACGCTAGTGGCCAAGGCGTCAACCCCCAAAGTCACCCTCAAGGCCGTTCCCAGCATTACCCCCAAGGGAAAAACCCTCGCCACTCCGGCAAGGAAACCCTCAGCTGGCGTCAAGGAACTGGAAAAAGAGCGGCTGGCCAAAGGCGGGAAAAACGCCAAGCCAGTCATCTTTGACGTTATCGACCCCCTGGAGACCGACACCCCGAGTCCGGAAAACCCCACTCCCCCGGTGGAAAACGCCCCCACCCTGGACGAGCGGGCCATAAACCTAATTATCAAGAAAATCAAGGGCAGAAAAACCCTGACCTACACCGAACTTAACGAAATGATACCTGAGGACACCATCAACCCCAATGAAATCGACCTGGTTTTCACCCGCCTGGCCAAAGAGGGGATAGAGGTTCTCGACACCGAGGAAGACGTCTCAGTTGACCTGGAGGAGCCGGAGGCTGAGGCTGACCTGGCGGACGCCGACTTTAACATTGGCTCTACCCTGATCCCGGAGTCAGACATTGGCGATGTCCATGATCCAGTCCGCATGTATCTCTCGGAAATGGGTTCTATCCCACTTCTAAGCCGTGACGAAGAGGTTACCCTGGCCAAGAAGATTGAACTGTCCTCTTCCCGCTTCCGCCGCCGCACTCTGGAAAGCCCGGTGGCGACAGCCTATGTCTTCGATCTTTACGACCGGGTTAAGCAGAACCGCGAGACTCTTGACAAAATCATGCGTAACTCGCACCCCACCGGCACGGAACGTAACGATGTCCTTACCCGGCTTCCCGGTCACATGGTCACCCTCCACAACATTTACGACTTTCTCTGCGATACCTGGCGGCGGATGGAGGATCCCGGGGTAACTAAAGCCAAGTACACCTCTATGTTCACTGAAATGCGCGTCCGCCAGCGGCGGTCGGCGCGTCTCTTGGAAGAACTGGGTTTACGGACCAGCAAGATGTTCAAAATCCGCGACAAAATTATCCACATGGCTGGCGACGCGGAGAGACTCCTTAAAGAGGAGAACAGCCTTAAGTCACGCCGGGAGCGCTTGGGGCCGCAGGAAAAGCGTCGGCTGGAAAACACCCAGGACAGACTGCTCCGGATCCGTCTGGAGGCCAAGGAACCCCTGTCGCGGCTGATTATCCGGGCCCGGCACGTGTCCAAGCGTTTCGCCGAGTACCAGTCGGTAAAACAGAAGCTTTCCAGCGGCAACCTCCGCCTGGTGGTGTCGATAGCCAAGAAATACCGCCACCGGGGTCTCAGCTTCATTGACCTTATCCAGGAGGGCAACACCGGCCT
>JAITQC010000003.1 GCA_031289115.1 Planctomycetota bacterium
CGGGCCGCCCGTAGACTCTGGGCCATTTCACTAAGCCAAAGAAGGGGTTTAATAAAGAAGGGCGACCAGTCCACCTGCAGGGAGTAGCCTAAAGCGGTGGCGCGGATGGTTTTGTTAAAGTCCTCTTCCCCCATGCGTATATGGAGAGGGACAGAGTTGACACTAAGGTTTATCTCCACCCCCTGCGAATCGTAACGCAGGCTCGCCGGGTCAAGCGTCACCGCCGGGTTAGCGAAGGTGGCGAGAAGAAAGCGCCAGGCCGTCTCAGTGCCGGGGCTTATCCGGTCGCGGCGGTTTTCGGTCTGGAGCTGGAGATAGAGGTCGTTACGTAAAGTCAGGAGTTTTTCCGCCTGGATCTCCTGATCCAGGATAAGTCGGGCGGTGGCTTCGGCCAGTCCCCGGGCTGACGGCGAGGCGTTGTCGCGGGCCTTGCTAGCCAGGTTAGGGAACAGGCTGTCGTCGACATCATCCAGGCCAAGAATAGCCTGGGCCTGGTGGCGGGCGGTGGCGAGAATGCCGCTAAGCCGCGCCACTTCCTCGAGCCCGGGATGTTCCGGGCGCCGGGCCGGGTCAAGAAGGCCAGGCCAGTACTCGCTAGTCTGTAATAGCGCCACCGGGAGGTTGTCCAGCCGTTCCCGAAGCGCCAGATAGTTAGTGACCGCCGTCACTTCGCCCCGCCGGGCCGCCGCCGCGATTTCACCAATGGCGGTGCCAATTTCCCGACTTAGGACTGTCGCCTGGTGCCTAGCGGCAGCAGCCAGGCGCTCCCGTAAGTCTGATTTGCCGGCCTGGGAAAGAAGGGGGCTTAGGCTTCGGCTCAGGTTATTAGCCTGGTTTAGAGCCGTCTCCGGCGCCAGGCCGGCGATCGCCTCCCCGGTGGCGAGGGCGGACAAACGCGACACCACCTCTTGTTCCATAGCCTGGGCCAGGGACTGGTCGGCAGTGGCTTGGTCCAGCCCGTCAGCCAGAACCAGCGGTAGTTTTTCCGGCCAGCCGCTGGTGAGGCTTTGCCGGAAGTCAGTGAACAGGTTTTCCCGCTCCAGGTGTCTGTCCACCGCCGCCGCAAAGCTAGTGGCGTCACTAGGGAGAGGCGGGAGGACCGTGGTTAAACCAGCCAGGCGGTTCCAGAGGTGGCGGGCGGTGATAAGTTTCTCGTCCTGCAAAAGGACGTCCCCGGCGGTCCGCGCCGCCGTCGCCGCCCCGGACAACTCGCCGTCCCGGGCCAGGCGCTCGGCGTCGTCAAGTTCGGCCACCACCACCTTGCGGTTTTCATTATGGCGGTATTCCTGCCAGACCAGGAAGGCGATACCCAGGATAACCAGGAGGATGGCTGCCGCCAACACCCCGCGTCCACCTGACCGCTCGGAGGCGGCGGGGGAAACAGGGGCGTGGGGTTCGGAATCAGGGAAAGGTTCGGAAAGGGGGGGTTGCTCCGGGGTCTCGGTTAACCCGGCGGCGGCCAGGGCCGCCTCGCGGATAGGGTCAGCCGCTAGCGACTCGCCATCCACCCCTGGGGTGGGAGGAATAGGCCGCGGGCGGACCTCGGTTTTACGGCCCGCCAGGCGGCTGTCGGCGAAAAAGGTGGGTTGCGGCACCTCTGTCGCCTGCCCCAGGTCTATGCCGATCTGCCGGTGGGCGTTACTGTCGAAAAGGACAAAATCCGCGTCGATGGGAATATCCACCACCGGGGCGAAGGCGCCAGTGGCGTATTTACGGGGTATCTGCTGGGTTTGCTTGCTTGACACCACCTGTTCACCCGGGGCTGGGGTGACAATGCTGATGGTGACCCGGTGGACCTGGTGGCAGGATGGACAGGTGAACTTCATGTCCATCTTTTCGTCAGGCAACTCCAGGATGATGTCCGAATTCGGGCATTTTACGCGCATTACCAATCCTTCTTCACGTCCAATCCGCCCCCGGAACCCGGCCTAAACCCGGTTCCATCCAAGACAAGGCTTCCTAAAGACCTGGACGCATAAGAATATTATCGCCCTTTCGGACAGTTCTCCGCAGGAAAAATGCCGGAAATATCTCCCCCGCCTCCGGATTAAAGCCCGGCTTCCCCCTCCGCCCGGGTTAAATCGTCACACATGGCGTCCCAAGCCTTACCCAGGTCCTTGTTTAAACCAAAGAGACCGGTGGAACCCATGACCAGCACTTCGGCCCCGGCGCGGAGGAGGTCGACATAGGTGCGGCGGTTACAGGAGCCGTCCACTTCTATCGCCAGGGACCAGCCGTGTTTCCGTTTCCAGTCCGCCAGTTCGCGGATTTTATCCAGCATTTCCGGAATAAAGGGTTGGGCGGCAAAACCAGGGTCCACGGTCATCAAGGTGACCTTGTCCGCCAGGTTAAGGTAATGGCGCACACTCTCCAGCGTGGTTTCGGGATTAAGTACCAAACCCACTTTCTTCCCTAAATCCTTGATTGTTTTGATATTACGATAACCAACCCCGGAAAGGGTCTCGACGTGGAGGCTGATATAGTCAGTCCCCGCCTCAGCCAGGCTAGCCAGGAGGTTACCCGGGGTAGTCACCATCAGGTGGGCGTCAATTGGGACCTGGGTGTAGGGTTTGATCTGGCCGATAAAATAGGGGGAAAGCGTGAGATTAGGGACAAAATGCCCGTCCATGATGTCAACGTGGTGAAAATGGATGCGCTTTTCAAAAAAATCCAGTTGTTCCCGGATTTGCATCAGGTCCATGCACATGAGGGAAGCGGCGATCTGGGTCTTCATGGTGTCTTATCCCTTTGTCTTGGTCCGGCCGAATTTTTCCTCTCCGGGCGCGGAAAACCGAAAAAGCATTTTATGAAAACCACCTGCCCTCGGCAAGGAATAACCCCCGCTCGCCCCCGTGGCGACGGGCCAACCTTTCCCTTGGCCGCCTGCCAGCCCGGGGGTGGCTTCCTGGGCGGGCGGCGGTTTAGGATCGCCAATTGACAGCGTCGACACCCAGGATAGGCACAAGACGGGCACAAGATGGGCACAGGACGGGCACAAGACGGGCACAAGATGAAGTCAAGTCCGAATCAGGGCCAAATCCGGCGTTTCATAGCATCTGTCGGGATGAAAAAACTAGCGCGAGAAGCGCTGGCGTGGGTAGCCTAAATTTTAAAAGTCAACTTGCCAAGGCTTTGGTTTTTAAGAATTAGCTGCGTTTAATAGATTACCCGCCAGAAAAAAAACAAGGCGAAAAGACGCCCCTTTACCAGTAAAGCGTCTCCCCCGGGTAGCGGGGGAGACGCGGCCAAAGACAGGTCAGGCGGGAGCAGACTGAAGTAAGGGACTGGTAAAAGCGGGTTAGGC
>JAITQC010000031.1 GCA_031289115.1 Planctomycetota bacterium
TCCTTACTAATCGGTTGAAAACTCTAATGGGTGCACTTATTTCCCGCCGGGTCGGCAGTGACCGATTTTGTCAGATAATATGAACCAAATTGGATTATCGGTCGATAAAAACTTTAAGCCATGCTGCATGGCGACATCAACCCGGCTGGAGACAACTATGCTAAACGCCAAAGAAACAATAGAGGAATATCGGGCCAGAGGTTATGGAATGGACGGGTTGAGGGCGGTGGCGGAAGGCCATCCAGAACCCCTGCGCTCCCAGATGCTTACGCTTCTGGAACATGAAGACGCGGGTAAACCAGCCGCGGGTGATGAGATGGTGTATTTTATCGCACCGGGGGAAGAGGTGGAGGAGGTGGGAGGAGACATTATTGATTTCGACATAATGGCAGCCCACCAAAGTGTTTCTAATGGCGGTGAGGTGTTTGGACATACCGCTCTTAATCCGGACGACCTTTCCGTGGTGGATGCGGTGGCGGTGGAATATAGTACCGACCCGGAGGATATCGAGGTGGAGATACCGGTCACGCCGGGATTCCAAAACGCGTTCCTGGAAGATTCCGAGGATATTATTGCCATGACTGATGCCGACAGCCAGGAGTTGTCAGGAGACGCGAACGACGAAACGGAAGATAAAACCAGCCAGACAGTTTATCCGACCGACGCTTTTTCGGTAGGGGAGGAAAACTCCAGCGACTTTAATGATTATCTTCCTGACTTAACGGAGAGTGTGGATTTCCTGGCCCATGACGTGATGCCCCGGAACGATTCCCTTGCGGAAGCTGCGTCCGCTTTTTCTCCGACGTCTGGACTGGAGAAACAGCCGGAAAACCTGTACCAGGCAGGGGACAACACCCTAGTGGGAGCTGAATCTAGGGATGTGACCGGTCCCGTTTCAGAGGATTATTTCCCGACGCTTCCTCAGGAAGCCGCCTTAAGTCAAGACACACCAGCTCTTGACCATGGAAATTCCCTGATCCAGCCGGAAGTCGCTAATTGGGGACTGGGAAATGACGCATCTTCGATTGGTCTAGTCAGCCTGGGATCAACCGCTAGCGGGGTGGCTTCGCCTCCGGCGGCTTATTTCACCGCTCCGGCGGCGCCGGTACTCGACAGTGACCGGTCGGAATACAAACCGGACAAGGCAAGTGTTGATAGTTTGCCTGAACCGGCTGACGACGCCCTGAATGATGAGTCTCCTACCGCAACCTTGGAATGCTTAACTGAAGCCTACACGGCTCACGAGGTATACCACGGCCCTAATGAAGTCAAAATCCCCAATGACGCCGAATGGGACAAACTGGTTGAGGAAATGGAGTCGTTGGGAGTAAAAGAAGAATTGGCGGCAATTGACGCGGAAGAGCCCTTGACAGAGTCATCCGTTAGTGACTTGGAGAATTCGGAGAGTGTAGAAGATTCTTATCCGGAAGCCAGCGATATTGTCAGTGAAGAAGCCGAAGTGGGTGATCTATTGACATTGACCGCGAACAAAGCATCAGACAACTCTCTCCCAGAGTCTTTGGCCGACATTTTGGACAATTTGGTGCCGATGGCGGAGGAAGCGTCTCCCGAGATGGAGGACGAAGTAGAATTGGCTGGCCAAGGCGCCAGCGACAGTCAAGCCGACGCTTTGACTGAGCCAGCCGCGACCCTTGAGGATAGCGTGGAAACGTCTCTCCCGGAGTCGCTGGCAGTCGAATTGGATAGCTTGGGACTGGCCTCGGAGGAAGCACCTCACGGAATAGAGGACGCGGAAGAATTGGCTGGCGAAAGCGCCAGTGAGAGCCAAGCCGATGCTTTGACTGAGCCAGCCGCGACCCTTGAGGATAGCGAGGAAGCGCCCCTCCCGGAGTCGCTGGAAGAGGAAGCGGATAGTTTGGTGCCGATGGCGGAGGAAGCGTCTCCCGAGATGGAGGACGAGGAAGAATTGGCTAGCGACAGTCAAGCCGATGCTTTGGCTGAGCCAGCCGCGACCCTTGAGGATAGCGTGGAAGCGCCCCTCCCGGAGTCGCTGGAAGAGGAAGCGGATAGTTTAGCGCCGATGGCGGAGGAAGCGCCTCCCGAGATGGAGGATGAGGAAGAATTGGCTGGCGAAAGCGCCAGCGACAGACAAGCTGATGCTTTGACTGAGCCAGCCGCGACCCTTGAGGAGAGCGTGGAAGCGTCCCTCCCGGAGTCGCTGGAAGAGGACGCGGACAGTTTAGCGCCGACAGCGGAGGAAGCGCCTCCCGAGATGGGGGACGGGGTAGAATTGGCTGGCGAAAGCGCCAGCGACGGCCAAGCCGATGATTTGCCAGTGCCAGCCGCGGTCCTGGAGGATGTCGTGGACGCGTCCCTCCCGGAGCCTTTGGCTGACGAATTGGACAGTTTGACTCTGGCGGCGGAGGAAAGCGAATTATTCCCGGCTGATCTTGAGGAAACGGGTCAGGAAGAGGGAGACGAGATAGTTTCTCCTGACGTTAGCGAGAACAATGAATCAGTCGCGATGGAGGATGAAGAGGATTTGGACCCGCGTCCCGTCCTGAAGGACGACCTGATGCCACGGTCACTTTCGCAGGATAACCCTGAACAAGATGCCTGGGATGGCGAAGGGTATGACAACTCGGATAACGATGTCCTTGAATTGACAGCCAAGGCTAATCCGGAAGAGACGAAAAGTGCTTTGTCAGTCCAGGAAATGGAGTTTATGGGTGATTATCTTGAACGGGAGCGTGAGCAAGACAACTCAGACAACGATTCTACTGAACAATCCGCTAGTCCCCTGGCTGACTCGGGTTTTATCTTCAACTCTTGGACCAACTCGGCGGGATTTGATAATGACGATATGGGAGAGCCACTGTCAGTGAATCAGGATGCGGATAGGGAGGATGGTGGGGAAACCTCTTCCAAGAGCCAGGAAAACGATGGAGAAACATCGGCAGATACGGAAAAGACAGCCGAGGCCGAGGTGGTCAGCGACGAAGACACCCCGGATTCGTCTTCCCCAACTCAGGGAAACAAAATGCTGGTCCTTTCCGCCGACACCAATTTTGACATCAATGATGACTATTTGCCTGATGAAACCGCCAACATCATACGACTACCGGATCACCTGGCCTTTAAAGACGAGGAAGACCAGGACTTGGCGGATGATTCTTTCCTCGATTCGGAAGATGATGTCTTGTCGGGGATGGATGGTCACGTAAACAACCAGGGCGGTTTACGTCTTCTGGAAAGCCAGGACAACTCTTACGGTTTGGAATCGGCAGATAGAGAAGAAGTTGCTGAAGCCGGGTCAGCCCCATTGTCCGCCATGACTTGTCTTAGTCTTCTACGCGCCTTTTCCGGCGAAGCGGGTGAGGATATTTCCGAGGAAAACGATACGCTGGACAACGCCAATGAGGTGGTTCTTTTACAGCCCACCGAGCCGGAACGCGACTATGCCGCCGAATTGACCGCGGCGCAACACGACTATCAGGCGCGTCTGGATGAGTTTTCCCAACGACTCCTGGGTCTTCAGATGGCGGTGGGGGAATCAGCCAAGCTGGTGCAGAAACGCGAGGCGGAGCTAGCGGACAGAGACGCTTCCCTAGCAGAATACGCGCAAAAAGTGGCTACCCAGGAAGAGCTGGTCCGCGGCATGAACAGTGAACTGGCGGCCAAAGTCGAGGAAATCGGTGCCAAAAACAATGAACTGAAGCAAATGAATGATCTGAAAGCCGAGCACGAAGGCCTTTACCACAGTTACGAAGACCTCCGAAAAGCCTTTAACGAGATGGTGAGTGATGTCATGCCCGGACTCCAGAAGGAACGCGACGATCTGACCCTCATTGTGGAACACCAGGCTGAGGACGAGGTGAAATTGCAGAGTGAATTGCGGCGTTCTGGACGCCGCCAAGCGGTTGGCTATTCACTCGCCGCCGCCTCCATTCTTCTTACCGTGATTATTCCGCTGGCCCACTGGCTTGGAGCTGGGGATGGCGACCAGGATTTTGCCTTGGCCCGGCAGGATGTGACGGAAATGAAGAGTCGCCTGGAAAAAGCGGAATGGCGCAATGTCGAGGCGGAAAAAACCATATTCAACCTGGAACACCAGAATAATCTGGCTAAAATTGAACTCGCCAAGCAGGAAAAAGCGAACCGGGAGCTGGTTACGGACAAACGCGGAGTAGAATTGTCCCGGCGCGGCTCAATTGGCAATGGCGCCGCGGCTCAGACCGTTCTCACCGCTGGCGAAGAGCAATCCCTGGCTGGACCAGTGATAGCGGGCCGACCGGTGCAACGTAACAATGTACGCGACGCCGATGGCTCTATCCAGCAGGTGCTGGCAGCCAATCGCGAGTACTACGCTGACGAAGACATGGCGGTTTTGGCCGCCAATTCCCGGATAAATGAAAGCCGCGCCCCCGCCGCCCCCAGTCGTGGCCGGGCCGGTATCGCGGTTAGCTCGGTGGTTCGCCGCCAGGAGCAAGCATCGCGCCAGGAAAGTGGAGAACGCCCCTCCGGGGTGCAGGTAGCCAATGTCAAGGCGGGTGAAGGGGTGGCGCAGGTGGTTTACCGGGTTTTAAACACCTGGGACCCGCAGGTGGTGGCCTGGGTTATTCGGGAAAACAAAATAAAGAAAGACAAGCGTGGCAATCCCATGATTTATCCCAACCAGCAACTTCGCCTCCCGGCCAGTAACCCGGCCGCCATGAATACAGCCAGCCGGGGACGGCGCTAGGGCTATAGGAAGCGGTTATTTATAACTGGTGACGCTATTAACAACCGGGCTGGAAGCTTGTCTTCCAGCCCGGTTGATTTATAGATTGGCGTCGCTGTGGATGGATTTCAGTCACTTATCGTGATGCTGCGTTTGTCCGGAGCCCGTTTAGGTAGCGTCAGGGTCAGGAGACCGTTTTTGACACTGGCGGTTATAGCGTCACGGTCGATGTCGTCAGAGACCAGGAAGGACCGCTCGAAGTCTCCCAGTTCGTATTCGGCGTAAATCAGGCTGACGCCTTCCGGCGGTTTGGCTTTGCCGTGGGCGCGAAGGGTCAGGATGCTTTTTTCCAGGGTTATGTCGACATCCGAACGGTCAACGCCAGGAAGATCGGCTAGAAGAGTAATAGCCTGGGCATTTTCATAGATATCGATAGCGGGGGAGTATACCGCCCGCGTGGCCATGCGTTCCGGCCCCTGGGGGGCGGGGGAAGGTTTTTTGTCACTTACACTATGGCTTTCCGGTTTGGCTACATCAAGTATTTCCGACATTTTGCTCTCCTTTGGGGTTGCTGGTAAAAACTGGGGTTAGGGTGACTTATCCTCAACCCTGGATGGCGATACGGTGCGGCTTGTCCGCCTCGGCCCGGGGTAAACTAATGGCTAACAGGCCGTTTTCCGACCGCGCCGCCACCTTTCCGGCCTCAATTTGGAAGGGAAGCTCCAGGGTACGGCTAAACGCCCCGCTGGTCCGTTCCAGACGGCTTTGGGCTCCCAGTGTTTTATCGCGGCTTTTCCGTTCACCCCGGAGGGTTAAAAGGTTGCCCGCCACCGAGAGGTCTACTTCGCCTGGGACTATACCCGGTATCTCGACAATAACCACCGCTCCTTCGCCATTGGCCCAGACTGCCACGGGAGGAAATTCCCGCGCCGTAGAGCGTTTCCCAACCAGGTTTTCCACCTCGTTATAGATACGGTCCATTTCGCTGAAAAGGCTGGGTTGTCTGGTTGTACGTGGGAACATCCAGTTTCTAAACATGATTATCCCTTTCTCTAAGCCGCCTTGCTGTCGGTCACGCACGATTGACCGGAAAACTGTCCCGGGGTTTAGCGACCCGAGCGGCTTAGGTCGCTACCCTTTTCTCACACTCAGGTAAAATGCAAATGTGTTGCCAATTTCAAACAAGAGGCAGGGATAAATTGGTTAACCTGTTGTATGGAAAGGTAATAAATAGTGTTTGGGGTAGGCTGGAAAATTTGATAGGGTTTCCTGTTTTTAGCCAAAAACACTGTCATTATGACAAAAACCCCGACTGGCCAGCTGCAGGCGGGGTAGGTTTCTGGGAGGTGAAATAGAAGTTTGTACTGGGGTGAAAATAGGTAAGCTGTTAAATTTCAAATATATAGGTAATGTTACCACGGCATCGGGCTAAAGTAGGGGTGGGTGGGATGTTTTACCGGGTGAAGGTGGCGAGGTGAATTCCCGGGAAGAAGGCCATCCCGGGGGGGTCCCCGTGCCCCACCTTTGCTTGACCCGGGCAGAAGTTGTCCCCCGGGTGGGGGGAAGGGGCAAGGGCCGGGGGTGGCGGGAAGGCGGATTGGTCCAGGGTTTTTCCCTTGGCGAAAAAACGGCTGGTTCACTCCTGGCGAAATATCAAGCCGGTGGTGACGGGTTATTCCGGCAGTGAATCAGGCAGGAAGCTGGCTGGAGAAACATCCGGAACAACTGGCGCATCGGGGTTTTCCTGGCCGTCATTTAGGACCCAGATGGGGTGGATTCGACTGCCCCGGTTGATAATCACTTTGCGGCTGCTCAAATCCCGGACAATGTAAGTGATTCGCATGCAGCGATAATCCTTGTCCAGGTCATCCGGAAGCACTTTTCCCAGAAGGTCGCCTATCTGGTGGCGGGTAAGCGAGCCTTTTTCTTTCAGGGCATCAAGGATAATGTCACGCAGGGGTTGACGGGCAATTTTCCGGTAGTTGGTGGATTTGGCCACCGGAGGGGGTTTAAGCCAACCCGTTTGGTTGCCCAGGTATAAATGGGGATAGCGCCCGCGGGCGTAATTCTTGGACTTGAGAACCTTGGCTATTTCAAAAGGAATGATCTGGTGTTTCTGCACCTTGTCCAGCCAAAACACTTCCTCCAGGCCAAGATTAGGATACTCGTTTAGCAGGTTTACGTAATTGGGATCGATGATTTTACCAGTAATGGTTAAACACACCCGGCCTTCTTTGAAAACGAAATCCGGCAGAGGGAAGTGACGCCGCCACTGCGCGTTAAACATTCGGCGGATCCCCAGTCCCGCCCCGGCGACAAGGCCAAGGCCGACCATGGCGTTAAGAAGAAATGGATTACGGCACTGTTCCGGAAGGCCGCTTTTTTCCAGAAGCAGGCTTTCTACTGTCCCGGGGATAAAATAGCCGGCGTTGGTGAAAATGAGTCGGTCGCTATACTCGACAACGTTAATAATTCCCGCCATGCGGTAGTTTTGGTGGGCCACGCAGTTATACAGGGCTTCCCGAAGCATTCGGGGTTCGTAAGCCTCAATGTCAACCGGGTAGATGGAATTCTGTGGCACATAGCTGAATTTGGGGTTTTTCAGGACGCCAAGCACGTCGCCCATGCTCTTCAGGAAAGGCAGGCCATGAATGGCGTATTCGCTGGTGCTGTTGTCTTGTTCGCGTAACAGCCAACGTATTTTTGGGCTTACTGGTGAAAGCCAACGCGCCGCCTCCTCCCGACCCAGGAGAAGGAGGGTAGTGTGGGTTATTTTCCCCGCCAGGGTAAGCTTGGCCTGCTCAAGAAACTCCGCGCTACTCCAATCCTTGGCCACCTCGGCCAGATGGGGATTTTTCCGGCCAAAATATTCGCGGGCGCGTAGCAGCGCCCCGCTATCAAGGTCTTCCAAACCAGCTTCGTTTACGGTTAGGGCGCTCCAGTCCTCGAAAGCCGAGCTTTCCGCATCCGGATAGTTAAAGTTGGCCGTCATGTCGTTTTCCTAATAGTCGGAGGATGGGTTTTCCTAAACCGGCCTCGGTCGGCTAGCGAAGTTGTCGCCAAGCCTGGGGTTGACCTGGCGAAAAGGGAGCAAATAATCCAACCCGGCCGCCTCCAGGAAAAACGGGATTTCTCCAAGGGCGTCGAGGTTATTATTTTTAGCTGATTTCACCGCCCGACCCGGATCGGGCGCCTTAGGCACCCAGATGTACGGGAGTCGGCAAGCCGCTCCCCACTAGTGGCACGGCGGGTCAGTTTGTCCGCCAGAAGGGGTTAACTCTGCCGGGTGGGAAACTACCGCCTTTTTCCCTAACAGGGTGATCTTATTGATCTGGCAAAAGGGGTGGACTTAGGGTTTTATTTTTTAGCCCGGCGGCTAAGGATTCCTTCAGAAAATTCTCCAGCCCGGCTTCAACCACGCTTTTACGCCAGTCTGACAAAATGGCGGGATCAAGCGGCTCTTGATAGTCATAAACAAGGCTACCGCAGAAATACTGCCAGTACGGGTTTTCCCGCCAAAGCGATAAAATCGTTTCGTCCGGATCTTTGTAAAGGTGTTTGATGTAGGTCAGACCAAGTATCAGACGGATGGGTATAGCGGGAGCGCCAGCCTGAGGGGAATAAAGGGGGCCGAATTTTTCGGCAAAAGCGACCCAGTCAACCGAGTCGGCAAGCTTCACCAGGTGGTGTTCGGGGTTAATAAAGGTTAACAGGGGGACGGGGGGTGGGTCAGGCTGCTGTGACTGAAGGGGCCTGGCATCAGGTTTCATTCCCTCGACTCTCCTGGAAAAAACAAGCAACACCCTGCCATACGGCACCGACATTTAAGCAGTAATCACCTATTTTACCAGTCTTTTGATGTTCAGGCAACTTTTCCTGCTTTTTCCCGCCCAACGGGGCACTTGCCCACCGGTATGCCAAAGGGAAGAAACCCGTGGTGTTTCCCTAGCCATGACAAAGGGCTGGAAAATGTAGCGCTACGATACACCAAGAAAGCCAGAGGGAAACCCTTTGGCTTTCACTGGGCGACTCTTTACCAGTAGCTTGGCCTTGGTCTTGGCAAGGGTCAAACTTTGGGTTTGTTGACTTCTTCGCCTTTTTCTATCAGGCGGTCAAGCCGCGAACGCTCGCGTTCACGCCCAACCACCTCGTCAAACTCTTCGTACCATTCAACCACAAATTGAAAAGACTTTTCCTGTTGCCGTGATTTGAGCGGCATTAGAGCGTGGGCATTGCGCCAGTCTTTGGGAAACAATTCCTGGCGTCTTTTCTCAATACCACGGCGCATTGACTCCACATAGGATTTACTGAAATCAGTCTCTTCGCTTTTCGTGTCCATACTCTCCCCCAAGGTTAAAGAAGGCCCAGACCCCCGTCCAGGCTTTGTTGTGGTTCAGTGCTTCAACCCCTACGGTCCGATAAGACAATTCGCGACCGCCACCCGGTTCAAAAGCCCCCCTGTTACAGACGCCTTCCCGGACTTGCCAGAAGGAATCCCAGACTCTCCGAACAAAGTGGGTAACGTTGAAAAGTCATTTTCGGACTTAGTTGATTTTTTGCAAGACTTTTTTTTACAAAAATTTTCCCCTTGGGTTTCTTTAGCCATAATCCCCCTTTTTTCCGGAAATATTGGCGCTTGGAATTTTTTACACCAAACAGGAAGGGAGCGACTTTTACGGACAAAGTGGGATACCGCTTCCGACTTCATCGGGATTAGTTGGTTTTTTTACTGGCTAGTCCCTAGCCAAGATCAAGGCGGCGGTAGGGAAGACGGGGATGGGTAAAGGCTGGACCAACACTTTTCCGCCGGTTATTTCCCCCGGGGTGCCGGCAAAAATTTCCTGACAGCCGGGTGGCGGGTTTGGCCAGCGGGAAGAAAAAAAACAAATAAAACCGGATTAATCCGTTTTTTCCCGGATGAATAGCGCCTTAAGCGCTTCACCGTCCCGGCTGGGGAATAATGGCATGCTTCTTGTAATAAGACCGGCAGCCACTCTTTCGTTCGCCCGGCCCGGGTTTGACTGTGGCTGGGGTGGCTGGACGGCCGATAAAAACGATAGCAGGTTTTTTCCCGCTACCGGGTTTAAGGGGGTGTTGATGCTAAAAGCCTTCCTGTTGGGCGGCGTCCTTTGCCTTGGCGCCAGTTCACTCCCCGCGGTTGACCGCTGGGTGGACGCGGTTAATCCCGCTGTCACCAGCAACAATGAATGTGGGATCGTGAATGGGGTTTGGGGTAACGCGCTTGTGCGCAAAGGTTTTCAAGACCCTAAAGCCCCTGGCTCAGTGGTTGGCCAAACCGACCGCCTCCAGGCGGGGGACCAGGTGGAAACCGCCGCCAGGTCGCGTCTGGAATTCAGCTCTGGCAACAACATCCTGGTGTTGATCGGTCCAACCAGCAAGGTCAAGATTCTGGGGCTACGCTCCTTCACCAACACCGACGGGGTTGTCACCAACCGGTTGGATCTGCAGTTGGTGGAGGGGATGGTTCGCTTCCAGGCCAGACTAAATGAGTTGATTCCCGAGTGCGCCCTGGGGGAGGCGGGTAACCTGGGGGTGCTACTCACCCGGGGTGACGTAGTCTTAAGCGGGGGAAGAAACCCCCGATTCGCGGTTTTGGCGGGAAACGTTTCTTTCCGGCACCGCTTGGGCGCGAGCAATTGGTCAGATGAGGATTCTGTTATTGCCGGCAGTGGTTTTGCCGATGGGGCGGCCATCACGGTGGCGGGGGAGGAAGCCGAGCGGTTGCTGGAGATCTTGCCTTTTTCCTTTGAGATCCTCCGTAACGCCTTGCCGCCGCTACCTCCACCTGGACCGGACTATGACGCCCCCTAGGGGGTGTGAAGGCATAATACTGGATTTTTAACCGTGTTTACCATGGTAAGGACGGCAAATTGGTTGGCTAGTTACCCGGGGGGATAGGCATGTCAGAAGCGATAACAGCGGAAAAAAACCTGGCGGATCTGGCGGTGCGCAAAGAATCGACTTCCCGCCGGTCTATTGAGGAGGGAGGCGACGCTCCCGCCCGTTTCAACGGAATATTGAAATCCTACCTGGGCGACAAGTCGGGTGTGGCGAAGGAAAAGAACCAGACGCAAGCCAAGGTCGAGCGTTTCACCCTTAAATACAAGGGCAAACAGGCGCTGACCGATCGGAGCAGCGGTGAACGCGACACCAACGGTCTTCTTCGCCAGGCGGCGGAGAAGATGTCTATTCGCGAGAAAGGGGCTTTGCGGCGGGTTCTTGCCAAAACTGAAGCCAGGGAATTGACGGAAAAAATTCAAGCGGATAAAGCCCTGACCGAACAGACCGGGTCTGACCCGCTGACGGATGAGGCGGCTGGGGATCTTGACCGGGCGGCTGAAGAGGCGGCCAGGTTAATTTGGTCAATACTGTTTCCCCAGTCTGCTAGTGAGCTGGAATCGCCGCTTACAACCGAGGTGGGTGGGGAAATACCCGAGGCTACCCCAGAAGGGGAGACGAGTAGCGAGGCGACTGCTGATTTCACTTGGCCCGCCGCCGCCATGCTTTTAGCCAGCCAGGAAACCGAGGCGGGTCGGGAGAATCGCCTGGCCGCCGCCGCCAGTCTCCTAAATTTAGAGCCTTCGGCCCATCCCTCGCCTCTGGCAGCCTGGACCAATCCGGCTGTGGTGCCAGTTGACAACTTCCCGGCCATGGAGGGAGCGGCCCTCAGCGCCGAAATGAACAGCGCCGCGGTTATGGCCACCCTAGAGGACTTGTTGACACGGGTGTCGCGTCCGGCCCTGGAACAGGCCTTGACAGCGGTGGCGGAAGAAACCGGCGAGACAGTTCAGATGGTGAAACTGGCGGAACTAACCACCGCCCTGGAAATGGAGGTGTCTAACCTCAGCCAGTTGGAAGGGGAGACGACTCCTAGCCGGGATCTTCTGGCGCGGCTTGACCACATGGCGACTGTCCCGGCTGTTAATGACCCAGGCGAAGATGTTGCCCTGGCCGAGAAGGCGCCTCCCCCGGCGCCACTAAGAGAAAACCAGCTAGAGGCTGTAGAGGCAGAGGACGCTAGGGAGACGCTCTCGACCCTGGCCAAGACCCTGTCTTCCCCGGCGTCGCCTCGGGAAAACCAGCTTGGCGAGAAAGAAGGAGATTTGCCAGTCCAAGCGCCGGAAAGTGACACCTCTGTCCAGTCGCCAGCGCTGGAGAGTGGCGTTAAAGCCAAAATGGCAGACGTGACGGGGGAAAACGGATATTCGCCGGCGAAAAGCGGGGTGGCTGTCCCGCTAGGGGAAGCGGTGGAGGTTGTCGACCCGTCGGTTACTAATTCCCTTAGTGGCACTAGCGCCTCTAAGGAAGCGGCGCTTCCAGAACCAGCCAAGTCACCGGCGTCTGAGGCGACGTCCCTAAGCGGCACTTTGGTTGCCAGTGACCCGAACCGGGTTAATAGTGAAAATGCGGAAAAATCCCCGCTCCCAGCGGCGGAAAATTCCTCGGAGCCGGCGGCGGAAAATGCCCTTTCCGGCGAATTTAAACTGCTCCAGGAAAAAATTCAGGCTTTTTTGGCTGGCGAAAATAAAACTTTAACCGACTCAACCGAACCAGCTCAACCCCCTCAGGCCAACAGCCAGGCCGAGGATTTGCTCCGTATGATCAAAGCCATGAATAACAAGGGAATGTCGGAACAGCATCCTGAACTCGCCAGCATTCTGCTGATGGCGGAAACAATTTTAACCGAAGGATTGACCTCCGAGTCTCTTTCCACTGGCGAAAAAATTCAGGCGGCTTTGGTGAAACTGGAAGGCTGGTTGCATAATACTCAAGCGTCCGCGGGGGCGGGTAAAAGCCGCGAGGCATCCCCGGCGGGGGTGAATCCGGAAGCCAGCGGAGAAAAAGGCCTCGCGTCAGCCGCCGTGACCCCAGTGACTTCTAGCGGGGAAAGCGCCAACTCCGGAAATAACCCTGGTAATGGCGACAACGGCAAAAACAGCGCCGGCGACAATTGGAGCACCCTGGCCGCCTCCGGGAACAGCAATGGAACCACTTCCACCCCGATTGCCAGTTCCACCAGCGCTAGTTCAGTTATTGACCAGATCGCCAATATCCAGCGCCTGAGTGAAATGGTCAGGCTTGCCAACCGGCGGGGTCTGCAGCAGATTTCCCTGCAGTTTTCGCCTCCGGAACTAGGCAAGGTTCACATCCGGGTAGAGTCGCGGGACGGCGTGGTGTCAGCCAGCTTCCGGGTAGAAACAGCCGAGGCGGCGGCCCAACTCCGTGACGGTCTGGCGCAACTGAAAGAAAACCTCCGGCAAGTCGGGATTGAGCCGGGAAAACTGGAAATTAACCAGTCCGACCTTTCCGGCCGGGAATTCGGGACGGGGGAAGGCAGGGGGGGACGAGAAAACTCCCATCCCGCCCCGGTTGAGAACCCCACCCGCCCCGGCGCCAAAGAGGAGGAGGACAAGGAATTAGCAAGGGAAAGTAACTCTGACACCCAGGTTCGCAAGGGAAAAGTAAATTTGTTCGCCTGACTAACCAGCGAGGGCGGACCCCACTAAAAGAAGGGATTTCCCATGTCCAGTATGATTGGAAGCAGCAACAGCAATTACCAGGATTTCTACGCCGCCCTCATCGCCAAGCGTAAAGAAGAAGAAGAGGAAGAAGAGAAACTCAAGGCCAACAAGGTCAGCCTTAAAGGATTATCACAGGAAAGTAACCCTGACATCCCGGTCCAAGAGGGAAAAGTAGATTTGTCAGCCTGACCGACTAGCGAGAGCGGACCCTATTAGAAGAGAGGATTTGTCATGTCCAGTATGATTGGAAGCGTCAACAGCAATTACCAGGATTTCTACGCCGCCATCATCGCCAAGCGTAAAGAAGAAGAGGAAGAAGAGGAACTCAAGTCCGACAAGGCCAGCCTTAAAGGATTATCACAGGAAAGTAACCCCGATATCCAGGTTCAAGAGGGAAAAGTAGATTTGTTCGCCTGACTGACCAGCGAGACCGGACCCATTAAAGAGGAGATTTGTCATGTCCAGTATGATTGAAACCATCAACAACACTTACCAGGATTTTTACACCTCCACCACGGCTCAGCGCAAAAAAGAGGAAGCGGAGAAAATCGAGTCCGGCAAGGTCAGCCACCAGGATTTTATCAAGCTTCTCACTACCCAGCTAACTACCCAGGATCCGCTTAATCCCATGGAAGACATCGATTTTACCGCGCAGTTGGCCCAGCTCCAGGCTTTGGACGAGCAAGTCGCCATGACCAAATCAATGGCCGCCATGCGCCTGGACAGCCAGCTCCAGGCTGGCAGCAACATGATCGGCAAGTATGTGTCTGGTGTCGACAAGAATGGAACCGCCGCCACTGGCCTGGTGTCACGGGTGGTCCAGAGCGACTCCTCGGTTTACCTGGAATTGGAAAACCGGCAGCAGCTCGAGGTGAGTAGCGTCTCCAACCTGTGGAACGACTCCAAGAGCATGGGCCAGGACATCATGAATTCTGGCAGTCTCATTGGGATGTGGGTGGAGGCGGGATACGACAGCGCCATGCAACCGATCCGGGGCATAATCGAAAAGGTGTTGATTGCCAACGGAACAGTGTCGATGAAGCTCTATGGTGGACAGACCGTGACCTGGGACCAGATCAAGGAACTCCGCACCCCCAGTGACGATGAACTCTGGTACACCCTACCGGATGAAGTTAGGAACAATGTCGACCTGGCCAAAACCATGGTTAACAAGATAGTGTCTGGCACCACTGACGACGGGCGAGCGGTAACCGGAATGGTGGGTAACGCCGAACTTAGCGGCAACGACGTTTATCTCGTTCTTTACAACGGGGACAAGGTAAAAATAACCAGCGTTAACAGTGAAACGGTCCGGGATCCCAGCGCCAGTGATTTGGCCGCGGCCTTGAACAATTACTATGTCACCGGCCTTGACGCTGAAGCCAACACGATAAGCGGGATAGTGGTGGGAGCGGAGGATCACGCAGACGGTGTCGCCCTTATACTTGCCGACGGGCGGGAGGTTTACTGGGACACCCTTAGTGAAATCCGTGAGGCTACCGAGGACGAACTGGCGGCGGCTGGCGATGCGGGCGAATCTGCCGCGGACGGTGATGCCGCCTAGGTTGGGACGGTGCATCGGGTAACTCACGGGACACGAAAAAAAACTAATAATCCGGATAAATAACGCGGTCAGTCATTCTGGGTGGGGGGATGGGCCAGGGGCCTTTACCCGCTTTACCTGGGACGGACGGCGAATCAAGTAAGATTGGAGAATATCATGGGTCTCAGTCAAGCCATGTCCACCGGCATCAGTGGTCTTATTACCCACCAGAAGGCGATGGACAACATCGGTAACAACCTCGCCAATGTCAACACCACCGGTTTCAAGAAGGGGGTGTTTCAATTCCGCACCATGCTGGAGCAAACCCTCCGAGGCGGCATGGGGGCGGATAACGGCACCGGACGGGGTTCTATCAACCCGGTAGCCCTGGGTCTAGGCACCCAAACCGGGTCGATCAACAAGGTGTTTACCCAGGGGCCGCTGGAAAACACCGCTAACCCTAACGACATGGCCCTTATGGGCAACGGCTTCTTTGTCCTTGGCCAGGGCAACGGTTATGTCCTCACCCGGGACGGTTCCTTCTATATCGGGGCGGATGGCAGCCTCATGGGCGGGAACGGTCTTTTTGTCCAGGGCACCATGGCCATGAAAAGTAGCGATGGTTCGATGGCTATTCCCCAGGACGCCAAACTCCAGAGCGTCAAGATACCGATTGGCGAAACGGGGGGGATGTCGCAGACTTCCAAGGTGGAGTTCAAGGGGAACCTCAATTCTGACCAGCAGGTTTCCACCGGCCTGCGTCTTTTTGGCGGCACCAGCTACCCCACTGTCAGCAATTTGCAGCAGTGGATGTGGAACGACTTTAACGGTGGCAACCCCACCATTGACAACAAAGTGGACACCACCTGGAGTAGCCTGGAGCTGCCCCAGGCGCCGACCTACAATATTAGCGAGTCTACTTGGCGCATGTTCTCCGGCAGACCCGGCGCCACCAACCCGGCTATTGTTCCCGACACCATCACCATTGTCTCTGACCGGGAGGCGATAACCTTTGACCCGGATGATTTAATGCTTCCCGACGCCGGGATTAATGGGGAATTTTTCGCCTATGCATTCCTGGATATCGCGTCAGGGCAAATCATCGAAGTCCCCGTCACCGTCGCTACCGGCCTCGTTGACCCCATACTGGTTGACGCTGCCTGGTATGCGCTCCCTGCCAATTTAGACCTTGTGCCCCTGGTGGAGGAGGTGAAAACCATCAATGGCGGCAATGTCCAGACTTCGGCCTCCTACGCCCTGAATGTCCCGAATTTCCTCAGGGGGGCAACGGCTTCCTTTGAGTACATTGACCCCAACACCGGGGAACGCACCCAGGTCAACAACGACTACACTTACCCGCCATGGTTTTACGAAGCCACCGGCGCTACAACTTTTGAGTACCCCGCCGCCTCGGGTAATTACGTGTCAGCATTTGAATATGTCGCTGACCAAATCAACGCTTTCTTTGACCCTGCGTTATCGTCTGCCGCCGCTGTTGACGCCAATATACGGAGCATCTGGCCTAACGGCATCAACGGGGTGGAATGGCCAGTGGGCGTGCTACTTAACGAACAAAACCTCCCCCATGTTGGGGAAACTTACCCGGCCTCGCTTTCTACCCCTCTGGAGCACCTTTCCTACCAGAAGGGTAACACCTGGGTGCAGCCTTTCGCCAACATCAAGGACGGCGACGATATAACCATCACTTTCCGCAAGGGTAACTCGCAGGTGGAAGCGACTTTCACCTACAACCGGCCTAGCCCGCTACCGATGAACCAGCCGCAGCAGCCGCTGGACATTGAAAAATCTTACACCCTGGAGCATTTCCTCAAGTTCCTGGCCGGGGATGTGGACGAGCCAAGCATCGCCTGCGACCGTATTACCCCCGCCATGTTTGGGGCGGCGGTCACTGACGAATACCCGGAAGGAAATCCCTATAGCCTGGTCGGGGAAGGCCTCACCGCCTATACTGCCGCCATGCAGGACGTGATGCTGGCGAAAAACTCCCGTAACCTTGACACGGTGGGCGGCGCCATGGGTCTTCTTTCCCTTCCCCCCCAGATCAGCTCGATGGACTTTGGCCCCGACGCCTATGACGCTCCTCTGGAATCGGCTGGCGCCTACACTCGGGAAGGGGTGTCCCAGGTTTACTATAACCGCTGGGATCCCACGGAAAACCGCATGAAACAGGTTCTTGGCACCAGCTTCAACACCTCCTTTGTCGCCAACCTCGGGGAAATGAACGCCCTTTCCGACATCCGGGTTAGCTTCAATAACGTTCCCCACGAGTCCATGTACTCGGCTGAGACCAAGTACAGCGCTCCCCAGGGCGGTTCGGCAGTAGCGTCGATGACCTTCTATGACTCGCTCGGCAACCCCAAGGAAGCCACTATCCGTCTCGCCATGGTGGATCAGGACACCGATTTCACCACCTGGCGTTGGTACGCCGACTGTGTGCAAGACACCGACTTCCCCTGGCAGGTCGATCCCAGCACCGGGGAAATCACCTCCAACCTGAATGTTGGAACCGGCCTCATCCGCTTTGACAAAAACGGTAATTTTGTCGCCGGCGCCGAATACACCGAGTCGGGTGGCATCACCATTAACCAGGAACAGCAAGGTGTGAACGAGCCGATAGTTATCCGTATCCTTAATGGTCTGGCCCCCAACATCCCGCAGGACCTGAATTTCAGCTTCCTCACCATGTCGGCCACAGAAAGCGACTTCACCCTGAAGGCGCAGAATGGCGCCCCTCCTGGTGTTCTTGAGTCCTACCAGGTCTCGCTGGACGGACTTATCCAGGGTCTTTACTCCAACGGGGTGGTGGCGCCGATCGCCAGGCTTATTCTCGCCCTCATCCCTAACCAGAACGGTTTGGTGGCGGCTGGCGACAACCTCTACTACGTTGGTCCCGCCTCTGGCGACGCCCAATACGGTTACGCCAACCTGGGTGGCCGTGCGGAAATCCGCCAGTCACAGCTAGAGACTTCCAACGTCGACCTGTCGGAAGAGTTTACCAAAATGATCACTATCGAGCGTGGCTTCCAGGCCAACTCCCGCACCGTCACCACCGCCGATGAAATGCTCCAGGAACTCCTGAACCTGAAACGGTAGTAGTTAGGCCACCCGTGTGAAGGGAAAAAAAACGGGGTAAGATAAAAAAAACGGTAAAGGGGGGAGAGTGAAAACTCTCCCCCCATTTCTTTGTCTCCTGACCCGGGGGCGTTACGCCAACTTACCTCACTGTGACCCAGGGCTTGGCGCCACAGCGCCAGATAATTGGCGGTAAAGCGAGGGGCAGGGCAGTTTACTTTTGCGCTTGGCTCTTTTTTGGTGTTTTGCCAAACCGGCTTGCCGTGGGGGTGCGGGGAAAACTAGCGAGTCGCCAGCGATCTGGCATTAGCTGGCTTATTTGTTTCTTCACGGTAAAACAGCAAGGAAAAGTTGCGGGTAAAGACAGGCTAACTTGGGACGACGCGCCGGGCGTTGTCGGGGGAGGCAGGTAGGAGGTAAATCACCACACTTTACAGCAAATGGACCACCACGGTGAGGTTTTGGAAATTCTCGTCTTTTTGCATGTCTGGAGTCAGAGGGTCAAAAGGCGCCGCTTCCCGCAGCATGCGTTCGGAAAGGATACGCTCCGCTTCCATGCTGTCCAGAGCGAAGACAGTCTCGTAAAAGGACAACTTGCCGTCGGGGGCGATGCCGAAACGGAGTTTAATTTGTCCGGTGGAATAGATGAGGGGGTTAAGAATCATCTGGCGATTAAGCGACTCCTGGAGCTGGCGCGCCACCTTGGCCATGTAGGGTCCCCAGCGGTGCTGGAGGATACGCATGGAAGCGTCTTCACCGATCAGTTTTACCGCGGTTTCCCGGGAGCGCCGGAGCGGGGTGCCGCCACCGGAGGGAGGATTGGCGCTGCCTATTTTCTTAAACACCGGCTGCGGCCGTTCGGGAGCCGGAGCGGCGGGGGGTGGAGTCAGTGTATCCGGGGCTAGCGGTGGCGGCGGTGGCGGTTCCACCCGCGGTGGCGGCAACTCCGCCGGGGTGGGCGACGGAGGGCGCGAGTCGGCCGGGGGCGGCGGATAGTAGTCATCCTGCCGGGATAGGAGGGCCAACTCAACCTCCTCCACCCTGGTTTCCTGAGGCGGCGTCACCTCGGGCGGTGGCTCCTCTATTGCCTCGGTTGGGGTGGGAGGTGTTTCGGGAGGCGGTGGCTCCTCCCGCACTTCGCTAGGGGTTGGCGGTGTTTCTGGTGGTGGTGGCTCCTCCGTTGGCTCGGGTGGGGTAGGGGGTGTTTCCGCTGGCGGCGCTTCTTCCTGGGGTGGGGTTTCCGGCGCCT
>JAITQC010000038.1 GCA_031289115.1 Planctomycetota bacterium
TTAGAGAAGAACGTTTTCAAGCGAACTGCCCCGCCCGTTGTTAATTGGTAGATGATCTTACCGCAAAAACCCCACTCCCTTGATTCCATTCAACTCTGGTGATCTCCCTGGCGCGGAAGTGGCCAAGGGGATCACCGGGGTGACATGTCTCTTTTAGAACCATGTGCAAGTATCCCGGCGGTAGCAAAATTTTAGGATAGTCTTCCGCCCGGGTAGCCCCCTCTGGAGACAGGGATCAGCCATCCTGTTGGATAGGGCACCCGGTTGGCTCTGGCGTAACTCCATTTCGCCTGTGGCTTAGTGTCGTGGCGCCAGCGCCACGGCAACACCTGCCTGTTGTTGAAACACGACAAAGGGTAGTTTTAAGGGTGGCCAGCAAAAGAATGCGAGCTTTCCTAATGGGGGGTCACCCCGAATTGAAATAGGAGTAGATTTATGGAATTAACCGAATCAATAAAAGCCAAGGCTTTGGAATTGGGGTATCGTAGTTGCGGAATAATTCCCTTCGAAGAATTGATCGGGTATGAGGAAAAAATAATACAGCGGGTCGAGCGGTTTCCCGAGTCGGCACCCGCTTTCGCCTCACGGAAACGAACTCATTCAACTTTAAGCCGTGACTATCCCTGGGCAAAGGCAATTGTCATTTGTTTACGTCGTTACGGGAAGTATATAATCCCAGACGCACTAAAGGGTTTTATTGGCAAGTTATATCTGACTGATGAACGCCATGAAGTCAACTTCAAGTCGTATCGCCATCGGCAGATATTTGAAGGCTATTTGCGAGATCTGTCGTTGAAAATAGCTTGTGAGAGTGACCATGGTATCGTTCCCTATCGGTGGGTGGCTATGAAAGCTGGCCTTGGCACTATTCGGAAAAACAATTTCTTTTACAGCCATGACGGGTCTTGGGTGACTATGGATGCCTGGTTAATTGACCGGGAAATCGAAATCAGGGAAACCAATAGCCATAAAAAATGTCCGGATAATTGTTCACTATGCGTCAAGTCTTGCCCCACCAAATCTCTCGCCGAACCTTTCATGACCAATAGAGAGGCATGCATATCCAATATAACTACCTGGAAGGGGCGGGACATGCCGAACGAAAAGTATCGAAAAGAATGTGGAGGTTGGCTTTATGGCTGTGATGCCTGTCAGGATGTTTGCCCATTCAATCACAACAAATGGGCTGACGCGGAAGTGTTTCCTGGTCTAGACTGGCTGGCAGGAAATTTGACTTTAGAAAACTTGCTATCTGCCGATTATGCCTGGTTGCGTGAGCTCTTGGCAGTAAAATTCTGGTATATTAACGAAGCTGAATTATGGAAGTGGAAAGTAAATGCCTTGAATGCCATGCTTAATAACTATTCCGAAAATTACTTGCCATTAATTGAGCATGCTCTTGGGGATACCGAGAGTAAAGTCAAACAAATGGCCGCATTTGT
Source organism: Planctomycetota bacterium (assembly GCA_031289115.1). Lineage (GTDB taxonomy): Bacteria > Planctomycetota > SZUA-567 > SZUA-567 > SZUA-567 > JAITQC01. The sequence goes on from JAITQC010000038.1 coordinate 1,443, forward strand.
CCTGCAAGAAATCGAAAACAATAACCTAGGATAGGCGACTTGGGTTTTTACAGTTTTTCGGTCAAGCTAGCCCGGGTATTCAGTTTAAAAATACTTCCAGCTGAGGTGTTTTTCTGCCACCCTATGGCAGCTGTCTTACCGGATTGGTATTTCTTTTGGCTGTTTTGTCCGCTCTTTTGTGCCTGACGGGATATTTCAAGTTGTTCGAATTGGGCCTGGCGCCACGCTACGTACAAGTAGGGTTTTCGCGGATGAATAATAACCGTGGGGCTGAAGCCGGAGTGTTTGGGGCAAGGCTTTTGGGCTGACCGGGATAATGCGGAAGAGGGCCGGGTGTTTCACGGGGAGGGTTGGTTAATCATTTGAAAGTGACATGTCGCCGCGGCAACCACGTTCCACTTTCAGGTTTGACCGCCGGCGTTTGTCACTAAGGCGTCTTTCCCGTGAAGCCATCCCAGGCCTGGTGGGGCGGCGTTTTTTGGTAAACTTGAGGGCTTCAGCCAGGAGCAGACGGAATTTTACGCCAGCCAGAGCGCGGTTGGTGGCTTGGGAACGGGTTTCCTGGCAGTTTATCCGAAGCACGCCATCTTGAGAAATGCGGTTGCCAAGTTTGGCGGCCAGACGTATTTTGGCGTCCTGGTCCAACGCTTGGCTACTGGCGGGAGAGAAGCAAAGAGTGGCGACTGAGGCGACTTTATTGACGTTCTGCCCACCCGGGCCACTGGCGTGGGAAAATTCAAACCATACCTCATGGCTAGGGATGGTCAATCCTTCCCGAATCAAGTAGTCGCCTTCCTTGTCTTTCATGCCGGACATTCCCTGGGTTAAAGACAGGTGACGGGGTTGTCACTACTGTCAATTTAGTACTTGAGGTTACCGTCCCGGTACCGAGCGGGACGAATAAACTAAATCGGCCGGTAGACGAAGGTCGGTCCTTTTTTCGGGGCTAGGCTAACCTACCCCTGATACTGTGATTGGACGGCAAAGGGGAAAACCAGAAAAACCTCGGGAAAACTTACCCCGGGGACAAGCGTAGTGCCGGTTATGGTTTTGCCGCGCTTTTGCCGGTACAGGCCTACTCAGGCGAGAAGGCTTCCTTGGAGGCGCCGCATTCGGGACACATAAAACCCTCGGGGAGTTTTTCAAAAGGTGTTCCGGGGGGGATATTGTCAGCGGGAGCGCCGGCTTCCGGTTCATAGACCCAGCCACAGACATCGCATACGTATTTTTTCATGACTTTCTCCTGTGTCCGTTTGGTTTTCCTAGCTTTCACGCCATAGGCAGGCTAGGCATTTTACGGTAGAGCCCACCTCGAAGTACAAAATCCTTAGGAATCCCGTTCCCAAGTGGTGGATTCTCCCCGATCCCGGATAGTGATACCCAATTCCTTAAGACTGTCACGGATGCGGTCGGAGAGAGGGAAATTCTTCTCTTGCCGGGCGGTTTGCCGTAACGCCAGAAGGAGATCGATAAAGGCGTCGGCTGAACCTGACCCTGTCGCCTGGCGTTCACGGGGAAGTCCGAGTACTCCCAGGAAGGAAGCGAGGAGGTTACGGCAGGCGGCTATTTCCGTGGCGGAAGCGTGTTCGCGTAGCATAGTGTTAAGACGATTTACCAGTTCATATACCACTGCCAAGGCCTGCGGGGTATTGAAGTCGTCGTCCATGGCGGCCTGGAAGTCGGAGCGGATTTCCGTTAGCGGGAGCGACTGGCTGGCGGGTTTGACCCCATCCCCCAGCGCCCGTTCGCTTTCCAGCAAGGCGTTAATGATGCGGTTAAGCGCGGCCTCGGACTGCAGTAGTAGTTCCGGGCGGTAGAGGAGGGGCATGCGGTAATGGGTTCCGAGAATCCACAACCGTATCGCGCCCGGGCTCGCCGCCAGGAATGCTTCGCGCAACCCAAAGGCGTTACCTTTGGACTTTCCCATTTTTTCCGGGTTTTCCCCGGACGCGTCGCTTCCCACCGTGATAAACCCGTTGTGTAGCCAATGCCGGACAAAGGGCTGACCGGAAAAAGCTTCCGACTGGGCGAGTTCGTTCTCATGGTGGGGGAAAACCAGGTCGGCTCCGCCACCGTGGATGTCCAGCTGGAACTGGCAGTATTTTCCCGCCATTGCTGAACACTCGATATGCCAACCCGGGCGTCCCGGTCCCCAGGGAGACGGCCAAGATGGTTCATCGGGTTTGGCGCTTTTCCAGAGGGCGAAATCCTGGGGATTACGCTTGTCTGGATCTTGCTCAACCCGGTGTTCGGTTTCTTCACTGTCGCAGGCGCGCCCGGAAAGCGCGCCATAGGCGGGAAAGCGGCTGACATCAAACCACACCCCGCGTGGCGTCTGGTAGGCGACACCTTTGGTTAACAGGCCTCCGACCAGATCAAGCATTTCCGGTATATGCTCAGTGGCTCGGGGTCGGATACTGGGCGACATTACGCCAAGTCGCGCCATATCCTGCTCGTATTCGTCCTGATACTGGCGGGTCAGATCCTGCCAGGAAATCCCAAGTTCACGCGAGCGGTTGATAATCTTGTCGTCAATATCGGTGATGTTGGAAATAAAGGTGACCGACAGCCCGGAATACTCTAGGTAACGTCGAATCACGTCGAAGACAACCGCCGGGCGGGCGTGTCCAACATGCGAGGAGGCATAGACGGTGGGACCGCAGACATACATGTCGATGTGCCCTGGACGCTTGAGGGTCAAGGGAACCTTGTTACGTATTGAGGTTGAGTAAACTTGGATTGGCATAGACCGGTCCGTTTGTCTCCTGACAGTTGGCTTTCTTTAGCTCTAATCATAATGTCTTTTGGAGTTAACTAAAAGAGTTTTTTACCGTTAACGCCGGCTGAATTTCGTTGACCTGCCTGACTGGAGGCGTGAAACCGGGAGGGAAGGGGAGGGCGGCTTGGCGGAAAAGCTCTGGCCAGTCTCCCTGGCAGTATAGAAGGGTGCCGGTGGTCACGCCAAGGGGCATGATTAGGAGGCCAGTGAGCGGGAAGAGAAAAAGCAACTGCATGGACGAGCCGAAGCCGAAGAGACGCCAGAAGTGTCGCCGGGCGAGGAGGCGCTTGTGCCGGGGGCGCAGGAAGTTGCGGGTGAGGGCGGAATCGAGAAAACCAAAACCCGCGAAATAGGCTCCGACCACAAACAGGGGGATGACGCCCGCCACCGGGAACAGGAGGAAGGGAATGGCGACCAGTATACATAAAAGCTGCCAGAGAAAGGTGCGTAGGGAATCGAATATCCCGAGAAGGGAAAGCCAGAGGGAGAGGGAGAACGGGAGGTTGACAGGCTGGGGGCTACCCCGCCAAGCGTCTTCCACCTTTTCCGAGAGGATGTCGTTAAGCGGGGAGGTTATGACCATTCCCACTCCGGTAAAAGTGAGATAGGCGAATACACAGGCGAGGACGGCGGCGGCAATTTTGAGCGCGACAAAAAAGTAATTGGCGAGGAAGGCGAGCCAGCCTCCCACCGGTCCCCAAAAATTCCAGGCTACTCCACCGGTGTCCCAAGTGGCGAGAATATAGAAAAAAAGTAGCATGGCCAAGACATAAAGGATCCCGTTGGCAAGTAGGGGAAGGATGATATAGCGCCAGAGTCCGGAATGGCGGTAAATAAACGCGGCGCCCCGGAAAGGGAGGGTGAAACCAAGCCAAAATTCGCTGATCAGTTGCCTAATCATGTTTGGCCGGTGGCGCTAGTTCGGGAGAGGATGTAGGTCACCAGGCGTCCGTCGAAAAACACTCCCTTCGCGCTCTCGCGGTTATAGAAAGCAACTAGCTCATCCGGGGTGAGGAGAAGGGTCTCGATTTGCTCGGAAGAGTCAAATTCCGTGCGTGGGTGCCGGTTTTCCTCCCGCTCTTCCTCAACCTCGGCTTCGGCCACATACACTGTTTCATTGGTGAGGCCGGGGGAGGTGAAGGCGGGTGGCCAGAGGCGTAGACGTTCTGCCACCAAACCTGTCTCCTCGCGAAGTTCTCGCCTAGCCCCGCTTTCAACCTCCTCGCCTTCTTCCAGGATACCGGCCGGGAATTCCATCACCCAGCCTCGGGCGGGGGGACGGTATTGCCGGATAACCGCCAAGCGTCCGGAAGGAAAAAGCCGGGGGATAATCATGACCGCCCGGAAACCGGGAATCCGATCCGCCGCTTCCCACAGTCTATCTACCCCGTGGGTGTCAGTCCAGGCGAGTTGACGAAAAGACAGGTAACGGCCAACCAGCAGGTCGCGGCTGGCATTGACCCGGGGAAGGGCGGTGGAATCGTCCATGACCGGTGTTTGTCTCCTACAGAGAGCTGACTTTACCGGCCTGGGAATCGACCCAAGACCTGGTAAACTTGCCTTAGACAAGCAAAATGGACCAGTGGCGGCGGTAACCTATTCCATCCACCAGGAAGACTTTCCTTTCGGCTTGTCCGTGGGTTTTCCGCCCTTTTTCGCCTGCTCCTGCGCTTCGCGCTGCTTGCGTTTATCCCGAAGGGCTTGTAGCCGTTTAGCGTCATCGCGCTGCTTGATCTGGGTGTCGCGGTTTATGAAGTTGTCGTAGGCGTCCATGATTTCCGTGGCGTCATTACCCAGAACATAGCCCAGATTTTCTCGTGTGGGTGGTATGTGTTCCTTTTGGCAGGACCAAAAGGCCACTCTAAGTTTGGCTTGTTTCATCAAATCCCGCTCGGCTGTAGTAAGGCCGGGTTTTTTTTCCAATGTTTTTATTAGATGCCCGGCGTTACGTACAGACTCGGGGGTATCGCCTGTTTCAACCATGGTGCTTGTCTCCATTTGCTCTTGCGGTTATACTATTAAAATTGATTACCGATAACAAGTTTAATATCAATTTTCCCTTTTGAAGAGATATTTTCCATGCCACAAACCGATTACGCAACTTTAACCCCATCATCCCCGCCCCGGTTGCGAGTAGAAGGCCTGGGGGTGGCATTCCGGGTGGGCGGCCGGGAAATACCCGCCGTGGAGGATGTGGGGTTTACCCTGGCGACGGGGGAAACCTTGGCTCTGGTGGGGGAATCAGGGTGCGGGAAAAGTGTTACCGCTCTCGCTTTGATGCGGCTCCTTCCGCCTTCGGCCCGTTTACTTGGGGGTATTGCTGAGTTGTCAGGCGTGGACCTCCTGGGGTTGCCGGAAAAAGAGATGCGCCGCCGGAGAGGTCAAGAGCTCGCCATGGTTTTCCAGGAACCTATGACCAGTTTTGATCCGGTATACCGGCTGGGCGAGCAACTCCTGGAGGCTATTTACGCCCACGAGGACGTGTCTTACCCGGTTGCCTATAACCGGGTGGAGGAGTCGCTGGCGGCGGTTGGCCTTCCCGACCCGGCCGGTATTATTCGTCGCTACCCGCATGAACTTTCCGGTGGGATGAAACAGCGGGCCATGATCGCTATGGCGCTGTTGGAAAACCCCGGCCTTATCCTCTGTGACGAGCCCACCACCGCCCTTGACGTCACCATCCAGGCCCAGATTATGGAACTCCTGGCCCGGCTACGGGATGAACGGGGACTCTCCCTTCTCTTCATTACCCACAACCTTGGCTTGGTCGCTGGTTTCGCCCATCGGGTGGCGGTTATGTATGCGGGTAGTATTGTCGAGGTGGCAACGGTGGAGGATCTTTACTCCCAACCCAGCCACCCCTATACCATTGGGCTTTTCGCCAGTGTCCCGCGCCTGGAGGGAGGGAAGGGGAGGCTGGTTCCGATACCAGGGGTTGTTCCGCCGCTGGGGGATTTTCCTCCTGGTTGCAAGTTCGCCAACCGCTGCCGGCGGGTGGCCCAGCTTTGTCGGGAAAAAAGACCGGAACTGGCCGACCTTGGCAATACCCACGCGGTCGCTTGCCATTTTCCAGGAGGTGACGATGACCGCACTGGTTGAGGCGCGGGGGCTAGTTAAACACTACCCCATACGTTCCGGGTTGTTTGGCCGGGAGGCGGGACGGGTGCATGCGGTTGACGGGGTGTCGCTACGGGTTGAAAAAGGAGAGACCTACGCCCTGGTTGGCGAATCCGGCTGTGGCAAAAGCACCACCGGTCGATTGCTACTGAAACTGGAAGAACCCACCGCGGGTGAGGTTCTCCTCGACGGCAAGCGGGTGAAACGCCTACGGGGCAAGGACAACAGCGGTTTCCGCCGCCGGGTGCAAGCGGTTTTCCAAGATCCTTTTTCCAGTCTTAATCCCCGCCTCGACGTGGCGACCATTGTGGAGGAGGGGATGCTGATCCACGGTCTCTACCAACGTCCGGGTGAACGGCGGGAAAGGGCGGCGGAACTGTTGTCCCTGGTGGGTCTTTCGCCAGACTCCCTCTCTCGCTATCCCCACGAGTTTTCCGGAGGCCAGCGCCAGCGTATTGGCCTTGCTCGGGCCCTATCCACGGGTCCTGAATTTATCGTGGCCGACGAGGCGGTGTCAGCTCTCGATGTTTCCATCCAGGCCCAGATAATCAACCTCCTGGAGGAACTCCGGGATCGCCTGGGCCTAGCTTATCTGTTTATAGCCCATGACTTGGCGGTGGTACGCCACCTCTCCCACCGGGTAGGGGTGATGTACCTGGGAGTTTTAGTGGAAGAGGGGCCAGCGGAAGAGGTGTTTACCCAACCCCTCCATCCCTATACCGAGGCTCTTCTCTCAGCCATACCCGATCCCGACCCCAAGGCAGGAAGAAAGCGGATAATCCTGGCTGGTGATGTCCCCCGTCCCGATCACCCACCACCGGGGTGCCGTTTCCACACCCGTTGCCCCCGTTCCCGTCCTGCCTGCCGCGAGGGGGAACCGGCGGTGGTGAAACCCTCGGCCAATCGGATGGTCCGCTGTCATTTCCTGGTGAATTGACTGTTTCGCGGTAAACACAGAAAGGAGAGTCACCCATGTCAAGTGGCGTCACTCCGGTCGCCAGCCCTGAAGGTCCAGAATTACTGGTAGTGGTACAGTGCCATTCGGTGACCCAGGCGGTCTGCCCCGGCTTTCTCTGTGAACACGCGTTTCAGCTCCGGGAGGGTGGATTCGCCATCTATCCCAAGGAAAAGCCCCGGCGCTATCTCGCCATCTCCTGCGGCGGCTGTCCCGGCCGGTCGGTTCTTCGTAAACTGAAGAATCTTCTGCGTAACCTGGCCAAGCGGGAAAAATTGGAAGCTTCGGCGGTAGTGGTACACCTTTCCACCTGCATAACCCGGGAAAGCCACCATGGTCCCCGTTGTCCGCATATCGGTTATATCCAGCGCCAGGTGGCCGAGGCGGGACTGCCTTGCCGGGAGGACAGCCGCGTGTCTACCCTGAGTGAGGCAAAGCGCCGGGAAGGCCGCTACCAGGGAACCTGAGGAGTAGGCAGGTTTTTCCTCCTACCGTCTGGTCTTTTTCCGGTGAAGCGCCAATACCCGCTTTTCCCGGGTGTTTTCCCAAACAATGGGTTTTTTAGTGGCGTCACGCTAAACCAGGTCCGGTTGGCAATACTCTACCGCTCCCCCCCTCGTTGTTTTCCCTCTCTCTCCTGTTGTTACCCGTAATACAGTGGGTCTTCTACGCCTGGGCCAGGAAAGCCTCCAGCTCCTTGCGGGTTGGCGCGCCGGCCTGGGCTCCGGGATGCGCCACCTTCAGGCTGGCGGCGGCGGCGGCGCGGCGGATACGTTCCGCCGGGGGGAATTGCTCGACCAGGCTGGCGGCGTAAACCCCGTGGAAAACGTCGCCACAACCGGTGCTGTCCACCACTTTAGCCGCTGGAAAAGCGGGTTGGTGCTTTACCACCTGCGGTTTGGCCGCCTCCCCATACCAGGCTCCCCGCTCACTGTCGGTGACCGCCACCAGTTCCCGGTCGGGTTGGTTGAGTAGGGCGCGCACCGCCGCTTCCGGGCTGGATTCGCCACTTGCCTGGAGGGCGTAGGCGAGGGGAAGTATAAGATGGTTGGTGGCCCGCATAACTTCCAGGGTGGATTGATCCTCGCGTTCGAAATCTCCCACTACCGGCGTTCCCGCCTGGCGGGCGGCGACAATACCGGGGAGGACGGCCTTGGCGAAGACAAAATCGGTGAGGACGCACTTGGCGCGTGTCGCCAGGTCAATGTCTGCCTGGCTTAGGCGTGGAGGGGCGGTATTGGAGTTGTCGCAGAGGATGGACCGGGCGCCGCTGGTTTTTTCGGTAATGATCAGCGAATGGTAGGGCTTTTCCCCGGGAGCGGCCGGGGTGAGGGAAAGGGTGATTTTTTCCACACTCAGGGATTGCTGTATAAAGAGGGAAAGGTCGTCGTTTCCCAGGGAAATCGCCAGGCAACAACGGCAACCCTGGCGGGCCGCCGCCACCAGGGCGGTGGCGGTGAGACCACCACCCTGCCGCACCGAGCTCAGGATATTTTGCTTCTCGTTAGGTATGGGGAAACGTTCGACATAGACGATGTCATCTACTGTCGCCACGCCGAGTCCGAAAATGTCCACCGTCGCCAAAGACATTGTCATGTTCCTCCTTCCCCAACGGGTTGGCTGGTTACAACGGATAAAACTCAGACGGCTAGTCTTGTCATCGCTGCAGGACCGTCCCACTTGTACCATTAATTAGCGAATTTTAACAATGGGTGGGGCACCCCGCGGTCAAGGGCTTGCAGTAGATTCACGGTTATCTGTTTGGCAGACTGTATGAGTTTGCGGGGCACACTAGAAATTTCAATATCGCAAAAGGCGGCTTCCAGTTTGCGCTGGCAGGGGTTCTTGCCGGAATCGCTTGAGACTATTGAGCAGAAAAGCGGCCGACGGCAATGGCCTGTCCGCCGCTTTTTCAACAGTCTATCGCTCACTGCAAATAAATTAAATTACCTTCATAAATCACACAATTATTCGCCGGTTTTCTGTCCACAGACAAATTCGGCAGCAGTCATAATACACGGTTGTCCTATGCCTGATCCGAGGAAATCTTTATCGCCAGTTAGGATTGCATCTACATTCGCCGCGAGTGCCGCCCGCAGAATCGGGCGGTCTGCTACGTCGCGTATTTTCGCCTCCGCTTCCAAATCAAGAGAGGGAGCGCGCACTACTTCCAGCACGGGCAGGGCAAACGCAAGAAAGTCTTGAAGTAAATCGAGTTTATCAGGGAATTTGCGGTTGTATATGCGTCTAAGCTCGTCAAGGTTTTGGTCACAAACTACGCCTTGATTCGGGAAAGACACGGCTTTGACAAATGCAAGATAAGGTTTATCCGTTTTGTTCCGCGACGCTGAAATCATTATATTCGTGTCTATGAGAACCCTCATAAACCCTCAATCTCCGAACGCACTTCTTTCACTAAATCCATAACGTCCGCATCGCTGTGGATTCCGGCCTTTTCAAATTCACCTTTCATGCCTTCCTGGAGCATATTCATAGCGTATACCGCCGCGTTCATCATAATTACCTGACTGTCCCTGCAAATGAGCGTTACGCGGTCGCCCATGCCAACGCCTAAAATCTTGCGTACGTCCTTTGGCAGGGTTATTTGTCCTTTGGCCATAACTTTGGCGTTTTCCACAAGCTTATTGCTCATAGCTGTGCACTAACCTCCATTTTTATTCCTATTATCCCTAATTTCGCTACTAGCATGCACCCACCAAAAGTCACAGTCAATCTTTTGAATGGGAAAGCTTCAAACCGGCTTAAATTTGGGTGTATCCGCCGATGCGTGTGGTGGTCTGGCTTTTTCTGACATGGTTTCTTGATAAACTTCGCAGCTTTCTTGCCCGAAACGCTTTTGACAAGCGCCAGGACGTCATCTTGCATCAGACAATCTGTCAGGCGTTCTTTGCCATCCTTGGCAGTAAACTTCAACTGACTACAATTCGTAGTCAGATGTGGGTCACTTGCCTTCAAGCGGGTTTTCAGCACCGTCCAATGCTTGCGCGGGTCTTTTCTCTCCGTCAACACACTGATAACATCGACAACGAAAAAACCACCCTTTAGAACGCTCATCATCCCAAACGGTTCTTACCTGCGCCTACACCCTCGCTACGACCAGCGTCTCTCCGTGTTTTGAAGTTTTTTCTATACTGCTCTTTTGCTTCCAAGCGTGGCTGCTAGCATGCCTATCGTGATAAAAGGATTGCCGGAAATCACTGCCAGCATCTAATTCTGGACATCGCTTATACCATCACGCTTGCTCTGCTCCACCCGCTTCTTTGCTTCTAGTTCAATGCTTTGATTATTACTCCCACTCGATAGTAGCGGGTGGTTTGGAGGAAATGTCGTAGACCACCCGGTTAACTCCCTTGACTTCGTTAGTGATGCGGTTGGAGATGCGGCGGAGGATATCGTGTGGCAGTTCCGCCCAGTCGGCGGTCATACCGTCAGCCGACTCCACCATGCGTAAGGCTGCCACCGCCTCGTAGGTGCGCTGGTCTCCCATCACCCCCACCGAGGCGTTAGGCAGGAGTACGGCGAAAGCCTGCCACAGTTTGCGGTACCAGCCAGCGGCGTGGATCTCCTCCAGGACAATGGAATCCACTTCCTGAAGGGTGGTCACCCGTTCCGGCGTGACTTCGCCGATTATCCGGACCGCCAGCCCGGGACCGGGGAAGGGGTGGCGCCTAAGCTCGTCCTCGGGGATACCGATGGCGACTCCAAGTTCACGGACCTCGTCCTTGAAGAGTTCACGCAGGGGTTCTACCAGTTTAAAGCCCATTTTTTCCGGCAAACCACCCACGTTGTGGTGGCTCTTGATGACCGCCGCCCCGCCACTGCCATAACCCCCGGAGGATTCGATGACATCGGGATAGAGGGTTCCCTGGCCAAGAAATAACGCATCCTCGACCTGGTTTGCCGCCTCTTGGAAAACATCCACAAACACCCGGCCGATGATTTTCCGCTTCTCTTCGGGATTGGTGACGCCACGCAGGGCAGCCAGGAAACGCTCGCCCATGCGAATCCCGCGGATGTTGAAGCGCTTGCCGTAACGGGCCATAACCCGTTCAAACTCGCCTTTACGTAGAAGGCCATTGTCGACAAAAATGCCGATCAGGTTGTCACCAATGGCCTGGGAGATGAGGGCGGCCGCCACGGTGGAATCTACTCCACCGGAAATACCCATAACCACCTTGCCGTTCTTGCCTATCTTCTCGCGAAGACTAGTGATAGACGATTCGGCGAAACTCTTCATCAGCCAGTCACCCTTGAGACCGACTACGTTGTAAAGGAAATTCTCCAGAAGTTCACCGCCGTTAGGGGTGTGATGGACCTCGGGGTGGAACTGGACGGCGTAAAACCGCTTTTCCTCCAGCTGGAAGGCGGCGGCGGGGCAGGCGTCTGTTTCCAGGATTATGCTAGCTCCGGGCGGTGGTTCGACCACCAGGTCACCGTGGCTCATCCAGACGTCAAACTTGTCTGGCAGACCAGCGAGAATAAGGGAGTCATGGGTTTTCCTGACTCCAGCCCGGCCATACTCTTTTATTCCCGACGGGGCGACCTTGCCCCCCAAGTGGTAAGCCAGTAGTTGGGCTCCGTAGCAGATACCGAGGACAGGAAGGCCAAGCTGGAAAATGCCCGGGTCGCACTGGGGGGATTTCTTGTCGTAGACGCTGTTGGGACCGCCCGAAAGAACCAGGGCGGCGGGTTTTTCCCGGCTAAGCTCCTCGGCTGAAACAATTCCAGAGTAAAGCCGCGAGTGTACCCGTAGCTCACGCAGGCGACGGACTATGAGTCCGGTGTATTGCGATCCGTAGTCGAGAACAGCCACCGTTTGAAGCAATTTGTTCTCCTTGGGAACAGGTATTCTTCACTTCAACTGTTTCTTGCCTTGTCCGCCTGGCTAAGAATCGCATCCATGAAAGCTAGAAAGAGGGGATGGGGATAGAGGGGACGGCTTTTAAACTCCGGGTGGGCCTGGGTGGCCACGAAGAACTGCTCTCCGGGAAGTTCGATCATTTCCACTAGGCCGCTTTGGGGATTTTGTCCCGATATGAGTAGCCCGTGCTGGCGTAAGAGGTTGACCTTGGCGGGATCCACTTCATAACGGTGGCGGTGCCGTTCACTGATTAGTTCCTCGCCATAAGCCTTGAAAGCCCGGCTTTGCCGGTCGAGACGGCAGGGTTGGGCCCCTAGGCGTAGGGTGCCACCACGAGGAGTGGCTTTGCCCTGGTTGTCGAGAAGGGTTATCCAGGTTTGGCTTGGATCAGGGTCGCCATCGCTCCATTCAGCGCTGGTGGCACCGGGTGCGCCACAGACATTACGGGCGAACTCCACCACCGCGCACTGGAGGCCGTAGCAGAGGCCAAGGAAGGGAAGGCCAGTCTCCCGGGCGAAACGTATGGCGTTAACCTTGCCGCTGGCGCCACGGTAGCCAAACCCGCCGGGAATTACCAAGCCAGCGTAGCCGGCGAGAATTTCGGCCGCCGGGACACCTTCCAAGGCTTCCGCCTCAATCCAATTCACTTCGCACCTGGCTTGGCGCCGGGCGGCGGCGTGAAGGATGGCCTCTCCCAGGGATTTATAGGAGTCAGCCATGCCGGCGTATTTGCCAACCGCCGCTATTTTCACTGTCCGCTGGGGATTGCTGACCGCTTCTGAGAATTGCCGCCAGGGACTTAGGTCGGCCTCGGTCTCTGGCAATTCCAGATGCCGGCAGATCATGGCGTCCAAATTTTGCCGGTGTAGGCAGTCAGGCACATCGTAAATCACCCGCAGGTCAGGAACATCAATAACATGCTCGGGGCGAAGATTGGAGTAAAGGGCGAGTTTTTTGCGTAGTGGCTCCCGCATTGGTTCTTCGGAACGGCAAATAAGCATGTTCATGTGTAGGCCGCATTCCCGGAGTTTTTGGGCGGAATGCTGGGCGGGTTTGGTTTTGATTTCGTGGCTTACGGGAAGGCCGGGCAGAAGCACCAGGTGGAGAAGGATGACGTCGTTACGGTTTTTTTCCAGGATAAACTGCCGGATAGCCTCAATAAAAGGCATGCCCTCGATGTCGCCGATAGTGCCGCCAAGCTCCACCAGCATGACATCGGGGTTGTTTCGGGCGGCGCGGACAATGGCGTTTTTGATAGCATCCACCACATGCGGTATGACCTGGACTGTCTCGCCGTTAAAATCCCCCCGTCGCTCGCGATCCAGAACCTCGCCGTAAATTTGCCCGGTAGTCACATTGTTGACCCGGCCCAGGATAATGTTGGCGAAACGCTCGTAATGGCCGAGGTCAAGGTCGGTCTCCGCCCCGTCTTCGGTGACAAATACCTCGCCATGCTGATAGGGATTCATGGTGCCGGCATCGCGGTTTAGGTAGGGGTCGAGTTTGAGGAAGCTGACCTTTAGGCCACGGCTGCGGAGGATGAGTCCCAGAGATGCGGATACCACGCCTTTACCCAGTGAACTCACAACCCCACCGGTAATAAAGATGAATTTGGACATGACGCCCCGTTTTTCCAATACGCCAAACTGCCTGGCGTTTGCCAAGTGCCGGTAAATTTCCAGTCCCCAAAGGAAAAATATTAAAGCAAAAAACTACTTGGCGCAACTGAAATGGCGGGTAAGTAGAATCTTACCGGGTTGACCAGCTGCCGCAGTTGGCACCGGATATAGGCGGTAAATTGGCGAGAATTTTCTTGAGTCGCCTTGGGTTGGGTCGCGCCCAGGGAATGTTTAGCAACGTGGAAGCAGGTTTTTCCACCCGACGCGGTTTTTTATTGCCGCGCAATATACTTCGTATTTCGCGCCGAGCCAATTTTCTCAATCACGCCTTTTCCAAGCATTTGCGCGAGAACGGATTCAACCGTCGTCGGGCTGACATCCGGCAGAATATAGCAGATTTCGCGCTTGGAAATTGGCAGCAAACTGTGTAAGACGGTCGCTTCAATGCGTTGTTTTTTGCTGACTTTGCCGCTCTGAATCGCTGCAAAATGCGTGTCAAGTTCCTTGTAGCACTTTAGTAGTGTGACCAGAAAGTTACTCATAAAGGCAAAATAGTCGTTGTTAGCGGTGTGCCAGTTTGCCGAGCTGTCTTTCAACGCTTGGTAGTATAAAGCCTTGCTGGCGTTAATCTGTGCCTCAAACGAGATGTATTTGCCCGCGTCAAAGCCGTTTTTGTAGAGTAACAGCAATGACAAGAGTCGTGACATTCTGCCATTGCCGTCTGCGAATGGGTGTATGCAAAGGAAATCCAGGATAAAACACGGTATCAGCAACAAACGGTTGATTGAAGGGTTGTCGCGGGAGTCCATATAGGCAAGCACAAGTTGTTCCATAGTTTCGCCGGTTTCACTAGCGGGGGTGGGTGAAAAGCGCACACTGCGCCGTCCAGCCGCGCTAACTTCCATAATCGTATTGTCGCTCTCCTTATACCTCCCGCCGCCTTGCGGCGCGAATGACAACATAACCTCGTGCAGACGCAAAATGTCACGTTCTCGAATGTCGAGCGCGTCAAACCCGGTGTGAATCATGTTCAAAGCCGCGCTGTACCCGGCGATCTCTTCTTCGGCGTGGTTAAGGGGCGCGGCGTTTTGAATGACAATCGCATTGATACGCGATTCGCTCGTGACAATACCCTCAATGGCGTTCGAGCCGTGCACGGACTGAACCTTTGCTATGCTTTCAAGCCGCGTGAACACATCCGGGTAGTCGCCGCGCCGCTCGGCTCCGCGGACGCGAAGTTCGGTAATCGCGCCGATAAGGTTTACCATTCCCGCCGGTAGCATTCCCTGCTCCAAAAATGAATAATCGAAGTATCTCATCCGCCTCTCCAAAAATTTAATCTGCATATATAATAACATATAATATGCAGATTGTTAAGGGGTATGGTGAGATTTTTGTTACCATAAAGTCTATGGTAAACTTTACCCGAACAATCACGTGTCTCACTTGCCAAACTCACCCGAAAGGATCGGTTTTTCCCAAACCGGAACTAGAGCGTGCCTTATGCCAATCCCTTCCTGGTGTTCGTGGGCGAAAGGAAGTAATCCACCGCCACACCGTTAGGTAAAGTAAAGGAAGTCAGGCTAGGCGAAAGCCAAGGCAAAGCCCGGAAAAGTCGCTATGATTGGGAAAACATAGTTAAAAGCCGGATGAATCCGGGAAAAGGCGACAAGGCGCCCATCGGGACCACGCTTTTCCTTACTTCGGGAAAGAGACTCATGGTAAGCGCTTGGCGAGCGACTTGGAAAAGATTGGGAGCGAATCCACTTCCACCGGGAAATGGCTACGCATAACCAGTATTTCCCGCAAAAACATGGTGCCAGTGGACAGCGCCAGAGAAGGGCAGGAGCATTGCCAGGGTGGGAGCGGAAAAGCCACGAAGTCAGCCTGCCGACAACTGGCGGACAGCCACTGGGTCGGGAAAACCTGGGCCGGGGCGTGAGCTAAACCGCCGGAAAACTGGGTGAAGGAGACCCTATTGCATCTCCACGCTAATCTTAGCGCGGCCAGCCAATTTAAAAGTTAAAAGCTTCATCAATTATGTTTCCGCAAAAATACCTGTGGGCTATTTCAGGAACTGGCATGTAACATTTTATTAAAAAAGCTCAGTTATAGGAGAAGTTTTAAAAGTGGTTGACGCTGGTAACCCCTGGTTTAACTGGGTGTTGACAGTATGCTCCACGGACTTATTCGGTTGGTCGAAGGGAGAGACGTTACGCCAACGCGATTCTAGTGGGATAACCCCGGTTTTTCCCCTTTTACCCGAAGATTCGCCGCCGCCTGGCGGAGGTTGTCCCCGCCCCCCTTTTGCTGGAAGCATTCGAGAAAGTGGGAGCCAACCGCGACCGCGTGAACCTGGCCAGACAAGGCGTCAATTTGTTCGCGTTGCCGGACGCCAAAGCCGGCAATCAACTTTCCCCCCAACTTGCCAAGACGCTCCAGATAACCCAGGGTGGCTTGGTCCAGGACGGTGCGGCTGCCGGTTATGCCTAGCCGTAGAGCTGCGTAAACCCATTCGGGTTCAAGTCGGCGGTAAATTTCCAGGCGCTCTTCGCTGATTTCTGGGGCTACCACCGGTACTATCGCCAGACCGGCTTTTTTACCAGCCAGGAACAGTCCTTCGTCATGGTCGGGGGGAAGGTCGGGAACGACAAGTCCTCTCGCTCCCGCTTTGGCGGCTTCGGCGACGAAAACCGCCGTTCCTGGAGCCACCACCAGACTGCCATAGGTCATGATGAAAACGGGGACGCCGAGTTGACTGAGTTCCCTGACCATGGCAAAACCATCGCTAACCCGGAATCCGGACTCCAAGGCGTCCCGTCCCGCGTTCTCGATAAGGGGACCGTCGGCTGAGGGGTCGGAGAAGGGGAACTGAATTTCCAGATAATCGGCTCCGCCTTGGGCCAGAGCCCGGGCAGAGGCTAGTGAATCCTCCCGGTTGGGGTAACCTGCTACCCAATGGGCCATAAGTTTGCAATCAGGCATTTTCCACCTCGCTACGCAGAAATTCCAGCCAACTCTCGCGGTCGAGCTGCTTGGCGGTGATAAAAAGGTCCTTGTCCCCACGTCCCGACATGTTGACAACCAAGGTCTGGTCAGGACTTAAGCCAGGAGCTTGGCGAATCGCCACCGCGCCGGCGTGGGCTGATTCCAGGGCAAAGAGGACTCCTTCCTGGCGGGCGAAAAACCGCAGAGCCTCCAGCGCTTCCGTGTCAGTAGCCGAGGTGAATTCAATCCGTCCGCTTTCCCCAAGACTAGCCAGTTCCGGACCCACCCCAGGGTAGTCGAGTCCAGCCGATATGGAGTGGGTGACACCGATCTGGCCATCGCTATCCATCAGGAAACGGCTTTTGTAACCATGCGCCACTCCCATCCGGGAAGGACCGGTCATGCGTACGGCGTTGTCGCCGGGGCCGGGTCCACGCCCTCCTGCTTCCACTCCTACCAGGCGGGGGGAGGGGAGGTCGAGGAAGGGGGAGAAAAACCCTATGGCGTTGGAGCCGCCACCGACGCAGGCTATCAGGGTTGTGGCGTCTCGCCCGGCTTGGCGAAGCTGTTCCTGGGTCTCCTCGCCCACCACCGCCTGAAAGCGGTGCACCATGTCAGGGAAGGGGGAAGGTCCGAGGGCCGAACCAATTATGTAGTGGGTGTCGGGGAAGGTAGCCGACCAGTCACGCAGGGCGGCATTCACCGCGTCCTTGAGGGTGCGTGAGCCAGAGTCAACCCGTACCACCCTGGCCCCCATGGTTTCCATGGCGAAAACATTGGGACGCTGCCGCGCCATATCCACCGCCCCCATGTATACCAGGCACTCCAGGTTGAAACGGGCGGCGGCGGCGGCGGTGGCTAGACCATGCTGTCCCGCTCCTGTTTCGGCGATCAGTCTTTTTTTGCCCATGCGCCGGGCGAGGAGAGCTTGCCCCACCGCGTTATTGATCTTGTGGGCACCGGTGTGGGCGAGACCTTCCATCTTTATATAGATCCGGGCGCCGCCTAGGGCTTTACTGGCATTCTCGGCGTAGAGGAGGGGGGTGGGGCGGCCGATAAAGGTGTCGCGCGCTACCCGCAGATCTGCCTGGAAGGCTGGGTCTTTCCAAGCTGACACCAATTCCCGCTCCAGAGTGTCCAGGGCCGGGCGGAGAGCTTCTCCTACGAAGCGTCCGCCATAGGAGCCAAAATAGTCGGCTGGCGTGAAATCCCCACTTTTCCGGTTGGGGTTAGGGTCAGGCATAGGATTCTCCTTATGGATTTGCCACCCCATAGGGCGGGGTGTACTGGCTGGCCATTTCGGCCAGGTTGGTAAATAGTCGGCGCATTTTATCGTGGTCCTTTACTCCCGGTGACGCTTCGATCCCGCTCGCCAGGTCGATCAGTTCCGGATGGTGACGCGTAACAATGTCCTGGATATTGTCAGGGGTAAGGCCACCCGCCAGCCAGAGCGGCTGCTTCCAGGCGGACAGGATTAGCTGGCCTAGTTTTTCCCCGCTTCCCCCGGGAAGGGTCGCTGCCCCATCTAGAAGGATGCGGGGCGAATGGTAAGACTTGGCCGACGCCAAATCCTCCCGGGTGGTGGGGCGGATAGCTTTATAGTAAACCGGCTGGAGACGGAAACAGTCCTCCCCGGTTTCCCCGCCATGGAATTGAATGGCGTCAAGCTGGCCTTCCGCCAGTAGTTCAGCTAATTCCTCGGGTAGCTCTGGGGAATTGGGCGGGAGAACGACTACCCCGACTTTGGGGGTGCGGAGTTTTGTGAGGCATCGGAGTAGGGCGGGGTCGGCCCGGCGTTTTGATTGTGGCCAGAAGACAAAGCCGAGGAGGTCGGCCCCGAGTTCTTCGGCGAGTTGGGCGTCCGCTTCGCTAGTGAGACCGCATATTTTTACCAGTGGCCGCCCCGGTTTCTCTCCCAGACGCTTGGCGATCCAGTTCCAAAAACGGCTGCTTTGCTGGTCCCGGATGCTAGCCAGGAGTTCGCCAACCAAGGTGGGGCGGCGCACCACTCCTTCACCTACCAGAAGCGCGTCAAAGCCGGCGCTGGCGGCGAAAGCCCCCTCCTCGGGATGGGTGATGCCGGATTCATAAACCGTGCGGGGATGCCAGGAGAGGCGTTGACGCACCACCAGGGGGAGCAAAGGGTCGACATGGAAGTTGCGTAGGTCACGACTGTTTATGCCTACCAAATCGGGCTGGAAACGCTCGGCCTTGTCCAGATCGGCCTGGTCGTGAATTTCCACCAAAGCCTGGAGGCCAAGTTCCCTGGTTTTTCGGTAGAGTTCCTCCAGGCGATCCGAGTCGAGGATGCCGGCAATGAGAAGCACCGCGTCCGCTCCCGCCTGCCAGGATACCGTGACATCTTCGGGAGTAAGCAGGAAATCCTTTCTTAACACCGCCAGCTGGGGAAAAGCTTTTTTGACCTGGATTAGGTCGGAGAGGGAACCCCCGAAGCTTTCCTGTTCGGTGAGGACGGAGATACTTCCCGCCCCCGCCTCAACGTAATGCCTGACCAGGGTTACTGGATCGAGGTTGGGAGCTATCGCTCCCCGGGAAGGGGAGCGGCGCTTGATTTCACAGATAAGACCAGCGCGGTCGGGGAAAGGAATTAATGGCGCTTCCCGCCGCAGAGGCAGGCTCAGTCCTTCCGCCGGACCCAACTCTGCCATTCGTTTCCGGCGTTTATCGACTATCTGGTCCCTAATGTTTATGGACAAAACTACTCCTCTCATTTAAGCCGGAACAGCGGCGAGTTCCTGCGACCGGGTGATTACTGAGGTGAAATATTTACCCACCTGCCCAGCGGCGAAAGCCTGGCGCACCTTGTGGTAACCACTGGCGATATCCGGGGTGGCGCCAGCCACAAACAACCCGGCCCCGGCGTTCAGGCAGGCGGCTTCGAGCATCCCTCCAGTCTCCCGGCCCTGCATCAGGTCAAGGGCGATGGCGGCGTTAACCTCGGCGGTGCCACCCTTGAGGACGGCTGAATCGCGGCCGCGTATTCCCACTTCAGAGGGCTGGAAGACAAATTCCCGCGTTTCCCCACCGGCTTCCCGGAGGAGACAGTGGGTGGCGCCGGCGCAGGAAAATTCGTCCAGCCCGTCTTCACTGTGGATAGTCATCACCCGCTTGCCACCCAGGAGCATGGCGGCGTCGGCCAGGGGTTTTAGCATGCTGTCTTCCGGTACCCCGAGTAGTTGAAAACCGGCCCGGGAGGGATTGGCCAGAGGTCCGAGAAGGTTCATTAGAGTGCGGATCGCCAACTCTCGACGGGCGGCGGCAGCGTGCTTCATGGCGCTGTGGTAGGTGGGGGCGTAGAGAAAGACAAAGCCGGTGTCAGCCAGCAGGTGTTCGGCCTGGCGGGGAGGTATCGCCAGGGGATAACCGAGTTCACCAAAGAAATCGGCAGAGCCGCAAAAGGAACTCACCGCCCGATTGCCGTGCTTGGCCACCTTCTGGCCGCAGGCGGCGGCGGCCAGTGACGCCATGGAGGACAGGTTGAAGGATCCTTTGCCATCGCCACCGATGCCGACA
>JAITQC010000048.1 GCA_031289115.1 Planctomycetota bacterium
GGTGCCAAGAATCCTTGGGGTTGACATACCGGGCGACAAGGTGGTGACTATCGCCCTGACTTATCTCTACGGCGTTGGCGACACCACCGCCAAGGCGATCTGTGTGGAATTGGGCATACAACCCAATATCAGGGCGAAAAACCTGACCGATGACGAGTTGGGACGTATCGCCGGCCTCCTCGACAAGTCCTATGTGGCTGAGGGACAGTTGCGGCGCCAGATTATGCAGAATATCCAGCGCCTCAAGAAAATCGGCTGTTACCGGGGTATCCGGCACGGGCGGGGTTTGCCAGTGCGCGGACAACGTACCCGTACCAACGCTCGTACCCGCAAGGGCAAGAAGAAGACGGTGGCGGTCAAGAAGTCGGTGAAGGCGATGCGCTAGGCGTGTCACCCCGCGCAAGATGACAGCGGTATTTTAGGAGAGTGTGATGGCGAAGCGTTACCGCAAGAAAAAGGTCAAGAAGACGGTGGCCAAGGGTATTGCCCATGTCAAAGCCACCTTCAACAATACCATCATTACTATAACTGACATCTATGGCAACACTCTGGTCTGGTCCTCGGCGGGAACCTCCGGGTTCCAGAACAGCCGCAAGTCCACCCCCTACGCCGCCCAGCGGGTAGCGGAGGCAGCGGCCGAGAAGGCGATGAAAATAGGCATCCGCGAGATGGAGGTGCAGGTCAAGGGTCCAGGGGGTGGTAGGGAAAGTGCCATCCGCGGTCTCCAGTCCGCCGGCATAGCCATCAAAGCCATTGAGGATGTCACCCCCTTGCCCCATAACGGTTGCCGTCCGCGTAAGCGCCGCCGAGTCTAACTCGGGGACGACACCCTGTGGTGAGGGATGGGAATTTCTTCCTGAATTTGCGGTGTACCAGCGGCCCATTCACCCGAGTCCGATTTTTAGGGTAAAATCTAACGCAGGACGCGGGGAACAAGGAGTCTTTTTATGCGCATACGCTGGAAGAGTTTTGAACTTCCGACGCGCGTGGTGCTTGACAACGAGAGCGCTACTGACAGTTATGGAAAATTCACCATCGAGCCTTTCGAACGTGGCTTCGGGGTGACTATTGGCAACTCGCTTAGGCGTGTACTTCTGAGTTCACTCGAAGGGGTGGCCCCCGTGTCGCTTAAGATCGAGGGAGCCCTGCACGAGTTCGCCACCATTCCTGGTGTCGTCGAGGACGTTATTGACATCGCCCTCAATATCAAGGGTATGCTGGTCAATTATGACGGCGACCAGTCCGAGGTTTTAAAGATCGAGAAGACTGGCGCTGGACCCGTCACCGCGGGTGACTTCACTCCGCCGCTTGGAGTGGAGGTGGTGAATAAAAACCTCCATATCGCCACCCTGGATTCAGACAACACCACTTTTCGGGCCGAGGTAGAGTTCCGGAAGGGACGGGGTTATGTCCGAGCCGAGGATTTTTCCTGGAAAACCCAGGATACGGTCGGGGTTATCCCTCTTGACGCTTCTTTTTCACCAGTCACTCGCTCACGCTGGCGGGTAGTGGAGACGCGGGTATCCAAAGTCACCGACTATGACCGTCTGATAATTGAAATCTGGACTGACGGCACCATCCGTCCGGAACAGGCGCTTATCGAAGCTGCCACAATTCTACGTAAACACCTTAACCCCTTTGTCAAGTATTACGAGTTGGGTAGCGAAGCCACCGCCCCGGTAGAGTTGGTGGAGACGCCGGAAGTGGAGACAGTGGACTCGGACGCGGTGTCGGAAAAACTCGACCAACCAGTCTCCAGTCTCGAACCCTCTGTCCGGGCCGCCAACTGCCTCTCGGCCGAGGGCATTAAGTCCATTCGCGACTTGGTATCCCGTAGCGAGCAAGATATGATGCAGGTGAGAAACTTCGGCAAAACCAGCCTGAAGGAAATAAAACAGAAACTTATCGACATGGGCCTTTCCTTTGGCATGATCTCCAAATAGCCAATTGGCGCAATTGACGGGAAGACAGTATGAGACACCTTAAAAGTGGGCGCAAACTCAACCGCAACTCCAGCCACCGCCATGCCATGGCTCGCAACATGGTGGCCGGACTGTTCCAGCATGGAAAAATAATCACCACCCCCGCCAAAGCCAAAGAGGTTAGGCCTTTCGCGGAACGCCTGATTACCCTGGCCAAACGCGGGAAAGACGATCTCGCCGCCCGGCGACGGGCGATACAGCTCCTGCACAACCGGGCGGTGGTGAAGTTGCTTTTCGATGATATCAGCCTGCGTTATCTTGAACGCCAAGGTGGGTATACCCGTATTCTCCACATCGCCAAAACCCGGGTCGGAGACGGAGCCCGGCAGGTGCTTTTTGAACTGGTGGAAGGCGGAAAACCGGTTCCCCGGGAAAAATCGAAGAACCGGAACCGGGTGGAGCCAGCCCGGGTGGTGAAATCGGAACCCCTGGCCGACAAGACACCGGAGGCCCCGGTGGTTGACGAACCCGTCGCCACGCCGCCCCCGGAGTTGGAAGAAAAGAAGGAAGGCGAGGATCAGGCCTAACCCCAATACCGACCCTTTTTCGCGAGAGGGACTACTTAAACTTATTAGCGGGGTGTTCCCAGGGAACACCCCGTTTTTTTCCTCTGGTGGCAAACCCAAGGGAAGGGGAGGGGCGTGATGAAAGGCATTGTTCTGGCAGGCGGGTCAGGAACCCGTCTTTACCCTGTTACCCGGGGTATCAGCAAGCAACTCCTGCCGGTCTATGACAAACCCATGGTGTACTATCCGCTTAGCGTACTGATGCTGGCGGGTATCCGGGAGATACTCCTGGTCTCCACCCCGCTCGACCTCCCCCTGTTTAAACGCCTCCTGGGCGATGGTAGCGACTTTGGCCTGTCCCTCTCCTACGCTGAACAGGCGCGTCCCGAGGGGCTGCCACAGGCCCTTAGTATCGGCCGTGAGTTCCTCGCCGGATCCCCCGTATGCCTAATCCTGGGCGACAACATTTTCTATGGTCAGGACCTCACCGCTTTATTACGGAAAAACCGGGACTTGGCAGGCGGCGCCACCCTTTTCGCCTACCATGTCACCACCCCCGAGCGCTACGGGGTGGTAGAACTTAATCCGGCGGGGGAAGTACTCTCCCTGGAGGAGAAACCGGACAAACCGCGTAGCCACCTGGCGGTGACCGGGCTTTACTTCTTCGGACCCGACGCGCCGGACGAGGCGGACCGGCTTAAACCTGGCCGGCGGGGTGAACTGGAGATACTGGACCTCGCCCGCCGCTATTGGGAACGCGGGGAACTCCGGTTGGAGCGTTTCGGCCGGGGAACCGCCTGGTTTGACACCGGCACTCACCTGGGCCTCCTCGACGCCGCCAACTTTATTCACGCTGTACAGAGCCGTCAGGGTCTCCAGATCGGCTGCCTGGAGGAGATCGCCTACCGTCAGGGTTGGATCGACCAGCCTCGCCTCGAATACCTGGCAGGGAAAATGGAAAACAGCACCTACGGGAAATATCTCCTGAGTCTCACCGAATCATGAGGAAAACCGAGGGGGAGGGGGGGGATAGAGGAAGGCACGGCAAACTTCCCGCTTTACCCGGGCGCCGGGACTGGCTTGATGTTAAGGGTGGATAAACGTCAGGAGTGTCTGTAGACAGGGTTAAGTCGATGAGGACAGTAACCCGAGGAAGTGTCCCAGTGATTGTTAAAATTTAATTATAAAGATGGCCTCCCGCCATGTCGATAGACAAGACATGGTTAGGCAAACAAGGAGACCATCAAATGGCTAGTCGAGAAAAAAAGTC
>JAITQC010000114.1 GCA_031289115.1 Planctomycetota bacterium
GGCGCATTTTGAACCCCAGTCTCGCAACTGGTGCGTTACCCATAGCAAAATCGGTAGTGGGGTAGGCGAAAGTTTGAATAACCGGGGCCACAGGTAAATCCCGATAGCCAACAGCTTCAAATTTGTTAAAACCCGAGAGATTTAACACTTGCCGCCAGCCGCCACCGGGGTTATCATCCTCTAGGGATATATTCCCTCGGGGTTACCCCCGCTGTCAGTCCAGGACCCCAAATTGGCTATCCGCCCCGGGGTGATCGCCACGGAGAGTTGTCCTATGCCGGACGAAGCGCGGCGACGTCTTGAAATGGAGGCGGCGCTTAAACAAATACGCAGTATCCAGAATCGCCAAGGTGACGCTAGTGGAAGCCGGCCCTGGCGCCTGGATGTCTCTCTGGTTACCATGACTTGGCAGGGTATTCTCATCTTTATCATCGGTATCCTGGTTGGTTTAGGTCTGTTCGTCCTCTACCGCATAGTTTTAACCTGAGGGGTCCCCCTTTTCCGGCAGAAATAAAGCTGTAAGCCATGCCCACCATTTCCATTTTCCCCTCTGGCCAGAAGATTGCGGTTTCTCCCGGCAGCAACCTCCTTTCCACCCTCCAGGCGGCTGGTCTCGCCATCCCCTCCAGTTGCGGTGGACGTGGTATCTGTGGCAAGTGCCGGGTTAAAATTTTAACCGGCTTGGTCCCGACCCACCCCCGGGAGGCGTCTATCCTCCCCACCCATCTCCAAGAAGAAGGCTGGCGCGTCGCCTGTCTACTGACAGTCGATAACGACCTCACCCTCGTTCTCCCCGACAACGCTCCCCTGCGCGCCATGGCGGATTTTATCAGCCGTGAGCCGATGGACAGCCCCCAACTCTGGCTACTGGAGTTGGATATTCCACCCCCCACTCCGGAGGACAAACGTGACGACAAACTCCGGTTCCTTAGCGAACTCTCCCGCCGCCGGGGTCAAAACTTCCCCCGGATCCCCCTGGATGGGCTTTCCCGTCTACCCGGTATCCTTCGTGAACACCGCTACCGCTGCCAGGTAATCGGTTTTGACAACACCCTTATCCGCCTCTCGCGGCCAGGCCGGCCAGACGATCGTCACCTGGGGGTGGCGCTTGACCTGGGAACCACCACTCTGGCGGTGGCTTTGATTGACATGCAAAGCGGCCAAGTCCTCGCCACCGCCAGTGGCGCCAATCCCCAGGCGGTACATGGTGACGATGTGGTGAGCCGTATAGAATACGCCAGCCGCGGTGAAACGGAACTTCACGAACTCCACCAACTAGTACTCCAGGGAGTGGCGGAGCTAGTGGAAAAAGCCAAGGAAACGGCCAAAACCAGCGACCCGGTCCTGCTTCTCACCCTTGCCGCCAACCCCGCCATGAACCACATCTTCCTCGGGGTGGATCCCCAGGGCCTGGCCACCTCCCCCTTTCTCCCCGCTTTCCGGGATTCCTTAGTGCTACGGGGCGAAGACATCGGCTGGCACGCCCCCCTCCCCTCTCCCCCCGCCCTGGTTATCACCCTTCCCAACATCGCCGCTTATGTCGGTGGCGACATAGTGGCGGGCCTGGCTACCCACCGCCTGGGGGAAGACGGCG
Source organism: Planctomycetota bacterium (assembly GCA_031289115.1). GTDB lineage: Bacteria > Planctomycetota > SZUA-567 > SZUA-567 > SZUA-567 > JAITQC01. Next base: position 1,595 of record JAITQC010000114.1, read on the forward strand.
AAAACACCCTCTATTTCGACATCGGCACCAATGGCGAGATAGTCCTCGCCACTGGCGGAAAACTTTTCGCCGCCGCCACCGCCGCTGGTCCTGCCTTCGAAGGAGCGCGGATTGGCCAGGGAATGCGGGCTGCCCCCGGAGCGGTGACAGTAGTGGATTTTTCCGCCGGCCGTGTTTCCACCCAGGTGATGGATAACGTCCCGGCCCGGGGAATCTGCGGTACCGGCCTTCTGGACACCGTGGCGATCCTGGTCCAACATGGTCTAGTCACCGCTGGCGGACATCTCCTGACCGCTGAAGAAGCGGCCGCCCGGCCTGACATACCGACTGACCTAAAGAAACGCCTGGTTCCAGCCCGGGACGGCAGTGGGGTAAGTTTCCAAGTGGTGTGGCCAGAGGGAGAGGGCGAGGGAGTGGCGGTGAGCCAGAAAGATATCCGCGAATTCCAGCTTGCCAAAGGGGCGCTAGCGGCCGGGGCGGCCATCCTCCTTAAGACTGCGAATATCCCTCCCGAAGCAGTCAGTACCCTTATCCTCGCCGGCGGGTTTGGCAGTTACCTTAATCCAGAATCAGCCCTGGCGGTCGGACTCCTTCCACCCGGGACAAAGCCGGTAACCCTACGAGGAGTCGGCAACGCCTCCCTCGCCGGCGCCCGTCTTTCCCTGTTATCGCGGCGAGAAACCGAACTTGCCACCCAACTCGCCGAAGCCACATTCTATATCGAACTGTCTGGCCTGGCCGATTTCGAGGTGGCTTTTGCCGAAAACATGCTGTTCCCCTCCCCGAACGCTGATATTTAACCCTGGGACGACCGCTTTCGCCCTCACCCGCTATGGAAGGAACACCGGCATGCCGGACACCCCCACCGCTCTAGAGACAGAAGTCCCTACCGCCAATTCGACCAACTACACTGTTCTAGCCATGATTTCCCTGGGACATCTCCTTAACGACTCCATCCAATCGCTCCTAGTCCCTTCCTACCCTCTTTTCCGGGATAACTTCCACCTCTCCTTCACCCAAATCGGCATCCTCACCCTAACCTACAACCTGACCGCCTCGCTTCTCCAACCCCTGGTGGGCCGCTACACTGACCGCCACCCCCGGCCTTATTCCCTGCCGGTAGGCATGATCCTCTCGCTTTCCGGACTCCTTTTCCTAGCCATCGCTCCCAGTTACAACATCCTTCTGGTCGGCGCCAGCTTACTAGGCATGGGGTCGTCCATTTTTCACCCCGAGTCTTCCCGGGTAACCCGCCAGGCGGCGGGTGGCCGCTTTGGGCTGGCCCAGTCCATCTTCCAGGTGGGTGGTAACACCGGTTCATCCATTGGACCCCTCCTGGCTGCCGCTGTCATTATTCCCCACGGCCAGATAAGTATCGCCTATTTCGCCTTCATCCCCTTGCTTGGCGCCACCGTCCTCCTCCGAGTCGGGGCTTGGTCGAAAAAATTCCTGCAGGCGACCCTGGTGAGACCCTCGCAAAGAATCCCCCCGCGAGTGAGCAGAAAAACTCTTGGCCTCACTTTCGCCGTCCTCCTGTTTCTGATTTTTTCCAAATACTTCTATGTCGCCAGTATCTCCAGCTATCTTATCTTCTACCTCACCGACAAGTTTGGCATTGGCGTACAAGAGGCGCAGATGCGGCTCTTCATCTTCCTCGCCGCCATGGCGGTTGGCACCCTAATCGGCGGCCCGGTCGGTGACCGGATCGGCCGCAAGAATGTCATTTGGGTGTCTATCCTGGGCGTCGCCCCTTTCACCCTTGCCCTCCCCTATGTCGACCTGGCGTGGACTGGCGTTTTAATCGCCATTATCGGCCTTATTCTCGCCTCCGCTTTCCCCGCTATCGTGGTCTTCGCCCAGGAATTGATCCCCGGGCGGGTGGGGACAGTGGCTGGCCTCTTTTTCGGTCTCTCCTTTGGAATTGGCGGGATAGGGGCGGCGGTTCTTGGACGGCTGGCCGACCTCCACGGCATCGACAGCGTCTACCACGCCTGTAGCTATCTCCCTCTCCTAGGTATTCTCACCATTTTCCTCCCTAACCTCCGGGAAGCGAAGCCCGCCACGGTCAAAGTCTAGCCCCGGGGTTAAAAAGTAGATTGGGAAGCGCCGGTATCCTTTTTCCCCTGGCGCTTCCTGATTTAAGCCGGGCTGGACCGGGCGCCCCGGATCCACCGGGTTAAATAGCCGTAGCTTCTCCGGTGCCACCACCGGGGAAGCTACGGCGACCCGCCCGCGGTAGCACCTCTCCCGACCCCTTCTTTTCCCCTCTCCCTCTGTCCCCAACCCCAACTTTCCCCGCCAAAATCATTCTTGGCAAAAAGTAGCGCCCAAACACCCCTTCCTTCCGATAACTCTTTGTTATTAAAAAAGTTTCAAAATGGCGTATTTACGGATGGCGGCGGCAAAACTTTAGAAAAAAACCTGAAATACTGAAAATTTTCCAATTAGGTTGAATTATTCCGCCCCTCCGCGCCGATAAAATATGAAACAGGCTTCGTGTTCCACCCCGGTGGCGACTTTGCTTAGCACTGGCCTGGGGGAAAAAGTTTCCCCACCTTCAGCCCTTCGGTGGTTTTTTTTGCCGGTCAAGGCCAGAAAGAAGATGTTCCCGATAATATTTTTCCGGATTTACTCACGTTTAACGTCTTTTATTTTAGACAGTTAAAGGTCTAGCGGATTTTGCCAAGTATTTTTTATGATTCTGGCATACCACTTGCAAAATAAGCAAGTGGCGCGCCAGTAATTGTGAAACTCAACTTGGACAACGTGGCAACCATTGTGAGGCACCGGGAAAATAAACCAAACCAACAATCCCGCCCAGGCGGGGTAAGTCCGAATCACCAAGGCATCCTGAGCCCGCTGGAGAGGCAATTCCGGGCGCTCACGGAGGATTGAGCAAAGGATGCGGTAAGGCCCTTTCTTTGTGAAAGGACCTGTGCGGACTCTGAGAAGCGTTAGGGAGGACTTAAAATGAGTCTGATCGTCAGTCACAACCTGTCTGCCATGCAGACCACGCGTAACCTCGGCATCAATAACAACTCGATGACCAAGTCGATCGAGAAACTGTCGAGCGGGTACAAGATTAACGTCGGAGCCGACGACCCATCCGGACTAATCATCAGTGAACAGTTGCGTTCACAGATTTCCGGCCTGCAACGAGCGGTAAGAAACTCCTCGGAGGCGCACAACCTCATTGGTATCGCTGAGGGCGCCCTTAACGAGATGAACGAGCTCCTGAAAAAGATGCGCGCTCTGGCTATCCACGCCGCCAACTCTGGCGTAACCAGTCCAGAGCAGACCGCCGCCGACCAGTCAGAAATGGACTCGGGGATCCAAACCCTGGAACGGATAGCCAACACCACCCGCTATTCTGACCAATACCTCCTGAACGGCTCCAAACAGCTAGTTTATGATGTGTCTACCGTGGTGAACGACACGGGTGACCACCAGTTGCTTAACACAGAAATGACCCGGGTGGACCAGATCTTTAAGCGCGATGGCGTGAAGATGTCGATAAGCTTCACTGGAGAAAAGGACGAGTGGCAGGCCAACACCAAAACCTCGGCCCAGCGCGCCTTCCTTGAAGCCGACCCCTACCGCTCCACTAGCCAAGTCACCAACGCCAAACTCACCGCCCCCCAGGAATTCATCCTCACCGGCACCAAGGGGTCACGCTTGTTTTCCTTTGCCGAAGGCACCGACATAGGAACGGTGGTGTCGGGAATCAACAACGTCAAGGATTCCACTGGCATTTCCGCCAGCATGATTTTCGCCTCTGACGTGCGAATAGACGTCACCGGCTTTGGCACCATAAAGGTGGGTGGCGCCTACTCGGACACCGACTACTCCACCGGCTCCACCCAGTTAGCGGGCGACCTGAAAATCCCTGGCTATAACAAAGCCAGTCCCGAAACCTATATCTACAAGGCGGGTGAAGTCCAGATTTACGGGGCCGACCTCAACAACCCGGCCCAAGCCAAGATCGCCTGCTTCTCCATCACCCCCGACGCCGCCGCCTCTTTCCGCGTCGGCTACAACTGCGACGGCGATGGCAAGATCTACGCCAAGGTGGTGGACAAGTCCAAAAACACTATTGAATACTACAAGGACGCCGACTGCACCATGTTGATTGGCAAAGGAAGCGGCGACTTCTTCTCCTCCACCAACAATTCCAACATCCCCAGCTACCCCCAGTATTACCTGGACGGCATTTTCCTTCAGCTTGACCAGGACAACGCCCAGGACAAGGATGTTTACGCCATAGCCGTGGTTGGCCAAGAGATGAACAACATGAAGGACTTTGATGTCCACGGCGTCTCCGGCTGGTCTGACATCGGTAACTCCGTCATGTCCGGGGTCAACCTTGGCGTCAACACCTCCTCGGAAGGACAACTCTTCTTTAAATATGTCCCGGTCACCTTCGACCCCGCCTCTAACGAGGTGGTGAGCTTCCGTATCGAGGCCTTCAAGAACTCCCGCATGGAGCCGCGTGACCTGGTGGCCACTTCCGGCGAAGTCCTGGCCAACGTTATCGCCGCCGGCGGTTACGACGACCGGATGGGACAAACGGTACGGCTGGAATCGGTCCTGATGGACGATGGCCATCCTAGTAACCTTAATATCACCCTGAACATTCCCCTGCCTGGCCACGAGACTGAGCCGTTGCCCGACGGGGAACAAACTGGTGACATTGTCTTCACCAACCTGGGTCTACGGGTATACGCCACCGATTATGGCACCCAGGAGACTATCCGCATCCAAAACAAGACCGGCGACCTTTTCTACTACTACCGTACTTCCGACAGCATGGAAAAGATCATGATAAAGCCGGAGACCACGGTGCAATTAGCCGGCCAGGACGCCCTAATCGGCGTGAACGGCGCCCCGGTTATCACCACCGGCTTAGTGGCCAACACCACCACGCCTGACTTTGTCGGCTCCCTGGTCTTTAACGGCGGCACCCTAGGCCTCGCCACCATGGCGGTCACCGGCCACGAGGCTGGCTCCCTCTACTCGGCGGCTGGTTATCTTCAGGGAATCAAGGAAGACGAGCGGGTAATTGTCCGGGACGAGCGCTATTTCATACCCGCCTCGATACTTTACAACGACCTGACGGTTGCCGGTTCAGATTTAGGCATAAAAGACGTCAAGAACAGCCCGGTCGGTCTTTATCTAGACTTTACCAACTTAGACCCGTCGGTGAAGCAGCTGATTCAAAACCTCGGCCCGGCGAATACAGGGGCTATCACCGTGACATATACCGCCGCTACCCCGCCAGCTGCTGCTGACACCGCCACCCTGACAATCGACGCCGGCGGCCTCGGGATAACCAATACCGTCGATATACGAATCAACAACGCCAATTTGACCAATGGTTTCTACATCACCGACCCGGCCCTGAAGGGACTTTACATCAAGACCCTCGGCACTATTGACCCCGGCATGACAGAAGACTCTCTCAATACCAGTCCATTGAGCAATGGCAACCTAGAGATAACCCCTTACGCGGGAAACAACGTGTCGGAGGTCCACACCTACGCCACCAACCCCCGCACCAACACTACGGAAAACATGTCTGATTTCAAGGGGGGCATGCAGTTCCAGCTCGGCAACACCGAGGGTGATCAGGACCGCACCGTCTACTCGATCCAGTCAATGGTGATGGCGAATGTGGGACGAATGGAATACAACGGGGTGCAATACTGCCTGCAGAATGTCCTGGGGGGCGGAGTGGCCAGCCTGGTCCGGGACCCCATCATGGCTATGCGTATCCTGGCCCAAGCGGCAGACGATGTCTCAACTCTACGCGCCCGGCTAGGCGCCTTCCAGAAGAACATGCTGGAAACCAACATCAACGCCCTTAATGTCGCGGTTGAAAATATCACCAAGACTGAATCGGCTATCCGCGACACTGACATGGCCTCGGAGTCAACCGAGTTTACCAAGAACCAGATCATGGTTAGCGCCGGCACCTCTATGCTTTCGCAAGCGAACCAGGTCACCCAGAACGTGTTAACATTGCTCCGCGCTTGATTCGCCCAGTGGCTCTGGCGGAAAAAACCAATAACTACCTCTTACCCACGGGACGGGCGGAATTTTTCCGCCCGTCTCCCTTTTTCCCCCCGTCTTTCTCTCCTCTGACAGCAAGCCTGTTTTACCCTTGCGCCAACCGCCCCGGCCGGATAAAATAAAGAATTGGTAACGCGCCTCCCCCGGGTGGCGCGTTGTTGCTATTCCGGCGGCGGCCGCCGCCTCTCCATTTGTCACAAGGAAGACCATAGCATGGCCGACAGCCCAGCAACAACCGAAGTGGTGAATCCCGTCCAGCTAAGCCAGGGTGAATACACCCCGGTGGCTGGGGATGGTGTCGAGGCGGTGGTGGAAAACGGCGCCGAAGAGGCTACCGAGGCCAGGCAGTCCAGCATTTTCGACAACTGGCTCCTCTACGCCGCGATCGGCCTCTGGGTCTGGTGGCTTCTTACCAACAAGAAACGCAAAAACCAGCGCGAGCAGGAGAAGAAGGAAAAGGAGCGCCGCGACAACCTGGTCAAGGGCGACCACCTGGTCACTATTGGACGCCTGCACGGTAGCGTGGTAGCCTTCACCGACGACACCGTCACCATCCATCCCGATGGCAACCGTAGCGACATCAACCTCATCTTTGACCGCCAGGCAATTCTAAAGGTGTTGCCACGGCCAAGCGATGAGGACGCGGCGGCGGACGGGGATGGCAAGCCAGCTTAGTCAAGCAATGTTTTTTAACCGGCCCACCCGGCAAAAGGGGGGCTGGCTTTACAGTCTTATTATTTTTCTGGAGCGGGAGTCCGAGGCATGTTCAACGTTTTTTACGGTCAGGTAGCGGTGTTGGTAGTCATGATCATCGGTTGCACCGCTTTAATCATGAAAAGCCGGGTAACCATAGCCAAACTCCTGGTGGCCCTGGCGCTCACCCTAATCTGCGCCATGGAACTGATTCAAACCCCCCTAAGGCGGCGCCTAAGCCGGTTGGAAGGGGAATTGGCCCAGAAGGAGAAGTTTACCCCCCACGACCCCGCCCTGGCCGGAATCAGGAAAAATCTGGATGAGGCGAAAAAGCTTTACGCCGATGTGGCGGCTGACCCACGGCGCTGGCCAGAGCGTCTCCCCTTTAACCTTGGTCTTGACCTCCGGGGTGGCACAGAGATTCGTCTGGCCCTCCAGCTTGATCCCGCCCGCATCGGGCGGATACGCAGCGAACTGGAAGACCTCCAAAAGGAGTTGGAAACCCTCCGGGGGGAGGGTAACCCGGATGCCATCGCCGCTAGTGAAGAAAGGGTGGCGGGCCTGGAGAGCCGTCTTACCGGCGAGCAATACCAGATAGACCAGGACCTCGGTAACGCCGTGGATGTGGTGCGGCGGCGCCTGAACAACAGTGGACTTGCCGAAATACCGGTCACCCGCCAAGGTAACGACAAAATACTGGTACAGCTCCCGGGCATGGACAACAGCCAGGCGGAGGACATTCTGGCTGTCATCCAGAAACAGGGACGCTTGGAATTTCGCCTGGTGGTTGGCGAAAACGACGAGCTTTTCGGCCGTCTGGTAGCGCGGGTGCGCGAGCTTTACCCTAACCAAGAGGCTTACAACCTCCATGAGGACACGCTCCTGCCCGTCCCCGCCGACGAGGTGGCGGAGGATGGCCGCTCCCGCATAGACAACCGTATGCTTTTCGACTGGCTAAAGGAAACAGACGAGGTGGCGGCCGATGGCTCGGTGCGCGAAAGGCCCTATTTCCTGGTCCGTAAACAAGTGGAGATGCTAGGAGACGCCATAGCCTCGGCCCGGGCCGAACCCGATCCTTCCCGCGCCAGCTGGCGCGTGCTCCTTGCCTTCGATTCGGCCGGAGCCACTCGTTTTGAGCAGATAACCGCGAGTAACCTCCAGAAACAACTGGCGATTGTCCTGGACGGACAGTTGCAGTCCGCTCCGGTGATCCAGTCGCGGATAGCGGGCGGCAACGCCGAGATTACCGGCAACTTTGACCAGCGTTCCGCCGCCCAGCTTGACGTTGTGCTTAAATCCGGTTCCCTAAAAGTCAAAATCGAGAAGGAGTACGACAGTTCAGTCGGGGCGACTCTAGGGGAGGACTCCATCCGTTCCGGCTTGACTGCCATGTTTTTCGGAACCATCGCCGTCATCATCTTCATGGGGGTATACTACCTGGTGGCTGGACTAGTGACCGACCTGGTCCTGGTCCTAAACATCCTTATCATTCTGGCTATTCTGGCGATGTTTGGCGCCACCATGACTCTGGCCGGTTTCGCCGGTATCGTCCTTACCATCGGCATGGCGGTGGATGCCAACGTCCTTATTTTCGAACGCATCCGCGAGGAAAGGGAGCGCGGCAATCCTCTTTCCCGGGCGATTTCCCTGGGTTACGAGCGCGCCTTTTCCACCATTGTTGACTCGAATATAACCACCATCCTCACCGCCCTGGTCCTGCACCAGTTTGGCACCGAGCAAGTCAAGGGGTTCGCCCTTACCCTGATGTTTGGCCTCCTGGCCAGCATGTTTTGCTCCATTGTGGTCACCCGCTGGCTTATCGACTTCCTGGTTTCCGCCAAGTGGATCACTGACCTACGGATGTTCCAGGTCTTCCACCGCGTCAACATCAACTTTGTCGGCTTAAGGCGGGTAGCCTACGCATTTTCCCTAATCTGCCTGGTGTTTCTCACTGGTCTAGTGATCTGGCGAGGGGAAAACAACCTGGGGCAAGATTTCACCGGTGGTGTTCTCGCCAACATCGTGACCACTAAACCCCTCAGCATGGCCGAAGCCAGGGAAGCAGCTGGACAAGGCCTGGCCGACTTCCCCGACGCCCGGGACACCCTCCAGTCCTATGGGCAAGCCGACAGTGACGGGCGTTATTCCGAGTTTGTGGTCCGAACCAAGCTGGTCGAACTGGACGCCGACGCCCTGGCGGAGGCCGAACAGCTGGGAGAGAAAAAATTCACCGCCGAGAATTTCCGCGAGGCCTTGCGTCGCTCTTTCGAACTTATTCCCGAGGGTTTTCACATCACTGGCGCCAACACCGACCTTAACCCCGAAGGCTCACGCGCCTATAATATCAACCTGTCCCTACAGGAAGCCAAAACCCCACAGGTGGTGTTTGACCTCCTGACCCAGGAAAGCACAGTCACCCCCCTCTTCGTGGGCCCAGACGGAGCTTCCCCGGAAATCAACGCGGGAGCGGTGGTAACCCCGGTGGTGGACGCTAACCAACTGGCGTCGGAACTCTCGATTGTCATTTCCGTGCCACTCCTTGACGACACGGGCAACCTCCGCGAAGTCTCCGGCCAGCAGGGCGTCATCCGTGAAGCGCTCCAGGAACTCCACCGCAACAAAGCCCTCGACTTCACCGACCCCTTCCCCCGCTTCACCTCAGTCGGTCGGACCGTGGCGAAAGCGATGGAAAGTGACGCTGCCATGGCCATCGTCTTTTCCTGCGTCATCATTTTCATCTATGTCTGGCTACGCTTCCAGTTCCGGGTAGGTTTCGGAATGGGAACCATTATCGCGCTTCTCCATGACACCCTTTTTGTCATCGGCGCCCTGGCGCTGGCCGACCAGTTAGGCATCATGAACGGCCAAATCGACCTGACAGTGATGGCGGCTATCCTCACGGTAATGGGCTATTCCCTTAACGACACTATCGTCGTCCTTGACCGTATCCGGGAGCATATCGGGGACACTCCCCTCCCTAGCGAGGAAAGCATCAACGCCTCTATCAACCAGACACTGTCCCGCACCATCATCACCAGCGCCACCACCTTGTTTGTAGTACTGACGCTCCTGTTTTTCGGTGGGGATGTTCTACGCGGATTCTCTTACACCCTGCTAGTGGGTGTCCTGGTTGGAACCTACTCTTCCATCTTCATCGCCAGCCCCATACTGGTCGAATTCGCCAATTACTCCCGGCGCCGCCAGAAAGCGCTTTTGGACAAGAAGACCTCCGCCTCCCTGCTGGCGGGGAATCGCAAAAACGCCCCGGCCCGCTAGGACTTTTTGGCTGGACATAACAACACCCAGGCCAGGCGAATTCTTCGCCTGGCCTTTTTTTACCACCTCTCAACCCTACCCCGGTTTTCTGGAAAAGAAGCCAGCCCAACCCAGGCACCCTTTACTATTCCTCCGGATAGGGTGGACCAGGATAACCAAGGCAGTCGCCAGCCCGCCTGACCAAGGTAGGCGCTTAAGCTAAAGGAAAAAGGCATAGCGGTAATAAATGCCGGTAATAGGGGATTATTGCTAAGCAGAAACACCCAAAAAGGGGACGCCAGGGAAACCGGCCTAGGCAGACAAGCGGAAAAAGGAAGGAAGATAAAACCAGGGTGGCGGGAAATACCGGGTGAGTGAAAAGGCGGACCAGGATAAATCAGGGGGTTACAGGAGTAGTGCCAGCTATCCCCAGAGCCTCGGCTTCTAAGCGCATACCCTGGAGGCAAAGGTCAATCACCTCCTCCAGGGGAAGCCCAAGAAGCTCCACCCCCTTCAGGATGACATCGCGGCGAATCTTGGCGGCGAATTTTTTGTCCTTCATTTTCTTTTTTACCCCGTTAACCTCCAAATCGTAAATACCCCGCGGCCGCATCAAGGCGGTGGCGGCAATGATACCAGTAAGGTTGTCAACGGTGTAGAGGCTTTTTTCCAGAGGCGACTCAGGGGTGGTTTCGTTGCAGATACCCCAGCCATGCGCCATAATGGCGCGTACCGCCACCTCGTCCACCCCGGCCGCCAGGAGTTCCGCCTCGGTGTGAAGAAGGTGCTCGCCGGGGAATTTTTGGTAATCATAATCGTGGAGATACCCGACCGAGCGCCAGTATTCCGCTTCCCCTCCCAAACGAACAGCCATAGCGGCCATGGCTTCGCTCACCGCCAGAGCATGCCGGAGTAGACCAGGTTCAGTAGTGGTGGATTCGAGGAGTTGCTTGGCGCGTTGCAGGTCGAGTTTCGCCATGAAATTACCTTTTTTTACGGATGGAACCAGTCCGGCGCAGGCGATCCGCCCTTTCCGCCAGGTAAGCGTGGAAAGAATCGGCGCTACGGTTAACCACCAGTTCGTCAGGAAAACCTATGTCGTCAATAAGCATGAGGGAGGGGCTGACATTGCCAATCATGGTCCAAAAATGGGCGTCGGAGGAAACACAGACCCGGGCCTGGTGTTTCTTGCACAGACGAGCTATCTGGCGAATATTGGGTTCGCTACCCCGGCGGACCAAGAGGGAATTGTTGTTTATCTCGATAAGCTTTCCCAGGTCCTTGGCAGCCAGGATAACCTCTTCGTAAAGATTGGGAGTTTTGGCGTCGTCGATATGGCCGACCATGTCGATATAGGGGTGGCTAAGGACGCCCACCAGGGCGGCGGTGTTTTCCTCCGGCGTTCCAGGTTTCAGGACAATATCATGGATACTGGCCAGGGCGAACTCGGTCCGGTTGATGAAGCGCATTTCAATATCAATATTACCGGCGAAATCGACAATATTCGCCTCCACCCCCCGGAAAATGGTGACTCCAGAAATGAGGGTGGGAAGCATCATCTGGGCGGCCGGGGCGTAGTCAACCGCCCCGCCGGGAATTCGCGGCCCATGCTCGGTGAGACAGATGCCATGCATGCCAAGACTGGCGGCGGCATTGGCGTTCTCGGTAAGGGTGCTCCAGGCGTGTCCGGAAAGGACGGTGTGGGTATGCGTGTCCACTGCAATCTTGTTTAGCATTATAGGCGTATCCTGTCAGATAAGATCGTCCTTGGTGAATAGGGGGAAAAGCGGCACCGCCAGCTTTGCCAAAGTCTCGCGACCACCCTCCAACCGGTCAACCAGAGCGTAGACCCCGACAATCACCACCGCCGGACAGCTCTCACGCACCCGTTCAATCGCCTTGACAGCGCTACCTCCGGTGGTGACCACGTCCTCGAGTATCGCCACCCGCTCCCCCGCTTTTAATTCCGGCCCCTCGATCCATTGTCCAGTGCCATGGCTCTTGGGTTCTTTTCTGACAATAAATCCCTCCACCGGCATTCCCAGGTCCCAGGACAGGGCGGTAACCGCCCCAATCATGGCGTCCGCCCCTAGAGTCATCCCCCCTACCCGGCCAGGCCTAGCCGGACGCATCAGGTCCAGAAGCAGCCGGGCGGTGTAGTTAAGGGCGTCAGGACGAAGGGTAGTGGTTTTACCATTGAAATAGAAATCCGATTTCTTGCCGCTAGCCAGGGTAAAGTCACCCCGGAGAAAATCTATCCTGCCCCGGAGTTTTTCCCGAAACTCCACCAGGTTTTCCGGCATGGGCTACCCTTTCCCTAAACTTGCCCCGGGGAGTTTACTCACTCCCATTATCCCCGCTATCAGGAACAAGGTCCTGCTCCTCGCCGCTATCAGGAAGAATGGGGGTTTCCCCGTCCGCCTCGGAACCCGGGACATCTTTGTCGCTACCCACCAGGCGGGCCACCGCCACCACCGAGTCATCTTCTTTAAGGCGGATACACTTGACACCCTGAGTGGCGCGGCCGATTACCCGTATACCGTTAACCGGGGTACGGACCACCATGCCTTTGCTGGTGATAATCATCACCTCGTCTTCCTCCTGCACGCTCATGCAGGACACTACTACCCCGGTGCGGTCGGTGACACTCATATTGATAACACCCTTGGCGCCGCGATGGGTCAGACGGTAATCGGTAAAGTCGGAACGCTTGCCCATACCCAGTTCGGAAATGGTGAGAACGGTGGAATTGGGTTGCATGACCAAAAGTCCAATGCAGAAATCACCTTCGCCCAGTTTCATCCCGCTGACTCCGGTGGCGTTCCTTCCCATCGAGCGGACATCAGTCTCCTTGAAGCGGCAGGCAATGCCTTCGCGGCTGGCCAGCATCAATTCATCCTTGCCCGTGGTCATCACCACTCCGATGAGTTCATCCCCATCGGAAATGTTGAGGGCGCGAATACCACCTTTTTTCGGCCGCTGGAAAGCGGCCAGCGGTGTTTTCTTGATCACCCCCTCCCGGGTAGCCATAACCAGAAAACGCTCCTGGTCAAACTCGCGTACCGGGATCAAGGCCGATACCCGTTCGCCCGGGTCAAGGGAGAGGAGGTTGGAAATGGAACGCCCCTTGGACGCCCGGCCCATCTCCGGAACATCATAAACCTTCAGCCAATGCACCTGTCCCTTGGTGGTGAAGAACAGGATGTAATCATGGGTTATTCCCACAAAAAGGTGCTCGATAAAGTCACCATCCTTGAGTCCGGAGCCGGTTATCCCCCTGCCGCCCCGGCCCTGTTTATGGTAGACATCCAAGGCCATTCGTTTGATATAGCCGTCATGAGACACCACTACCGCCATCTCCTCCTCGGCTATCATGTCCTCAAGGGAGATATCCTCAGCGGCCGCCACTATCTCGGTGCGGCGGGCGTCACCATGCTTGTCGATAAGTTCCAGCAGATCCTCGCGGATTATGGCCATCACTAGCTTGCGGTCAGCCAGGATGTCTTTGTACTGGGCAATCTTGCCCATGAGTTCGCTGTGCTCACGCTCCAACTCCAGGCGTTGCAGGTTGGTGAGGCGGGCCAGGCGCATATCCAGGATGGCCTGGGCCTGGAGGTCGGAGAGCTTGAATTCTCCCGACAGGGTTACCTTGGCGGCCGGGGCGTCCTGCGAAGCCCGGATAATGGCGATCACCCGCTCGATATTGGCCAGGGCTATTAACAAACCATCCAGAATGTGCGCCCGCGCCTCGGCCCGGTTAAGGAGGAAGGCGGTGCGTCGGCGTATCACTTCGATACGATGGTCGCGGTAACACTCCATCATCTGCTTGATGTTAAGAGTCTCAGGCCGGCCCTTGATCAGGGCGATATTGTTGATGGAAAAAGTGGATTGCAGGGGTGTAAGCTTGTAAAGCTGGTTAAGGATAACATCGGGATTTTCCCCGGATTTAAGCTCGATAACGACGCGAATGCCATCCTTGTTGGAAAAGTCGTGAATGTTGGCGATACCATCTATCCGGCCATCTTTCACCACATCCGCCACCTTGGTCACCAGAGCGTTAAGCCCGACCTGATAGGGTATCTCGGTAACCACTATCGACTGCTTCTCGCTCTTGGCCTTGGTTTCGACATGGCAGCGGGCCCGCATGACCACTTGCCCGCGTCCGTCATGGTAGGCCTTATTAATCCCTTCCCGCCCGCAAATAAGGCCGCCGGTGGGAAAATCCGGACCCTGCACGTAGCGGCAAAGGTCCTTCACCGTGATATCGGGATCGTCGAGAAGGGCGATTATCCCCTTACCCACCTCTCTGAGGTTATGGGGAGGTATGGAGGTCGCCATGCCCACGGCGATGCCACTGGCCCCGTTAAGGAGGAGCATGGGGGCTTTGGCCGGCAGCACCACCGGCTCGGGCGAGGTTTCGTCGTAGTTGGGAGTGAAGTCGACCGTTTCCTTGTCCAGGTCGGTCAACATTTCCGCGGTTATTTTCGCCATGCGGCATTCGGTGTAACGCTGGGCCGCCGCCGGGTAGCCATCAATGGAGCCAAAGTTGCCTTGAGGATCGATCAAGGGATAGCGGACGGAAAACTCCTGCGCCATCCTGACCAGGGCGTCGTAGATAGAGGCGTCGCCGTGCGGGTGGTAGTTACCCATGCAATCCCCCACCACCTTGGCGCATTTGCGGTACTTGGCGCTGGCGGTGAGATTAAGATCGTTCATGGAGTAGAGAATGCGCCGTTGCACTGGCTTCAAGCCATCCCGGGCGTCGGGTAGGGCCCGGGAAACAATTACCGACATGGAGTAGGTGAGGTAAGAAGTGCGAATCTCCTCCTCGATGGATTTCGGTTTAATTCCGGCGCTCATGCTGGCGAAAATGTTGGAGCTCATAGGCAGCTTGCTTTCCCTTAGAGACAGTCAAAAAACAGCGACACCGGAGCGAGGCAGCGCTCCGGTTGGAAAAACCCCTAACAAACCAGCTAGTTATTTTACCACAAACAACTCCGC
>JAITQC010000121.1 GCA_031289115.1 Planctomycetota bacterium
CGTCAGATATATTGCCTTCCGCCATTTCCAGCATGAGTTCATAGGCGGTTTGGCGGCCGATATTGTCGCCGTGAAGGATATCGCCAAGGACTTTCCGGGCCGGGAAGGGTTCGCGGCGGTAGTTGAGGAAATTAAGCATGACCCGCCGTCCGAGTTCCGAACCAATCGACTCGGGGTGGAACTGTAACCCTTCAGCTTGGCAGGTCCGGTGGCGAACCGCCATGATATCACCGTCCAGGCGGCTCCAGGCCGAGGCCTCCAGGCATTCCGGGAGGTCGGGATCAGCCACCAGGGAGTGGTAGCGCACAAAATGCGACGGGGAGGGGAGGTTGCGAAAACAGCCGCGGCCGTCCTGGAGAATCTCGTCGGTTTTGCCATGCATGATGCGGTTTCCCCGCCGAATGCGGCCGCCAGTGGCTGCCACCAGTAGCTCGTGACCTAGGCATACCCCGAGGATGGGAACACGTCCAAGAAGGGCGCGAATGATATTCTGGCTTTCCGGATACTCGTCCGGAATGCCTGGACCGGGCGAGAAGACGATGCTTTCCAGGGGAAGCTTCACTATTTCCGCCAAGGGCAGGGCATCGTGGCGGACTACCTTCACCTCGCTACGGGTCAATTCCGCCAGCATCTGGACTAGGTTGTAGGTGAAGGAGTCAAAATGGTCAATAATCAGGTGCATGTTAGTCCTCCTTCTGGGCAAGACCCAGGGCGAGCATGAGCGCCCGCAATTTATGGTTGGTTTCCTGGAGTTCGCGCTCCGGGTTGGAGTCGAAGACGATTCCCGCCCCGGCCTGGAGCCAGAGGTACTCCCCCTTCTGGAGAGCGGAGCGGATGGTGATGCAGGTGTTGAAGTCGCCGCCAGGTTCGAGAAAACCGATAATTCCGGCATAGAAGCGGCGGGGATGCTTTTCCAGGCGGTCGAGCGTTTCCATCGCCCGGATTTTGGGGGCGCCGGAGACGGTGCCGGCCGGGAAGGAGAGGCGAATGGCGTCTAGACCATCTACCCCGTCAGCCAGTTCCGCCTCAACGGTGGAGGAAATGTGCATAACGTGTGAATAGTGTTCCACCGCCATAAGTTCGGTCACCTTGACTGAACCGGTCCGGGCGGTGCGGCCCAAGTCGTTACGGGCGAGGTCTACCAACATCAGGTGCTCGGCCCGTTCCTTCGGGTCGGAAAGCAGGTCTTTTTCCCGTCGGGTGTTCTCTTCTGGCGAATCGGTGCGGGGGCGGGTGCCAGCCAGGGGTTTTATAGTCATCCGGCGTTCCTGCATTCTGACATGCATCTCCGGAGACGACCCGAAGATTTGAAAATCCCCGAAATCGATATGGAACATATAGGGGGACGGGCTAAGCGAACGGAGGCGCCGGTAGCTTTCAAAGGAGTTGCGGTTGGTTTTGACCGTCAGGCGCCGGGAAAGAACGGCCTGGATGAGACTGCCAGCCTCGATGTCACCCTTGATTATTTCCACCCCGGCCAGGAATTCCGCTTCCCCATCGGGATCGGGGATGACCTCGGCCACGCCTTCCGAATCTGACTCCGCCAGATAGTTGAAATCAAAGTCGTGGATGCGTTTCTCAGTGGCGTCGAGGGCGCTCTGGAGGTCGGTTTCATGCTCATGGTAATTGACCCCGTGCAGGTAAATGATGTCGGCGTAGTGGTCGTAAATAAGGTAGACGTGGCCGTAAAGAAACACCGCGTCGTCAATACCCATGACGTCTTCTTTACTTTGCAGGCGGATCTGGTCGCAACGGGCGGCAAATTCGTAACCGACATAGCCCACGCCACCGCAGGGGTAGGGGAAGTCTTGGTGGAGAGCGGGTTGTTGGCTGGCGAAATAGGCGGCCGCGTCCAGGATGTCCCGGGCGGGGGAGAAGCGGAAGGGTTCCTCCGCCTGACCCCTAGCCTGGAAAAGCACCTTTTCCCCTCTTTGCACCAGACGGAAAGCCTCGTCCAGAACCAGTAGCGAATAGCGGGAACGCCCGCGTTCGAAAGACGCTGACTCGAAAAGTATACGGGCTGAAAGCTTTCGGGCGAGGGCGAAGGGGGTGAAACGTTCGCCCGGAAGCATACGGATGACCCCATCGGTTCGGATGGTCGGATTCGCCATGACTTTATCCTTTGTAAGCGGAAACGAAAAACGGGACAGCCGCTTGGCTGTCCCGTCATAGTACTGTCGTTTTTTTTTGCCGGTCTCCCGGCGGTGTTTCAGGCGGGGAGGGGCGTAAAACGGCAGTGGACAGAACAGCCAGCGGAAGAAGTCCGCCACCAGTTCCAGCTCCACCACCCGCCCGTGCTCGACACCACCGGTAAACAGGTCCGCCCGGCAGACACAGCCGCCAGGGAAGTTAAACCGGAAGTGAGAGTGAGGTCTTGGGCTAACATGGTTGTTCCTGAAAAAAACTGTTTAAACTGATTGGTTGGGAATATTACGTAAATAACCCGGACGATGCAAGGTTTTTTTATTTTTTTTAATCCCGGTGGGCCCGGCCGCCACGGCGGGGCGGTAAACCGGCAAGCGTCGCGTTATGGCGCCAGCTTCCACACAGGGCCAGGGTAGAGGGCTCCAGGTTATCACTAGGCGTCGAGCGCCTATTATTCCCCGAGAGCAGTATACCGCTCCTCTCAAAGGCACCTAGGCGCCGCCTTCACCTCTGACGGCTGTTTTCCCTATCCGACTGGTATAGCTCTATTTTTTTAATAGCTTCCTCATACTCGCACATCAGCACATCATGATCTATGGCGAAAATAGCGTCCCGGGTTCGGCTGTCCAGGGGCATCTCGGCGTAGCGCGCCAGCATATCGTTGATCACTCTGACGTTCATGCCTAGCAAGGCATCTTTTAGCTCCCCGATACGCAGATCCGCCTCTTCCGCGTCTTTCTCATCCTCCAAATGCCTTTCCAGGGCGGCGCGGATATCGCCGACCAGCGCATGCATATCTGCCAAAAACAGCTCCGTTTCCCCGTGTATGGCAGACATATCCGCATTTTCCCCGGCGCGTTCCATTTTTTCCGCCAAAGCGGCGAAAGTATCGGCATTGATGCCGCGCGCGGCGCCCTTCAACCCGTGGACAAGGGCGGCATACCGCAAGGTATCGCCCGTGGCTGCCGCCACCCGGATTTCCTCGGCTTTTTCTTCCGCATGGCGGCAGAAGGTCTCAAGCACGCCCATGTAAAAGCGGATGGTACCGCCCGATCCGGCCAGCCAGGCCCGGACATCGACGCCTGGTATTTCGAGATCCGCTTTTTCCGTCGTTTCTTCGCCATTCTCCTCAAGTGGTTTTTCCACCTGTTTTCGCTTCGGCATCCAGGTGCGCATAACGGCATCCAAGAGGTCGCGGGAAAGGGGCTTTGCCAGCACGTCATCGGCGCCGTTACGCAAAAACATCTCCCGGCGGCCCGCCACCACATTCGCCGTCATCATGACAATCGGCACCGTTTCCGCGTACTCGCTGCCTATTTCCCGGCGGATGTGGCGCACCGCCTCCATCCCGTCCATCTCCGGCATCATGTGATCCATGAAAATCATATCATAGCGTTTTGCCTCGTCGCGGACGGCCATAACCGCCTCCCGCCCGTCGGAAACGCAATGCACGGTCAGGCCGTACCGCGCCAGCATGCCTTTGGCGACCTCCTGATTGGTAATAACGTCATCCACCACCAGCACTTCTCCTTCGGGCATTATCACGGGGGCGACGCGGGTATCGTCCCGCTTCGCCATAATGATCTGAGAGTCTTTCATCCGGCGGACCACTTCCGGGCCGATAGGGCTGGCGTCAACTATTTTCTGGCAGATGACGCAGGTAAAGCGTGAGCCCTTGCCGTACTCACTTTCCACCTCGATGGTACCGCCCATCATGCCCGCCAGGCTTTTGCAGATGGACAGCCCTAGACCCGTGCCCCCGGTGTGGCGGTTGGCATGCGCGTCGATTTGGCTATAGTCTTGAAAGAGCTTACCCATGTCCTCCGGGCGTATGCCTATGCCCGTATCGCTCACGGCAAAGGTAATCCATGCCGTGTCGTCCCGCTGCTCGCAAGTGGCGCGAAGCGTAACGGAACCCTGTATGGTGAACTTGAAGGCATTGGAGAGTAAATTACGCACGATCTGTTTGACGCGCTTGACATCCCCGTACAGGCGCTCCGGCAAGTTTTCTTCCACCTCCAGGCTGAAAGAAACGGATTTAGAGGCCATACGCACCATGTTTATGCTTATTTCCTCGCTTAGCATATCGGGAAAATAGTATGCCTCCTCCTGCAGCACAAACTTCCCGGCCTCGATTTTCGATACGTCCAGAATATCGTTGATAAGACCCAGCAAAGACACACCCGCCAAATATACTTTCTCAAGGTTTACGCTGGTGTCGGCTGGCAGTTTTTTTTGCAGTTCCAGTTCGGTAAAGCCCAGGATCGCATTCAGGGGAGTCCGTATCTCATGGCTTATGGTGGCGAGAAAGTCACTTTTGGCGATAGTCGAGGCCTTAGCCTCCTCCATGGACCCAACCAGACGCTCTGTCATCTGGGCGCGTAGGATTGCCAGCACCACCAGACTTGCCCCGGACTGGAGTGCCTTTATCTCGGCTTCATCGGCGTAGCTCGCCCGGTTACTGTCCGACATGTAGACAATGCCCCAGAAAGCGCCGTCCAGATGGATAGGCAACACCAGGATGGAGCGAACATCAAGCCCATCGAAGAAATGACAGGCTGAACCGTCCAACTGCCAGGTGTCAATATTGATGAACTGCCCGCCCTCCAGCCGCTCTCGCCAGTCGCCGAACACCGTATAGCGGAAAATCTTGCCCCTTTCCCACTTGGGACGCGAGGAACCGGCCTCAACCCAGTCGTAATCGAGTTCAAAGCAAAGCTCCCCGTCCTTTTCCACGTTACGCATGACATACACCCGGTCCGCCCCGACGCTTACCCCCAGTTTTTCCAGCGACTTTTCAATAGCGGCCTCGGCCTCCGTCACGCCGGTGGACAACAGGCGTTCGGCGATTTCGTTCACCACCTCCAGAAGGTTGTCCTGTCGGGTCAGACTTTCTTTGACCTTTTCCATCGTTTCGCGCAGATTTTTGTTATGCCGCTTGTTTTCTTCCAGAGCCTCCTGCAAGGCGAATTCCGCCGGTTTGATGCCGTGTACGCTGAAAAGCCCGCCTATACGGGCGGGTCTATCGTTTTCCCATTCCACAATCCGGCCGGAAATCGCAACCCACATGTATTCTCCGGACTTGCGGCGAAGGCGCGCATCCAGGCGAAACACGCCCTTACGCCCTGCGAGATATTCACGGAGAGCCAAAGATACTCTTTCCCGGTCATCTGGATGAATCAGGGACAGCAAGCCGTTTAGAGTCTCCCTTAGTTCGGCGCGGTAGTACCCGAACATGTGGAAAAAATGCTCGCTAAAAATCAGGCTGTCGGCAAGGCAATCCCAGTCCCAGTAAGCCTGGCCAGATATCTCGGTAATGAGATCCATCTGCTTCTGCTTACGCGGGAGAGTTGTTTCCGGATTGTTGGCGTGGGCAAGCCAGCGCTGCACGCCTGACAGCAAAAGCGCTCCACCCTCGGCATCGCGCCGGGTCACGACGCCGACGTCCTGCACCCAGATATAGCTGCCGTCCTGACAGCGCAGCCGGAAATCCACCATATATTCGCCCCGCCCGCCTTGAACGCAACTGTCGATAACCTTACGAACGTTATTCTCGTCCTCCGGGTGTAGCAACGCTATCCATTCATCCAGCCGTATCACCGATTCGTCAGCCGCATAGCCAAGAAATTCCCGGAGTTTGGGAAAAATAATCTCGTCTTTGGGTACATCGTAGACCCAAAAGCTGAGAAGAGAGCTGTCGATAGCCGGTTGCGCCAATTCAAGCAAACGTTTGTTATCCAAGAATCACCTCCTAGCGAGCCTTTCGCCCGCCCCGTGCGTAACGCCGAGGGTTGATGGAATCGTCTTCATGTAGAATCTTAAGCGAAGCATCGTGAAACTGGCTATATTCCAAAAGCACTTAACAAGCCAGGTTGATTTTCAAAATACCAGTGGCAGCATTTCTGAGGCAAGTAGCTTAACTCGCGAAAATTTTGCTTGGCCTTAGATAAGGTTACCATACTGTTTGTAATGAAGATCAAGGAGGAAACATCCCACTCTATATTATACCCTTAATCCGTAAAAAGTTACTATAGATATTGCATTGCCGCCGGGTCTTTCTGTTCTCCCTAGAATTAAGTGAAGAGGTTGTTTAAGTTCTTCCACGTTCCCTTCCCGTCCCGCGGTAATATTTTCAATCCCTATGCGCCGCAACCTGGCAAAAGCGGCACTGCGGATTGCAGCCAATATCTGATCTTTACCATGCTTTATCACCCGGTAACGCTCTTCAGCAAAAGCAACTCTCTCTGGCGTTATGCAATTTGTTTTCTATACTCCACTGCGGTTTTACAAAATGTAGCAGACGTTTCGCAGGCGCTAATTCCGCGGATAGGATATTATACCATAAAGCAATTCGCTAGACAATTTACCGGGTATCCCAATCCTTGTTAAATTTGTAAGACGACCACCCTTAAAAACTATCCCTTTTCTTTATTCCACACAAGCCTGGTTTACGCCTGGCCTTGGCTGGCGTAACTTCGCTTACGGCTTAGAATCGTTACGCCAGTCAGCGCTACTTTACGCACCTAGGGTAAACTCCCGCCTGGCTTCCCCTAAAATGTAGGCTAGCCAACCGGCCGGCTGAGGCGAAAACTTTTCGCTAGCGGGCGACCCGGTCGGTTTTCCTTCCGACATTCCGGAAAGAGTTTTCTAGCATATTTGTTCTTAGAATACTAGAATCAAGTGTTTCCGCGAGCGCCAGACTATGCACCGCCAGTAATTCACCTTCAGCTCCCCCAGCTGCTGTCCTGGCGTAGGCGAGGACGCTGTCGGTCCAGGGCGCCGACCCGCGTAGAGAATTTAATCCGAGGTAGAATCGGCAGGGTGGGTTGGCTGTCCAGCCATTCGGATGTTTTCAGAGGTCACAAAGACTCTAGACTTCTTTTTCCCGGATCAATAAAATCAAGTTGTCGACATTTATCCGGATTAACTCGCAAAAAAGGATATGCCCTGTATCGGGTCGGTTCGTCGCAAGAACCGATCCAGGGTTTTGCGCGGGGAAATAAATTGCGACGTTTCCCCTGCGTTGTTAATAGGCAAACGCTTTGCCTACTTGCGCCCTGGCGGGCAACCGGGTAAACTTGTTACTTTCCCAGTCAGAGCGAATTCAGGACAGTTTTGTTTGGCGAGTGTAGACTCGAGGGTAAAAGCCATGTTTGTAACCAGACGCTTTTTAACCAGCACGTTGTCTTTCACACTGTCTTTGCTTTTCGCTCTGTTAACCCAGGGCGTCTGGGCTGCCGCATCGGAACTGGGTTGGCCTGGGGACCTCCATGTAGTCACTGGTCCCAAGGGGGGGCAGTGGTTCACCATCGGGGAGGCCATGGGGAAAATATTCACCGCCAATGGTATTCCCACCCGGAGTTTCATTGGCGGCGGCACGGATAATTTGAAACTGGTTGGCGATGAAAAAGCCGATATCGCCTTCACCTTCTATTCCATCCTGGGGGAAAACGAGATAAGGACTGGTAAAAAATACACCGAAGATGGTAAAGCCATCCTCTGGGCCAAACTTTACCCCCAAGTTCTCTATGTGGTGGTCAAGAAGGACATTGGTGAGCGTTTAGGGTTATTCTCCCTGAAAGACATCTTGACAGCTGGCGAAGGGTTCCGGGTCGCCTTCCCTTCCCGGGGGTCAGGCTCGGAATTTCTGCTTAACCAGCTTTTGCGATACGGTTACCGCACGGATTACCAACAACTGCAAAACCGGGGTTGGGCAATTTCCTTCCAGAATCACGCGGAAACCCAGCGTCTTTTCCAGGCGGGGGAGATTGACGCCTGTATTTACACTTCCGGCCCTGGTAACGGCCAGATCCCGACGCTGATGGAAAACGACCCGACCGGCAGACTGCTTTCCATCGACGCCGGCGCCCTGGAAATAATGTCCCAGCGGTTTTATACCTTCACCTACACTTTCCGACCCGACGACCATAGGAATTTAACGAAAGAGGTGGATACCCTTGGTGACTACAGTTGTCTGGTGGCGAATAGTTCCCTGCCTGACGAACTGCTTTACCGTATTAGTGAGCTGATCTGGACCAACCGCGAACAGTTGACCCGGGTGGCGGATGATTTAAAATACCTCAACCCCAAGCTGGCGGTGGCGGGTAACTGCCAAATCCACCCGGGGGCTCTCTCCTTCTGGAATACTCTGTCCTCCGAGGGGGTGGGGGTTAATTGACCCGTAACCCTTACTCCGGCCAGCCGCTCTAGAAATACGCCACATTAACGGATTGTCGGGTTGGTGCTTTTTTAAGATTTACGCCAAAGGAACAATTGATGCCGAAGAAAACTATTGTCATGGGTTCAGACGACGCCGCTCTGGGTTTAAAAAACGAGTTAGCCAAATTTCTTACAGCGCAGGGTTACACCATTGAAGACGTAGGCATATATGACGCCGATGACGCCACCGTCTACCCCCGGGTGGCGGAACGGGCCTGTCAAGCCATCATCGACAGCGGTTTCACCAAAAAGGGCATACTGGTTTGCGGCACTGGTATCGGCATGGCCATGTCAGCCAACAAGGTCGCCGGCATTCGCGCCGCCCAGACCCATGACACTTTTTCCGCCGAAAGGGCCGCCCTTTCCAATGATTCCCATATTATCACTATGGGTGCCCGGGTCATCGGCAGTGAGCTAGCTAAAAAAATCGTCATGGCCTGGCTCCCTTTGAAGTTTAAACCCGGATCCTCCAGCCCCAAGGTGGCGGCGATAATGGAATTGGAGAAATCCCGTTCTGCTCAGGGCAAAAACAAGGCCCTAGCCAAACCGCGGGTCAAAGCCGGAGCTCCAGGCAGGAAGTAAACCCTGAAGCGCTTTATTGATAAAAAAACATCCGCCCGCCTGAACCCAGGTGGGCG
>JAITQC010000144.1 GCA_031289115.1 Planctomycetota bacterium
AGAAACCCCTTAACGGCAGTAAAATCCTGTTACTAGGCATGGCTTACAAGAAAAACATTGACGATGTCAGGGAAAGCCCTAGCTTCAGGCTACTGGAACTGTTTAACCGCTCCGGAGCCCTGGTCGATTTCCACGACCCGCACGTGTCTGGAGTCAGTATTCCTGGACACGCCCAATACTACAAGGAGTCAGTCCCCCTGGAGTCGGGGACTTTACGAGATTATGACGCGGTTGTCATCGCCACTGACCACACGGCGGTGGATTACCGATTGGTGGGGGAAGAGGCGACCCTTATCATTGACACCCGTAACGTTATGCACCAATTCCTGCCAGTCCGGGCCAAGGTCGCCAAGGCCTAAGAAGCGCTCGGTTGTTTTTTCGCGGTTTCCCCCCGGGGGGGGACGTGCACTCTTCCGAGGGAAACCGGTTTTCCCGCGGATACTGGAAGGCCAGGAAAGGGAAATACCCGGGGGAGCTCCGCAACTTAGCCTGTAGTGATTCCGGTCTTGGCGCTTCTTGGCGCTTCTTGGCGCTTCTTGGCCTGGAGCTACTGCCGCGTACCCAGAGGTGGCCGGGAAGACCCCCGGGGTGGATCTACCCGAAAAATACGCCGGCCGGCGCCTTAGCGAGCTTGCCTTTACCCGGAGGCTTTTCCGCCGCCTCGGGCGGGATAAAACCGACAAACCGCAAAAGTAGCGGGTTGACGCACGCACGGTGACACAATGCCAGAACAAAAAGAAATCTATCCCGAAGCCAAGGCCGACCGCCGGCTTTTTCCCAATATACCGCGTGAAGGCAAAAGCCGCCGCCAGAAGGGCGAACGCTACCTTAGCGAAATGCCGATTGACATCTTCCGTAACTCGGAAGACCCCCTGCCCCTGTTTTCCGCCTTTAGCCTAGACATTTCCTATTCTGGCGTCCTGGTTAGCCTACCTCGCTATGTCGAACCCCTGATCCCGGGTAACCGGTTGTTTCTACGTTTCGACCTGCCCCCGGGGCTATTACCGGAAGGTTACGAGTCAAGGGTGTCAGTGGCGGCCAAGGTAATCCGCTGCGACTGCGTCCGCTGGGAACTGGCCCTGAACTTCGCGGAAAACCTGGACAACCTCATGTCACGCCGGCGCTGGCGCTGGTTTGAGTGGCTGGGCGTAAGCCTGATCGGGCTTACGCTGATGATTATTGTCTTCATGCGTATGGACAATGTTTTCTATTTTCTCTTTGATGTCCCGGTGTTTCTCTACGGCATCTGCACCTCGGCTTACCTAGTCTCCCGCTTTCTTATCGCCCTTTTCTTCACCAGTGTCGAGATCGACCCGGAATGGCTTCCGACCGTGACTATTGTCATACCCTGCTTTAACGAAGAAGAGTTTATAACCCGGACTATGCGTTGCGCCATCGACCAGAATTACCCGGAGGATAAACTGCAGATCATCCTGGTTGACGATGGCAGCACTGACAAATCGGTGGAGCGGGCCCGGGAGTTTGCGGTTAAAGCCCGGACGCAAATGACCGGGGACCGACTGCAGATCATTGTCCACCCCAAAAACCGGGGCAAGCGCGAGGTGCTGGCCACTGGCGTACTAGCCGCCACTTCCGACCTCATGGTGTTTGTCGATTCCGACAGCTTCCTGGAGACCGAGGCGATCCGCCAGGTCGTCCAACCCTTCCGTAACCCCAAGATCGGCGCCGTGTGTGGACGTTGCGATGTCGAGAACAAATGGACCAACTACATCACCAAAATGCAGGCGGTGCGCTACTACATCGCCTTTCATATCTTCAAGGGGGCGGAGGCGGTGTTTGACGCTGTGACTTGCCTGTCTGGACCCCTGGCCTGTTACCGGCGTGACCTGGTCCTGAAAAACCTTGACGCCTGGCTGCAGCAGAAATTTTTCGGCATGCCCGCCACCTTCGGTGACGACCGTAGCCTTACCAATTTCATTCTGGCCGAGTACCAGGTGGGGTACCAGCACGAGTCTATCTGCACTACCATCGTCCCCTCCACCATGCGCCAGTTCCTGAAACAGCAAATGCGCTGGAAACGCTCCTGGTTCCGGGAGTCCCTTAGGGCCGCCTGTTTCATGTGGCGGACTGAACCCTTTAGCGCCCTCTCCTTTTACGCCGGACTTTTCATCCCCATACTCGCCCCCTTCATAGTCCTACGCTCCTTAGTGTACATACCCCTGGTGCATGGCGATTACCCTATCACTTTTTTCCTTGGCCTGATAATGATGGGGATGCTGGTAAGCGCCACCTACCTGATTCTGCGTCGCAGCGCCATGTGGATATATGGCGGCCTGTTCTGTTTTTTCTATGTCGGGGTGCTACTTTGGCAAATGCCTATCGCCCTGGTCACTTTCTGGAAATCCAACTGGGGGACCCGGGCCACGGCGGCCGATGTCGGCAGTTCCACCCCCAAACCCGGGGCGGTTAGCTAGAAAGCGTTATCACCCAGATGGCGAGGTGGCGACCCTATGCCTAATTACCGGCGGAAGAATAAACCCCTGCGGGTCATCCTGCAACTGATCTTCCTCTTCGTGGTGGTTGGCTGGCTGGCCTATATTATTCTGGTCCGGGGATCCCCGCGCCAACTCGAGCGTGATGAATGGCGCCAGCGCGATGGCTTTGTCGCCCTGTCCTACGGTGGTATAGCCCGTTCAACCGGCGGCACTTCGGCAGTGTCCCGCCACTCCTTCCGCCAGCATCTCGAGGCCTTGACGGCGGCCGGGTACGTTTCACTAACCACCGATGATGTGGTCAATTTCTATAAAAACGGCCTGCCCCTGCCGGACCGGGCGGTATACCTGATGTTTGAGGAGGGTAGAAAAGACAGCGCTATCTTTGGTCAGGAGGCGTTAAGCGCCACAGGCATGCAGGCGACCATGTTTGTGCAAACCCGCCTGATGTTAGCCACCGCCCGGACCTTTCTCGGGCGCCGGGAAGTAGGCGCCTTGTCCGCCAGTGCTTTCTGGGAAATCGGGACCCAGGGTAATTCCCTGCCCCTACCGCAAAGCCAACCCGGACGGCCGGTTTTCTTCCTTTCCGACCTCAAGCGCAACCGTTCCGGACGAGCGGCGGAGACCCTGGCGGAATACACCCACCGGGCCAAGGAAGACTACGCCGTGTCCTTTGACCTCCTAAAGGAGGCCTGCGACCTTTCCTCGCAAGTCTTTGTCTTTATGCCAGCCAACACCATGGGAAACACCATGGACGAGCGGCTCTACCGGATAAACCGCGACCTGATCGAAAGCTACTACCCTGTCGCCTTCACCCGGGAAGGCGCCGCCTTTAATCACCGCCACACCCCTCCCCGCGAACTTTCCCGCCTGCGGATCCAGTCGGACGCCACCCCAGAAGAATTCATGGCCCGGATTGTCCCCTGGCTTCCTGACCCGAACCGCTACGTCATGGCGGAAGACCGCACCGGTGAACGTTGGATTCGGGAAAAAGGGAGTCTTAGCCGCGAGCCTGGTTTCCTCGAACTGTCAACCCGGGGGGAGAATTCCGCTTTCGCCTGGCTAGGCGGAAGCGTGGGTTGGCGCAATGTCGATGTTTCCGGAAGGTTGTCCCGCCAACCCGGAATGGACCAAAGCATTTATCTACGCTATCTTTCGCGTAACTCCTTCCTCCGGCTACGCACCACCGCCGAGCGGATACTACTGCAGGAGCGTTCCCCCGCCCAACCCGGTGTCCTGACGCTACTTAATCAGCGCTTGCCACCGGGGGAAAGCTTTGTGGACTTTCATTTGAGCGTCAAAAACGAACGCTACGCCCTGGAAATCAAGGACGGCCTGGCGACGCATTATTCCAGCACCCCCCTCCTGCCTAATCCTGGGGCGGGACGGGCGGCTCTGGAGGTAATCCGCCGGGGCGAGGCGCCGGGGCGAGGACGCTTTATTGACCTGGTCTTCCAACCTATTCGCGAACGCTGGAAACTCCTCGAGTCAGACCAAATCCGACTTTGGGATCTCCCCGACGCCAGGGAAACCACCGCCATTATCATCCCGCTGGACAACGCCAGCCACATCAGCCGCGGCACCGCCTCCATTCTCTTGCAGGCGGCGGAGATGGGTATAATGACTTACGCCCTCCCGCCAGCTGGTAAAATGCAGACTCAGGAGCTTGACGCGGTTCCTGACAGCCTCCCGGAAATCTTTCAGGGCCACCTGTGGAGCGGCAGCCTGTTTCGCATCCCTTCCGGGTCAGACTGGACCGGGTTAAAAACAGCTATGGAAAACGCCAAGCAAAAAGGCCTGGTTACCGGAATATGTCTACCCTCCTCACGAATCAGCGAGTTCCTGGCGGCGGAAATCCAGCTGCCAGCCGACATTTTACTGCTTTGGCTTGACGCCAAACCCGAGACGCCTGAACTACTGTCACTACAGCACCGTTACGAGCAGGTGCTTTCCGCCACTGCCACGCCAAACGGCACCGTGTTTACGCCAGTGGATCAAGTGCCTTGAGCCGCGGTTTATTTAAAACCCGGCTTAAAAAAGCCTGCCGCGCCGCCGCTGTTTCCCGCTAAGCGTTACCCCCCCCGATAGCATCGCCACTTCCTCTTTTCGCCCTTGGACACCCCGCGTGGTCCAGTTTTAGCCTCTCACCCTGACCACTTAACTCCAGTAAGCTTTCCCGCCCTCGTGGTCCCGCCTCCGCCCCGGTGGGTTTGGCCCTAGGCCAACTGCTGGGCGCTTAACTCGGCGGGCCACCCTCCCCAAAAACCTCGCCCCCGAACCCCCCCCCCCCCCAACCCCCCCCCAAACACCCCCCCCCCCCACCAAGACCCCTGACCCACAAAAACCCCCCAAAAAAAGCCCCGACCCCCCCC
>JAITQC010000174.1 GCA_031289115.1 Planctomycetota bacterium
AACAGTGTGCTAAGGGAATTCTCCTTTCCCGAACACCCCAGCGATCCCTACCGCTTTTTCGTGGGTGACGGCATGGAGGTTCTTGCCCGCCGGGCCGCTCCCCCAGGAACCCCGGACCAGACTATAAAACTTATGACCCAACGCATGGGAGAGACCTACCGGGACAACTGGGATAAACTCACCCATCCCTATCCCGGGATAAAGGAACTTCTTGACGAACTAACCCACCGCGGCCTGCCCCTAGGGGTACTCTCCAACAAGCCCGATCCCTTCACCCAGCTAATGATACGCCACTACTTTGGCGAATCCCGCTTCGGCGCTATCGCCGGAGCCAAGCCGGAAGTGGCGAAAAAACCCGATCCCGCCGGCGCCCTGGCCTTGGCTCAGGACCTCGCCGTGGCGCCAGCGGACTTTCTCTATCTTGGCGACACTAACACCGACATGAAAACCGCCCTGGCGGCCGGAATGCTGGCGGTCGGAGTAACCTGGGGATTTCGGCCCCGCCGCGAACTTGAGGACGCGGGAGCAGAGTTTATAATCGACCACCCCCAGGAACTCCTAGCCAAGCTTTGCTAAACCCGGCTTACCCGGAAGGCGCCAGGGAAGTGGACGCCACAAGGTTTAGCGGTAGTAGCGTCACTCCGCCATCCCCCCTGGGCGTACCCCACCCCAAGTCCCGTGGCGTTTTTCCCGCCTTTTTTAACCTCACATGTCGCCGGTTAGTTTGGGTTTCCGGGCGGCGCTGGTTTCGTCCAGCCGGCGCACCTTGGTAGTGACCGGAGCGGCGTGGAGCAGGTCAGGGTTGCTCTTAGCTTCGCTAGCAATCTGGCGCATCGTCTCGACAACGGCGTCCAGATCTTCCTTGGCCTCTGACTCGGTCGGCTCACTCATGATGGCTGACTCCACCACCAGCGGAAAATAGATGGTGGGTGGATGGTAGCCCAGGTCAATCAGGCGCTTGGCAATGTCTAGGGTGGCGATTTTGTCGCCCCGCTGCTTAGCGTTGGTAAGGACACACTCGTGCATGCAGGTTTCATCGTAAGGGAGGTCGTAGGCGGCTTTCAGTTTTTCCTTGAGGTAGTTGGCGTTAAGAACCGCGTAACCACTGGCGTCCTTTATCCCCTCTCCTCCAAGGGCAAGAAGATAGCTGTAGGCCCTTACCGCCACCGCGAACTGGCCATGGAAGGCGTGGAGACGCCCGATGGAGTGGGGAAGGTCACGCCGCCAGAAATAACGCCCGTCCTGGTAACCCACCCGGGGGCCGGGGAGGTAGGGTTCCAGAGTCTTTCCAGCCGCCACTGGTCCAGACCCCGGCCCGCCACCGCCGTGCGGAGTCGACATTGATTTATGGAGATTGATGTGCATTACATCCACCCCCATGCGAGTCATGTCCACCCGGCCCATGATAGCGTTTAGGTTGGCGCCATCGGCGTAAACCAGGCCGCCAGCAGCGTGCACCAGGCGGGAAATCTCCGGCAGGGACGACTCGAACAACCCCAGGGTGTTGGGGTTGGTGATCATGATGCCAGCTGTCTCGGAATCCAAAAGCCCGGCCACCACCTTGGGGTCTAACCGCCCATCCGCACCCAGCGGCACCTTGACCTCGCTAAAGCCGCACATGGCGGCGCTAGCCGGGTTGGTTCCATGGGCGCTGTCAGGAACCAGCACTTTCCGCCGCGTCCCTCCGCGTTCCCGGTGGTACTTGGCGATCATTAACATGCCGCAGAGTTCGCCATGCGCTCCGGCGGCAGGCTGCAGGCTAGCCGCCGCTAGGCCGACAATGGCGGCCAACCACTGTTCCAGTTCATAAATAAGCTGGAGCGCTCCGGCGGCCGCTGTTTCCGGTAGCAGGGGGTGGGCGCCACTAAAACCGGGAAGTCCGGCCAGCCGCTCGTTAATTTTCGGGTTGTATTTCATGGTGCAGCTACCCAACGGATACATGCCGCTGTCCACCCCGAAATTCCAGGTGGAGAGGCGGGTGTAATGCCGCACCACTTCCAGTTCCCCCAGGTCTGGCCAGTCCGGACCCTCCCCCGCCGCTCCGGCGGGAATAGGGGCCACTGGCACCCCGGTAGTCGGCACTGAGAGGCCGGAACGACCCTTCCGGCCGCGTTCCCAGAGAAGTGGTTCGCTCAACCAGCGGGTGGCTGGCCGGGATTCGCCTTGGTCCTGGTTCATGCCTTAACCTCCCGAAGCAACTGGTCAATGTCCTCCCGGCTCTTGGTCTCGGTGACTCCGAAAAGCCAGGCGTCGGAAAGAGCGGGATAATAGGGGGAAAGCGCTAGGCCAGCCAGAATCTTTCGCCGGCAAAGTTCGGCGTGCCGGGCGGAAAACCCCGCCGGAGCGCGGAGGACAAACTCGTTAAAGGTCACCGGTGCCTTTCCTCCGCCTAGCGGCGTGAAGCCAGCCGCCAGGAGGCCGCTTTTCAGGTATTCAGCCAGGTCGTGGTTAGCCTGGGCTAACTGGCGAAAACCGCTTCCGCCAGCGGCGGCCATGAAAATGGCGGCGGTGAGGGCGCTGTGCCCCGCGTTAGTGCAGATGTTAGACACCGCCTTGGAACGGCGGATATGCTGTTCGCGGGTAGCGAGGGTAAGGACAAAACCCCGCTTCCCTTCCAGGTCTTTCGCCTCCCCCACCAGCCGCCCCGGGATCTGGCGGACAAACTCCTGGCGTGAGCTTAATAACCCCAGACCCGGACCACCGAAAGACTGGGGTAGACCCAGGCTTTGACCTTCCCCGAAGGCGATGTCTGCTCCCAGGGAACCCGGGGACTTGAGGACCCCGAGGGCGAAGGGTTCGGAAAACCCTACTAGTAACAGGGCGCCAGCGGCGTGGGCTATTTCCGCCGCCCGCGCCACATCCTCCACCGCTCCGAAAAAGTTGGGTGACTGTATAATCAAAGCCGCCGCCTCCCCCACCCCTGTGTCCGCGAGGGCGGTAAGGCCGTCCGGCCCGGGCGGGAGAAGCGTCACCTCCGCCTCGGGATCCGGGGCGAGATAGGTCGCCAGCACTTCCCGCCAGTGCGGATGCACCAGACTAGACACCAGGAGGCGACGCCGCCCAGTTACCCGCCTGGCCATCAGGGCCGCCTCGGCCAGGGCGGTGGCGCCGTCGTAAAGGCTGGCGTTAGCTACCGGCAGACCCGTAAGCCTGGCGATTAGGGTTTGAAACTCAAAAACCGCCTGCAGGGTGCCCTGGCTAATTTCCGGCTGGTAGGGAGTGTAGGAAGTAAGAAATTCCGAGCGGCCAGACAAGGCCGGCACCAGGGCGGGAATGTGGTGTTCCTGCGACCCCGCCCCCAGGAAAACCGACCAGTCCCCGCCGGCGGTGGCGGCCAAGCCTTCCAGCCGGCGGCCTAGTTCGTATTCCCCAAGCGGTCCGGGGACAGCCGGGAGAGATTCCAGACGCGATTCAGCCGGAATGGAAGCGAAAAGATCCTCGATATCCCCTACTCCGATCACCCCCAGCATCTC
Source organism: Planctomycetota bacterium (assembly GCA_031289115.1). GTDB lineage: Bacteria > Planctomycetota > SZUA-567 > SZUA-567 > SZUA-567 > JAITQC01. The sequence continues at coordinate 3,474 of JAITQC010000174.1, forward strand.
CCGGACATCCTCGGGGGTGTGGGGAAAATAACGGTTTGTCATGCTTTGTCCCTCGCACTGAATTGGTAAATGCCGCTTTTTCCTACCTGGGGGCGCTTAGCCGTGGCTCTCTTTTTTCAGATACTCGCGGTAAGCCTTGTCGTCCCTTAGACCTGTCAATTCCTCGGGATCGGCTGGCACCACTTCAACTAGCCACCCTCTTCCGTAAGGCTCGCGGTTGACCAGGCCCGGGTCGTCCTGGAGATTTGGGTTAACCGCCCGCACTTTGCCCCCCACTGGACTAAAGAGGGAACTCACTGACTTGATTGACTCCAGGGTCCCGATCTCCTCCCCCAGTTTCACCACCCGGCCTATTTCCGGGAGTTCGACAAAAGTGAGGTCACCCAGTTGGTCTTGCGCAAAGTCGGAAATTCCGACTCGCCAGGGTTCGCCGGTGGCGATCCACTCGTGACCGGGAGCGTAGCGTAACCCGGCCGGGATATCCAGTTCCTGCAAAGCTTTCATCAAAAATCCTCCGGAAAAGGGACGGTGCCACTCTTGCCCACGCCTGGACAGGAATCTAGATCCTGGCCAAGCAATAAAAAAAGCTATGTCTTTAATGCCGCCGCCGGCGCTTCCGGCGCCGGAATCCTTCGCCATTACGGGGAAGCGGCAGGGGTTCTTCTTTACCTGGCGGGGGTTGGCTGTGTCCAGCTTTCCCCGGGTTTTCCCGGTCGTAGTCCGGCTCCATGTATTTGGCGGCAAAAGACTCGGCCGCGAACTGGAAGGAGTGGCGTTTAAGGGTCAAATCCTTGTCCCACAGGCCTAGTTCCACCCCGCGGGCGTGAATGCCCAAAATCGGCGCCAAGGCGGTGAGACCGGTTATTTTTTCCCAGGGCACTCGCTCCAGCGCTTCCCCTAGTTCCGCCGCCACGCGTTCCGCGAGTTCTACGTCAGCCGCCAGAAACACCACATAGGCGGCGGCCCAGGCCGCGGCTAAATTCTGCTCGTTTTCCAGCCATTCCCAATGGCTAAACGGGGAAAAACCAAAACCCCGGCTTTCCTCCAGGCTGGCGCGGGGAAAACGCCGCCAGTCAAGAGTGGGATAAATGCCGTCCAAGGGTTCCCGCCAGGCTCGCGACCCCCCTACCCATTCCGCCGCCGCCTGGGCGTTGATTGACAGGCATCGACGCACCCGTTCCTGGCGCTCCGGGTTGTTGTCGTGCTTAAGTAACAAAGCCAGAGCGGCCTGGCGCCACAGGAGGTCAGCCACCGGCTCCGGCTCCGCCTTGGGTAGCGGCGTAACCAGGCGCCGCCCCTCCTCTTCCATCGCCGCCGCCGCGAAGGCGGTGTAATCCTCAGTCTGGCGGCTAGCTAGCCAGGCTGTCAGGTGTATAGCCAGGTAAACCGGGCCACAACCCGAGTCCAGGTCAGCCAAGTCGCCGCCCTGCGGGCGGCCGTCAAAGGAAGTCACGACAAAGCGGTCCCGGCGTAGCCGCTCCAGCCACTTCCCGACAATCGCCGCAAATTTCTCCTGGCTTTCCGGAGCGATGGCGCTGGTGGTGAGGCCCCGGGCGACAGCGAAACACCAGGCAGCCTGGTTTTGCCAGCTACTGTGGTGGTAAAAACCCCGGCCATCCGGAGATATGCCACCGACCAGGAACGCCTTGGGGGCAACGGTGGCCAGGCGAATCAGGCCACCGATCAAACGGTCAAGTATAAGCTCGTCGTTAGCCACCTCGATACCCAGTTCCAGACGCAGAAGGTAGCTGTCGAAAAGCAGGGAATGGTTACGACAGGAGTGATAAAACCCGGCTCCTAACCCGGAGGGGTTAGGGATAGAGGCCTTGGCTTCTTTGGTAGTGGCGAGGGAGCGGCTGGGAAAACCCTCCTCCGGAGTGGAATAATCGTAGGGGATGCCGAGCTTGCGATAAAGAAAACGCTGCTCGACAACCGCCTTGGCCCGGAGAACCGACTTTTCAAAGCTGGAAATGCTTTCCGACATACTGTTCCTGTCTCGGCCGGACGCTACCTCAGGGTATCACCGGCATTTCCTCGGCCATGAAGGATTCCACCCGCCCCCCCTCATCCAGGGTAAGAAGAATCCGGCGAACCCACTCCGGGGTGGCGGTAGTGAAAAAGGCGTAAACCTGATAGGGCGGGTAGCTTCCCACCTCGTAAAAGGCGAACTGCGCGTTAGACGCCACCCGGTCGCCAGGATGGAAAAGCTCCTGCCCGGCCTGGGCGATAGCCTGAAAGTCAGCTGTCCGCACCAGGGAAAGGAAGGACTCGATTTCCCCCTCCCCCAGTAAACGGCCCACCGCCGGCGCTGACTCCACCGGTGCGGGTGGTGGGGCGAAGAGATACCAGGCTAGGCCGAACGCGGCTACGAAAGCCAAAACCGCCACCCCGACCACCAGGGGGACAATCCAATTTCGCCTCTCCCCTCCCCTTGACATAAGACGCCCTTTATCTCACACTTTTTCACCTGCCTAAGTCGCCGTAACTGGCTTCCGCCTTGGCAAGCTTCACCTAACCCCAGCCAAAGACTCCCCGTAGCCCCCGGCAAGACAAAACGCACTTAAACCAAGACAAAGCGGATCAACCCGCTTAAACCCCGGTAAACCGGTATTTGCCATTATAACTTTTTTACCCCCCCACGCAACAAAGGGCGGGCGCTACTTACTCAAACTCAAAGTCATACTCGCCTTCCGCATCGGCGTCGTCTCCTTCCTCCTCCTCCGGCGCCTGGTCATCCGCGATTACGGCAAAGTAGAGATTGGTAATATCCTGGATAACGGCGGCCGGGATAACGTAACTTATCCCCAACTCCTCCGCCTTCGCCCCCACCCCCACCCCGACATAGGAATTGCCAAACTTGTCTAGTATGTTCTGGGTATCCACCCTGGCGTTAAATTCCGGGAGGAAATTGAAGGAGGCGAGAAAATCACTTAACCAGGATGAACTGTTGGTGATGGCGAAACCTAGCTGCTTCTGGGAAAACCGCTCCATTATGCGTTTTACTTCCGGGCTGTCCACCAGGGGAGAAGGCGCCTCCTGGTCCAGGGACGCCAGCAGTTTATCCACGTCGCCGGAGGCGATTTCACCCCCCACCAACAGTAGCCCCTTCGGGGAAGGAACCATAAAAACGGAGATTTGCGTAAGTTGCCGCAGCAAAGGCTGGTTAAAGTCGTTTAAGCCGCCTTGCCGAGATAAATGGCGGGAAAGTTCTTCCATAGCCTGGGGATCAAGACTTAGACGCCAGCCCGCCCGCCCGTCATTCACCTCCTGGCTTAAATGCAGGATACTAGCCTCGCCCTCTGGCGCCAACTGGAACAGGCGGTCGAGGAAGCGTCCAGTCAGGCGAAACAGCGCCAGGGTGTTTTCCAGTAAAACCTCCGCTTGCCGCGACTCGTAAAAGAAAAAGCGCGGGCCACTGGGATAACGGGCGCCCAACTGGGTTCCGGAATGGTCGAAAAGGTTAGCCAGGACCGGGGCCAAATCCGCCTGGAAATTGGGAATAAAGGGGTCTACCGCCATGGCTAAGTCGAGCGCGTTTCTTTCCAGGCGTTCTCGCCAGGCCGGAAAGACCGTGACCGGGTTGGTCTGGCTTAGTTCCCAAGCCTCTGCCCCCACCGTACGGGCCAGGGGATGTATCTGGCTAGGCATTCCCGCCACCGTCTGGGTAAACTCCCCGAACAGGGTCTCGGGGCGGGTGGCGAGGTCGAGTTTAAAAACCAAATCCTCGTCCAGCGTCTCCAGCCTTAGACTTGCTCCCCGTAGCGCCAGTAACTCGCTGGCGATAAAGGGCAAGTGTTTACTAAACCGCCGGGCAATAGCTTCCAGTATCCGGCCCTCCAGGCCAGCACTTTCCGCCTCCTGACTCATACGCTCCAGACTGGAACTAAATGACGGGGAAGTCAGGAAATCCTCGAGCTGGGCTATAAGCGCCGCTTTTCCCTCTGGGGAAAGGAAATTCTGCAAACCAGTCAGGGTAACTGTAAGCCCCAATTCTGGAGTCGGCAGGGTCGCCTGGGCTAAAGCCTGTAAACCTTCGCGGGCCGTGTCTTCGGCAAAAGCCATAAGGGCGAGGTTTTTTCCTAGCGGGGCAGTGAAGATTTCGCGTCCCCCGCCCAAGTCAACTCGCCATAACCCCTCCACTTCGCCATCCACCCCCCCAAGGTTTTTATAAAACCTGGCGAAATCGTCAGTGCCTAGTAAAAAAAGGAATTCTTCCATTTTGCCGGCAAATTTGGGGAAGAGATGGCGGCTGGCGACCAGAACGTGGATCTCCCGCTCCAGGTCGAGGGTGTTAAAGGGGGGTGGGAGAAAAATGGGGGCGATACTCAATAGACCGGGTTGGTAGCCGGCCGGGGTGTCGCCAAGCGCCGCGTCCAGGTAATGGTCGAGGGAAGACAGGAAGCGGCTGGGCGCGGCCAGGGATAAATGCAGGCCATAGACGCCGGGAAGTTCCGCTACCGACGTTTCCGCCGCGGCAGAGAAGCGGGGTAAAACGCCCAGGACTAGGGCAAAAAAGAGCGTCCAACCCGGGAGCCGCATTTTAGGCATGGTTACTCCTCTAACAGGGGCGGGAAAAAAGTAGCGAGAGAACGGTTCACTCCTCTGGCCAGCGGGCAGCTAGCCGGGGGGCGGAGGAGAGGCTTTCCCGTAGCCACGGCAGGAAAGAATCCAGGTCAGTGCCATAAAGAAGGCTGGCCAAGGCGAAGGGGCGGCGGTAAGTAAACACCCGAAGCCCTTTTTCGCCCACCAGGGCTTCAGCCAAGTCGATAGCGTCATCGACATAACCTATCTGGTCAACCAGGCCAAGATTCTTGGCCTGCTCTGGGGTGAAAATACGCCCGTCGGCCAAATCCTCGGTCGCCGGGAGAGTAAGATGGCGTCCCTCCGCCACCACTTCGACAAAACGCTGGCGGGCGCTGTCCACCGTGTCCTGGAGGATGGTCCGCTCTTCCGGGGAAAGGTCGCGGAAAGGGCTACCCAGGTCCTTCAGGCGCCCTGCCAACACCGGTTCCGCCTTCACCCCCAGTTTGTCCAGCAACCCTTCCACCTGGAAACGCGAGATTACCACCCCGATGGAACCGATAATGGCAGTGGGACTGGAGACAATGGCGTCCGCTCCCGCCGCCACGTAGTAGCCGCCGCTCGCCATAAGGGAACCGGCCCAGGCCACCACCACCTTGTCTTGGCGACGCAGGCGTACAATCTCCTGGTGAAGGAGGTCAGAAGGAGTGAGACCGCCGCCGGGGGAGTCGATTTGGAGAACCACCGCCTTCACCAGGGGGTCGCGGCCAGCCGCCTGGAGTTCAGCCGCCACCTGGGCCAAGAGACTGTCACCACTTAGCCCCGAGCCTTGTCCAGCTATTTCCCCGCGTAGACTGACAATGGCCAGACTCCCACTATCCCCGTCCTGGCCTTGGCGAAGGACCTTTTCCCTAGGAGAGGTGAGGCTGACGCTGTCAAAGACACCGGTGACGTTAGTGGCGTCACTCGGGAAAAACAGGCTTAAAGCCAGACCAAAGGTGAGGAGAAGAATGAAGGGAAGGACTACCATGGCGCAACCGGCGCCTAAACAACCAAAAAGAAAATTCGCCAGTCCACCCGGACGGTAGGGAGGTTTGCCGCCCCCCACCGGTCCGGGCTCTCGGCGGGGCGCGGCGGCTTCTTGAGAAACTGTCATTTTTTACCTTTGCGACGGGGTTTGGCCTCGCGGCGGGGACGCCCGGCGGCCGGTGAACTGGCTTGAAAGTGGGGATAACGACCCGGGAAGGCCAGAGGCAACATGTCCTCAATTTGCTCGATCGGGTGGAAGATAATATCGCGCTTGACCTCGGGCTGGAGATCGTCCAGGTCGTGGATGTTTCCCCGGGGTATCACCACCTCCTTGACGCCAGCCCGGCGGGCAGCTAGCGCTTTTTCCTTTAGCCCGCCAATAGGCAGGACTTTTCCCCGCAGGGTGATTTCTCCCGTCATGGCGAGCCTGGCCTTAAGCGGCACTCCGGAAAGAAGGCTTAAAAGCGAGGCCACCAGGGTGATGCCGGCTGAAGGGCCGTCCTTGGGGGTGGCGCCTTCGGGAAAATGGATATGGATGTCATCGGCGAAGTACTTGCCCGGCACCTCCAGAATGGCGGCGCGGGTACGAATCCAGGACAGGGCGGTCAGGGCGCTTTCTTTTATCACCTCGCCCAGGCGGCCGGTGAGGATAAGACCTTTCTTCCCTGGCATCCGGGTGGACTCAATATAAAGAAGGTCGCCGCCAGAAGCGGTCCAGGCGAGACCAAGCGCCACTCCCGGCGCTTCCCGGCGCTTGGCGTCGGCGGAAAAGAAGCGGGGAGGCCCCAGGAATGGGCGTAGATCCGTTTCCTTCACCCGGAAAGGACCGCGTTTGCCACCGGCGATTTTCACCGCGATTTTCCGGGTGACGGCGGAAAGTTCGCGCTCCAGGTTACGTAGTCCTGACTCACGGGTGTAGGAGGCGACAATCACCCGTAGCGCGGTGGCGTCAAAAGCCAGTTTTTTCTTGGCGATGCCATGGTCGTTAAGGATACGCGGAATCAGGTGGCGGCGGGCGATCTGCATTTTCTCCTCTTCCGAGTAGCCAGCGATCTGCAAGACTTCCATGCGGTCGAGAAGGGCTGGAGGTATGGTCTCCAGGGTGTTAGCGGTGGTGATAAACACTACCCGCGAAAGGTCAAAAGGAGCGTCCAGGTAATGGTCGCGGAAGCTCACGTTCTGTTCCGGGTCAAGCACCTCAAGGAGGGCGGAGGAGGGGTCGCCATGGAGGTCGGAAATCAACTTGTCGATTTCATCCATCATGAAAACCGGGTTACGGGTTCCGGCCCGGCGTATGCCCTGGATGATGCGCCCGGGGAGGGCGCCGACATAGGTGCGCCGGTGACCGCGGATCTCGGCCTCGTCTCGGACTCCGCCCAGGCTTATGCGCTCGAATTTACGGTTCATCGCCTTGGCGATGGAACGCCCCAGGGAAGTCTTGCCAACCCCGGGGGGGCCGACAAAACAGAGGATCGGACTTTTGCCAGTGGGATGTATTTTCCTGACTGCCAGGAATTCGATTATCCGGTCCTTGACCTTGGACAGGTCATAGTGGTCCAGGTCCAGTATTTTTCTGGCCTTTTCCACATCCAGACGGTCGCTAGTCTCTTTCTTCCAGGGTAGGGAGGACATCCAATCCAAGTAGGTCCGGGACACGGTGTACTCGGCTGAACCGGGTTGCATCCGCTCCAGGCGGGCAAGTTCGCGGCGGGCCTCTTTCTTGGCGTCCTCAGGCAACTCCGCCGCTTCCAGGGCCCGCTCCAGCTCGGTTATTTCCACCCGGTCGTCGCCGTCGCCCAGTTCATTGCGGATAGCCCGCAGTTGTTCACGCAGGAAAAACTCCCGCTGCCCCTGGTTTATTTTCTGTTTCACATCCTCGTGGATTTTGGTCCCCAGCTCCACTATCTGGAGCTCCCTTTCCAGAAGGACGGAAATCCGCTCCAGTCGCTGGCGGATGTTTTCCGCCTCCAGAATGGAGCAACGCTCCTCCATGTTGAGGTTCAGGTTAGCCGCCACCAGGTCGGCGAAACGCCCGGGCTCGGTGATATTCACCGCGGAAAGCTTAACTTCGCTGGGAACCTGGGGTATAAGCTGCAAAAGGTTGTTGAACTGGTCCCTTACCGAACGGTGCAGGGCGTCCAGGGTGACCCCGGGTTCGAGAATATCGGGGAGTTCCGAAGTGCGGGCGGAGAAATAGGGTTGGCGCTGGAGGATGGATTCGATGCGGATGCGTTTAAGACCCTGCACCAGGAGACGCACCCCGCCATCGGGAAGCTTGATCATCTTCAATATGACCCCGACACAGCCGCGGTCCTTCAGGGGTTTGGGGTCGCCGACATCAGCCTGGGGTCCAATCAGGGGGACAAAGGCGACGAAACGGTCCTGGAGCAAAACATCGTCTACCAGACGGATGTCGCGGGACTCCTGGAGGGTGTGGGTCAGGAGCATATCGGGAAACAGCACCGCCTCCCGGATAGGGAGGAGGGGAAGCACATCGGGGGTACCTGGCTTGCGACTGGGGTCAATGACTCCATCGGCCGCTTCCGGCTCCAGCGGCTCTTTCCGGTCATCTTCGGGGTTGGCTTTATCCATGCCGCTAACAGTCCTTTAATCGCTGGCGGAGGCACAGAGCATCGCGCCAATGGATTTTCTTTTTAGTTATTCAGCCACAATGGCAATGGCGGTGGGGGCGTAACTGTTATTCTTGCCAAAAGGCAGGAACACCTCCAACACTCCGTTACGCAGGCTGGCGGTGGAATTAACCTCCGCCACCGGAGCCGGGAGGGGTATGATCTTACCAAATATTCCCCGGGAAATCTCCATCTGGATATAGCGTTTGGGATGGCTTACGCGGGCTGCCCGGCGTACCCCCCGGACAATGAGGAAACGTCCCTCCAGGGTCACCTCCAGGGAGGCGGGGTCGATCCCTGGTAAATCCATCTGCACCAAAACACCCCCGTCAATCTCGAAGATGTCGACCGGCGGCTGCCAGACATCCTTGCTATTCACCGCGGTGGAAAAGGAAGAGGTGGTCAAGGCCTCGCCATTCACCCCCACAAAAAAGAAATTGCCGAAAACCGCCATGCCTAGATTCCTCCCCAGCCCACCCGCCGCCGGAAACAACCAGGCTCCCCGGCGCTCTCCCCTTTTCCCGGTCACAGGGCCAATTGATACCAGGCCCTCGAGGAGAATAGGCGTCCCTACCCAAAGGCGACCAGATTCACTTCGCCTAGTTTATAGGGGGTGGGGGGGAAAGGCAAAAAAAAACGTTCCCCGTATCGCGTTTAAGTGCTTGCCATCCCCCCTGTCCTTTCCCCCCGCGGCTAAACACACTCTTCCGAGCCACCCCGGCGGTAATCCTCGCCTCCCAGCCGCCCCCTCCCAAGTAGGCGTGGTTTTACGCCCTACGCCCTTTGGCCAAGGCGGAAGTGGATTCCCCTCCCCTCTTTGGCGTCGACTAGGAAGGGGCGGGTAAGAAACCCCGCTTTACCACCCGGAGCCGGGCGAACCGGAAGTGGCTTCCCTTGGCAACCTCCCTTCCCCTAGCGTCTCTTCCGAGCCACCCCGGTGCCTATTCAAGGCTTAAAGGTAAAAATAGCTTGGCATAACCGGGGAATTTTCCTAAATTTAAGGTTACGGATAAACGGATAAGCGGAGCCATCCGGTCTAGGCCGGTTTAGCATAACTCCCGTCCGAGGGCGGCCGACCCTTTTACCCGGGTCGGGCGGCGAGAAAGACTTAAACCGGGCCACACTATGGCGGGGCGACCAGCCAGTCTAGCGACCGGCCGGGTTAGACTACCCCGGAAGAAAAGGTGGCGATACTACCCGGGTGGCCAACCCGGGTGGTTTTTTCCCCGGTTCGTCCCCCCGTTATCTGGTGTAGCGAAACAATCAGGGTGAAACAAAAGGCAGAGCGATGGAAGACATTGATTCCCTTGTCCGGGTGGCGATGACGGCGGCCAGGACGGCCGGGGACATTCAGCGGCAAAAATACGGCAGTGACTTGAGCGTTGACCAATGGTTACAGTACGACCTGAAACTTGAGACCGACCGCCTTTGTGAAGCAGCGATTATCAACACCATCCGCTCCTCTTTCCCCACCCACGCCATTTACGCCGAGGAGGGCGGGAGGTTGGACGGTAGCGACTACGTCTGGTATGTCGACCCGCTGGATGGCACGGTGAATTTCTACTACGGCATGCCGCATTTCTGCACTACGCTGGCCTGTTACCACCTGGACGATGGTGCCGGGGACGGAAGCGACCTCGCAACGCTAGGCACCCCGCGGCTTGGAATCACCTACGCCCCGCTCCTGGACGAGATGTTTATCGCCGTGGCTGGCCACGGCGCCGCTCTAAACAACCGTCCCCTGGCGGTCCGGGAGGAAGAGAGTCTGGCCGAGTCTTATCTCCTTGCCGCCATCGGCTCCTATCCGGAAAAGGCGGATTTCACCCGCGATTTCACTTTTCCCCTGGCGCTACGGGTACGCAAGATGCGGGCCATGGGAGCCTGCGCTTACGACCTAGCCAGTGTGGCGGCTGGGCGAAGCAGTGGCTATTTCGAATACGGGGTAAACACCTGGGACCTGGCGGCCGGACGGCTTTTGGTAGAGGAGGCAGGCGGCTGTTTTACCGGAAAAAAACTGGCCTCGGGGAAATGGCTGTTCGCCGCCTCGGGGAAAAACATTCACCCCGATCTCCTGGGTTCCATCGGACTCGCCTGACTTTCCCCCTAGAGCTTTGCCGCTAGCCAATACGCGCTTCAGGGGCATTTTACTTTTAATTATGGCGAAAATGGTTATTAATGACCCTAAGGGAATATTTCGCCGCCGACGAGACAAAATGGAAGCCTTGACCCGAAAAGCCCTTCTTTCCGATGTCAGCGCCTTGGTCAACCTGACCCGTGAATTTGGCCAAGAAGGCATCATGATTCCCCTCTCGCTTGGTGACGCCAGTGAGCGCATACGTGAATTCTCCGTGGTAGAAGTCGATTCCGGCCGATTGGTTGGCTGCGTGGCAGTCCATCCCACCTGGGATCTTCTGATGGAAATCCGTAGCCTCGCCGTGATCCGTTCCGAGCAGGGTAAAAACCACGGCCGCCGGCTTATGGAGGCCGCCCTTGCTGACGCGGTGGCGATAGGGGCAGAGGAACTTTTCACCCTTACTTATATACCCGATTTTTTCCGCCGTTTCGGTTTCCAACCGGTTGACCGTAACAGCCTGCCCCACAAGGTTTGGCTCGACTGCGTCAAGTGCCCGAAATTTCCCGATTGCGGCGAGGTGGCGATGAAACGCCGGCTCTAAAAGACACCCCAGACAACGCGCAAGGATTGGTCTCTCTAATGGCAGGATATATAGTTCCAGTACGTTATGGTTTGATGGCGATAACCGAATCCTTCGGCTGCGAAAATGAGCAGCTGTCCCTGGGGGAAGAGGTAATAATCAAGACATCCCGCGGTATCGATATCGGAGAAACGGTAGGCCTGGTCCGGGAAAAAAAAGACGGCGATATCGTCCAGGGCGAATTGGTGCGCCAGGCCAACCTCACCGACCAAAACATCATGGAGCACATTAGGGAAACCAAGGAACCTGACGAAATAGCCACCTGCCAGAAAACCATCCGCGAACGCGGACTCCCCATGCGCCTGGTGGGAGTGGAGCACCTTTTCTCTGGCGAAAAGATTATTTTTTACTTCATCTCCGAATGCCGGGTGGATTTCCGCGAGCTGGTGAAGGAACTGGCCCGGCGTTACCGCACCCGCATTGAAATGCGGCAAATCGGCGTGCGTGACGAAGCTCGAATCCTGGCTGACTACGAGCACTGCGGGCGAGAGCTTTGTTGCCGGACCTTTATCCGCAACCTTGAGCCAGTGACCATGCGCATGGCCAAGATCCAGAAAACCACCCTTGATCCCACCAAAATATCGGGCCACTGCGGCCGACTGATGTGTTGCCTGCGCTTCGAGGACGAGATCTACGCCTCCCTCCAGGCCGAGATGCCAGCCCGCGGCGCCATCTGCGTCACCGAGGAATTCACTGGCGAAGTCTTGTCGGTAGACATCTTCCGCCAGGACATCACCCTCCTCCTCTCCGACGGTGTGAGGGAAACAGTTCACCTCTCCAAAATCCAGGAAATCCGGGGCCGCAAGCCCAAGCACAACGCCCCCCCGGCCCGGGGGGAGGAAGGGAAAAATCATTTCCCTCCCCGGGAGAGGAAAAACGACAGCCCCCGTGACCGGGATAAAAACCCGCCGCCCGAGGTAAAAAAACCGGAGCCCGACCCCAAGCCGGATTCCCCAGCGGAATAATCGCCATGTACAACAGCCCCAACGCCCAGCGGATTCAGGAACTAGCCCGGGAAGATGGCCGCTACGCTCCCGCCGCCTTTCATTTTATCGAAGAGGCGATAACGGAAACCGTGAAGTTGATAAAAAACGGCAAGATATCCTCCAGCGAGAATGCCCCGTCCCGGAGTGGCAACTTCCATGTAAGCGCTCAGGAACTCATGAACGGGGTGGTGTACCTCGCCCGTGACCGCTGGGGAATGCTAGGTGGGTTGGTTTTGGAGCACTGGGGAGTACGACGCAGCGAAGACTTCGGCGAGATTGTATTCCTGATGGTTATGGACCCTGACATTGGCTGGGGACGCCGGGAAAATGACCAAAAGGAGGATTTCGCCAACACCATCGACTTTAGTACCGCCTTCGACCCCTGGATCGACTGACCTGGCCAATTCCTCACCTGGCGGTTAGCCAGCGGGTAATTAATGGGCGCGGAGAGATAATGCTCGCCAACTTTTCCTATCTTCTACCGGGAAAATTGGCCGGATCGGGAAAACCGGGACGCTTTTCCCGCCTGCAGGACGACCTTGACACCCTGATCCGGCGTAAAATTCGGGCGATCGTGACCCTGACTGAGGACGCTCTCGACCCCAAGCTCCTGCAGGGTTATCCCTTCCGCACCCTGCACCTCCCGGTGGCGGATTTTACCGCCCCTAGCCAAGGCCAGCTCGATGCCTTTGTGGAGTTTGTCGACACGTGTCTAGGGGAAGACTTGTCGGTACTGGTGCACTGTGGGGCCGGTATCGGGCGGACCGGAGTAATGCTGGCTGGGTACCTGATTCACACCGGAGACTCGCCCCAGGAAGCGATTAAACGCCTGCGCCAAGTCCGGCCCGGCTCGATAGAAACACGCGAACAAGAGGAATGCCTGTTTAACTATCACCGCCGCCAGCAGCGCTAATCCGGGAGCGTTATTTAAAAAGAAGCTTCTAGCAAAATGTTTGGGGGTTATTTCCGGAAACATTGGGCGTATAATTTCTTTAAAAGCGCGGTTCTAGTGTTGGGGTAAACATAAAGCCCTGGGACACTTCGATTATAGTGTGTCCCGGGTATTGAAGCCTTCAACCGCCCCCACTACCGACCTTGGACAAGGGTAACGCCTCAGTTACTAGGGTAAATTAAAAGAAAAGATATTTGCTAAAACACCGGGTGCGGGTTTAAATCCCCGGAAGTCGGTTGTTTGAGGTTAAGGGAGCGAGATTACTGCTTTTAGATGCCTGAAAGCTAACTGGATCTCCCCGGTTTATCCGCAAAAGCCAGCGAAGTGCCATAAAGGAAACAGGCCATGCCAGAACCAACCGAACTTCCGGACATGGAAAAAGACCTTGATTTCGCCACTCTGGCCATAGCCCACCGGGTGGTCTCGCGCGAACAACTGGAAAAAGCCACCCATGTCCTAGAAAAAGAGGCGGAAGATGGCCGCCAGCCCCGCTCGGTCGAGGATGTCTTGCTTGAACAGGGAATATTAAAGTCCGAACAAGTGTGGGCAGTCTACAAGGCCAAGGAACGACTGCTCCGCGACGCCCGCACCCGGGGGCAGCGGATCGGGGGTTACGAGATTATCAGCAAGCTTGGCGAAGGTGGTCTGGGGGTGGTGTATAAAGCCCGGCAGCTTTCCATGGGAAGGATAGTCGCCCTCAAGGTGCTTCACGAGCGTTGGGTTACTGATGACGAGTTTCGCAAGCGGTTCCTAGTAGAGGCGCGCCTGGTGGGCCGCCTAAGTCACCCCAATCTTATCCAGGTCATTGACGTCGGGCGTTACCGTAACACCCTTTATTTCTCCATGGAGTTTGTCGACGGCGAACCGGTAGACACCACTCTGGAGCACAATGGCCGGATGGATATCCAGGTCTGCATCTCCATAGCCATCCAGGTTACTGGGGCCTTGGAATATCTGCAGATGCGCCGTATCGTCCACCGCGACATCAAGCCCGGAAACATCATGATCACCAAGGGAGGCATTGCTAAACTAGGGGATTTCGGCTTTGTCAAGTCGAGCCTGGAGTCAGTGCTCTCGACTGAGGGAGAGGTGTTGGGAACCCCCGACTACATTTCCCCCGAGGCGGCTAGGGGTGAAACCAACCTCGACTATCGTAGCGACCTCTATTCACTCGGAGCCACCCTCTACCACATGCTTTCCGGTTGTCCCCCTTTCGGGGGTAGCGTGTCTGACGTCATGGACCAGCACATCAAGTCAGATCCCCGGCCACTGGAAAAGATCGTTTCCGACATCCCAGACGGCATGGTGGCGATAGTAAACCGCCTGATGCACAAGAAACCGGAAAACCGCTATGTCCTGTTCTCGGAACTTATAGCTGACCTGGAGTCCCTCCGGGCCGCGACCAAGACCAGTTTGCCCATAACCCAGGCCGCCAGCCTAAACGAAACGATTAGTCGCGCCTCTAACAGCGACCTTGACCAGCGCGTTCGGGAGATAGAGCTCCTGCGTAAGATCAACCGTCTGGAAAAATTTCTCGTCATCGGCGGAGTCGCCCTGGCTCTTGCCCTACTGGGCCTAGCCTACCTGGCTTTCTTCCGGCAACCCCTCCCGGTTTGACCCCCACCACCCGGGGGTTTAGCAGCCTCTTGCCGGGTTCAGAGTTTTCTTTGTCTTGACTCACCAGCGAAAAACTAGTCCCGCCCTATACCCCCCTACTATACTGATACCCCCTTGAAATGGCGATTTTACCCCGAGGGTAAAATCAGCATTTCGCCACTCACCAAGTATATCTCCAGCGTCACCAGGCTCGCGAAGATGCAATCCCGGTACGATAGTAGAGACACAACTTATTCTCCACCTCTACTTCTTCAAGACTGAGGAACAACGCTGGCGAAATCATCTGTGGGTTGCTTGGCATGTTGACGAAGTTCTTCTTCATTTGCTTTGCGGCATTCCAATTGACTCCCATGACAGTACCATCGTCTTCAGCGCCGAGGATATTGTCTTGTCTATCGACATGGCGGGATGCCATCTTTAAAATTTAAATTTTCAATCACTGGGACGCTTCCGGCTTTCCAATTGTTCGTCCTGATGGTCGGTGCTTTCCACCTGATCCTCTCGGTAGTTTCGGCATTGACAGTCGCACATCCAGCCCCTATGGGTCCCAACCCAGCTTGCTGCCAGTTGTTTATGGGAGAAGGGTGGAAAGCGTCGAAGGCTGAGTTTGGGGGGCTGATACTGGTGGTAAATATTTTCGCTTACCGGCCTGAGCGTATTTTTTTGGCCAGTCTTGATGCCAGCAGGATCATAGACTTGACCGCCAAGTAATTGTTGCATATCCTAGACACTTGTGTATATTTGAAGATGATTTGCACAAGGAGATGTCATGGGTCGACAACAACAGATACTGGAACTTGCCAGGGAAAAAGGGATTATCCAGGCCGAGGACGTCAAGGCGCTAGGGATTTCCCGAAACTACCTGCACCGAATGCACAAGGAAGGTCTTCTGGAGAAGATCGCGGTGGGACTCTACGCCCTGCCGGAAGCTCCCGTGAGAGAGAACTCGTCCCTGGCGGAGGTAGCGAAAAGACTGCCTCACGCCGTCGTTTGTCTTGTTTCCGCCCTGAGCTACCACGGGATCACCACCCAGATCCCACATGAGATATGGCTGACCATCCCGAGAAGCTCTTGGCGACCGGAAGTGGAATACCCGCCGCTTAACCTGACCTATGTTTCAGGACCGGCCTATGCGTTCGGCATTCAGGAGCACAACATAAACGGAGTGATGGTTAAAATTTACAGCCTGGCAAAGACGGTTGCCGATTGCTTCAAGTTCCGCAACAAGGTTGGTATCGATGTCGCCATCGAAGCACTCCGCGAGGCATGGCGCTCACGTAAGGTTACCATGGATGAGCTGGTGGAAGCTGCCGGAGTCGACAGAGTGTCAAAAATAATGCGCCCATATCTGGAGGCGACGGTATGAACCAGAACAAGAAAAACCTTGCCCATTCAATCTTTCAACAGCTTCTTAACCGAGCCAAAACCAACAAGGAAGATTTCAATCTACTGCTCTCACGGTACGGCATGGAGCGATTCCTTTACCGGCTCAGCGTCTCGCCGCACAAGGACCGGTTCATTCTGAAAGGAGCCAGTCTGTTTCTGGTCTGGAAAGGTCAGAATTACCGCGTCACTAGGGATGCGGATTTTCTAGCATTTGGCAATGCCGATATCGGAAAACTCGCGGACGTGTTCCGCGACATCTGCCGAGCCGAGTTTCAAGGAGACGGCATGATCTATCTGCCAGACTCCGTGAGTGCGGAGGATATCCGCGCAGACCAGGAATACAATGGCGTGCGAATCACCTTGGTCGGCATGCTCAATCAGGCCCGGATTCCTCTCCAGATTGACATCGGCTTTGGTGATGCTATAACACCCGCCCCTGAACAGATCGAATATCCGACCTTTTTTGAAGCGCCCCCACTGCTCTTGCAAGCATATCCCCGATATACGATGGTGGCCGAAAAGGTGGAAGCAATGGTCAAACTCGGTCTGGCGAACAGCCGGATGAAAGACTTTTACGATCTCTGGCTGGTCTCCAGACTCTTCACCTTCGAGGGAAATGTATTGCGAAATGCGGTGGAGAATACCTTCGACCGGCGGCGCACAACATTTCCGGCGTCAATACCCTTTGCGTTCACTCCCGCTTTTTACACCGATCCTCAGAAAACAGTGCAATGGACTGCCTTTGTTAAAAAGTCAAAACCCGACATTCCAGTTGGCGATTTGTCTTCTGTTATAAATGACCTGGCTGTCTTCCTCGTGCCTGTCATTGAAAGCCTGCAATCTAAGGCTTCCTTTGACAGCGAATGGGTGCCGGATCAGGGATGGAGTACGGTCGTAAGGACATGAATCCGGTAAAGATCGGATTGTAGCATTGGTTTACGCGAGACCACTTCTTCACCGACCGGGTCGAAGTTGCCTTCCTTCCGGATCAGGCTGGCTTAGCGCACTGCATCAATGCTGTGGTCGTTAATCTTGGAATAGGTGATCTTGCCGTCCCACAGGGTGTAGGTATGGGTGGTGAACTGGTCTTCCACCTCCAGATCGTCCGAGGGGAAAAGGCGCTACTTACATTGCAATGCCCTGTTGATGAAGCTGATCATCAACTCCTTGGTCCGCATGTCGAAAGCGAGAATAGAACCGAATCTATTGGACCCTACTTTCTCTAGTCAATTGTCATTGTTCTAGTTGTTTTGGGACAGCAGTGCTTTCAACCAACCCAACCGGGAAATGCCACTCCGACAGGAAAACCGCGGCTTGTCACCCGGAGGAGCGGGGAACGTTACCCAGGGGTCAAGAGACGCCAGTCATCGCCAAGGGGTCGATAAGACCAGCCAGTTTATCCTCCGGCCAACCGGTTTCCTCCGCCGCCACCTCCTTTATTGTCCGGCCGCTTTCCGCCGCTTTTTTGGCGATCAAGGCGGCCTGGTCGTAACCTATTTCCGGTACAAGCCCGGTGCAAAGAGCGAGTGACGCTTCGCAAATTGACTGGCAATGCTCTTTTTCCGCCTCTAGTCCCTCCACCAACCGACTGGTAAACTGCCGTATGGCGCTAGCGAGAATTCTTAACATTTCCAACACCTGCCAGGTGGAATAGGGCCAGGCAACCGCTAGCTCGAAATTGGCAAGGCTACTGGCGGCAAAGGTCACCCCGGCTTCGCCCGCCACGACAAAGGAGGCGGCCTGGATCAGGGCTTCACAGAGGACAGGGTTGACTTTCCCCGGCATGATGCTACTACCGGGTTGAAGTGAGGGCAGGCGTAGCTCGCCTAGGCCGCAGCGGGGGCCTGACGCGAGGAACCGGATATCATTGGCGATTTTTACCATGACCAGGGCCACGCTTTTGAGGCAGCCAGCCAGTGCGACATACTCGTCCATCGCCGCCTGGGCGGAAAAATGGTTCTCCGCCTCGCGGAAGGCCAGACCGGTTTCCTCCGCCAAAATGGCGATAACCCGGGCGGCAAAGCCTGGGGCGGCGTTTAGACCAGTGCCCACGGCGGTGCCACCTAGGGCAAGGGGAAGGAGACGCCCGGAGGCGATGGTTATCCTTTCCTTCGCCTGGTGGACCTGGTCGGCGTAGCCGGAAAAAACCTGACCCAGACGAATAGGCACCGCGTCCTGGAGATGCGTTCGCCCGATCTTCACCACCGGAAGAAAAAGCTGGGCTTTGACACTTAGGGCGGCTTGAAGCTCAGTCAAAGCGGGCAAAAGGTTGTGGTGTATTTCACTGGCGGCGGCCAGGTGGGCGGCGGTGGGGGCGAGGTCGTTCGAGGATTGGCCAAGATTGACGTGGTCGTTAGGGTGAACCGGTTTTTTCGACCCAGGCACTCCGCCCGCGAGTTGAATCGCCCGGTTGGCAATGACCTCGTTCATGTTCATATTGGTAGAAGTGGCGGAACCGGTTTGGAAGACGTCGAGCGGGAAGTCCTCGGCGTGCTGGCCGTCTAGGACTTCCCCAGCCGCCTGCATGATAAGCTGGGCCAAGACCGGGTCGAGACGCCCCATCTCCCGGTTCACCTGGGCGGCGGAACGCTTGATACGCGCCAGGGCGTCCAAAAAGGGACGGGGGAGACGCCAGCCACTAATGCCGAAGTTCAACTCGGCTCTCCGGGTCTGGGCGCCGTAGAGAACAGACTCCGGCACCTCCACCGGTCCAAGGCTATCATATTCCAGACGCATGCCACCTCCCGCCTGCCAGGTGAATAGCCCGAAGAAACGCCCGCTACCCGGCTAGCGAGTCTGGGGGACCACCTTTTTTTCATTCATAAACTTGACTTGACCATTGTCGCCATTCACATGATAACCCTGGAGGTTGGCGCCGGAACCCAGGGGGACGCTGAAGACATACCAGCGTTTGGCGAGGACGGTAGGGGTACGGGAGACAAAATGCAGCTGGCCCTCCTCTTTTGCCTGTTGGTAAGCCAGGCGATAGGCGTCGACTGGCGATATTTTCAGGGTCGCCACCCGGTCGCTATAGTAACTGGTGCCGGGAAAGGCGTTGGCGGGTGGGCGCTTGAATCCGCAACCCAGTGGCACTAAACCGAAAAGGAGCGTAAAGGTTAACACAAGGCTGGCGCGACTTGGGATAGACATGGCTAGGACCCTCTCGACTTGGCTAAGTGGCAGGTATTGTCCGCCGGTTTAGTTTCCGGTTCAATTTTAGGCAAAAAACTCCCGATGTAGCTCCACCACCGCCCGGCTGGCGTCAGTATCCTGCACCAGCATGGCAATGTTTATTTCTGTCGCGCCTTGGCTAATCATCCGGATGTTGACTCCGGCCCTGGCCAAAGCGGTGGTGGCGCGGGCCGCCACCCCGGGTGTTCCTTTCATTTTCTCGCCCACCACCGACACCAGGGAGAGACCGCGCTCCACCGTGACATCGGCGAATTCCTTGATTTCGTCAGCCGCCTTCTCCACATGCGCCCCCTTAGGGGTGGTGATGGAGACAGTCACTTCCGAAGTGGCGATCATGTGAATTTCCACCAGATTACGGCTAAATATCTCAAAAATCCTCGCCATGAAACCGTGCACGCCAAACATCCGGCCGGTGGTGATATTAACCAGTTGGATTCCGTTCATCACCGCCAGCGATTTGGCGATGGCGGGGGATTCACTAAGAAGGTGGCGCCGGATCACTGTCCCGGGGTGATCGGGATCAGCGGTGTTTTTTACCCGCACCGGAATGTCGGCGTCGATCGCCGGTAACATGGTGGCCGGGTGCAGGACCTTGGCGCCATACCAGGCGAGTTCCGAGGCCTCCATGAAAGTGAGTTCGGGAATGCTTTTCGCCTCCGGCACAATCCGCGGGTCAGTAGTCATCACTCCCGACACATCGGTCCAGATCTGCACTTCCTCCGCCCCGACAATGGCTCCGAAGATGGTGCCGGAATAGTCCGACCCTCCCCGGCCCAGAGTGGTAACCTGCCCATCCTCAGTGGCGCCGATAAAACCGGTGGTCACCAACACTTCACAGTTTAGGGAACTTATCGCCCGGGCCACCTTCGGATAGGACCGGGGGTCAGGACGGGCGGCGCCAAAATTGCGGTCAGTCCGTAAGCCTAGCGACACGGCGGAGCGGTATTCCGAATTTACCGAGAATTCCCGGCGTAAAACATCATTCACCACCCGGGCCGACATCCGTTCGCCAAAACTCATCACCATATCCATGGTGCGGGGGGTTAGTTCGCCAATCATGGCGATACCCTTGATCAACTGGTCGAAACGCTCCAGCAGGGTTTCAATACCGACTTCGGCGCTGTCCACTCCCAGGTCCTGGCATATACCTCTTTGCGCCGCCGCCACCCGGTTGGTGTCGGGTATGCCGTTACGGGCCGCCTGGGCCGTGGCGACCAGGGTGTCAGTCATGCGTAGCGTCGGGGAGTTGTGGGCTGATACTACCACAATGGGATGGCGCGGTATCTCATTCTTGACCAAATGGCAAACTTGGCGAATGCGTTCGGCCGAACCGACACTGGTTCCTCCAAATTTCATCGTGATCATTCTAACCCCCTCAGTCCCGGAATATCCGGAACTCTGGAAAACTGCTGTATATCCAAGCATCTATCTTGACGCAACTGAAAAAGACTGGAGCGAAAAAAGTTGACATCGCCCCTCCCTAACATAGGATGTAAAAACAGGCCGGTTTTCTCGACTTCCCGGATTAACCGCTGGCCTGGTGGTTTTACCAAGACCTGGCAACCTTTCCTGACAAGGCCAAGGCATGTTTAATGAAGATAACCCCCAAGACCTGGATTTGTCCCTGGAAAACGCCAATTCGTCAGGGGATATTACGCCTGAAGATGCTATAGTCCCCGCCCTCGACCCTGTTTTCGCCGCCTCTCCCACGCCTGGCGAGGGGGGGGAGGAGAGCGCCAGCAAAGAAGACGTTGCGAACCCAGAAGGCGTTGCGAACCCAGAAGGCGTTGCCAACTCGGAAGACGCAAATGAAAGCGAAACCGTTCCCCTTCCCCTGGAAGCCGTGGTAGAAGCCATCATTATGGCGGCCAGGGAACCATTGAAGCTAAGCCAAATCGCCCACGCCGCCGGCCGGGGAACCAGTAAAGACATGGTCCGCGAGGCGATTGACAAACTCAACCTGCATTACCTGGAAACCAACCGCGCCTTCGAGATAGCCGAAATCGCCGCCGCTTTCCAAATCCTTACTCGGCCCGAATACTACCCAACCCTGTGCCGCCTCTATCCCGAAGCCAACCCCCAGGAAAAAAAGAAAAACACCCACCTCCCCCCCTCGGTCCGCGACACCCTGTGTATCATTGCTTACAAGCAACCGGTTACCCGCGGTGAAATCGAGAGGATTCGCGGGGTAAACGCCACGCCATCTCTCCAAACGCTTATCAAGCATGATCTAATCAAGGTATCGGGCCGACTGACCAGTGTTCTGGGACAGCCACTCACCTACGCCACCACCGACGCCTTTTTAATACGGTTTGGGCTTGGCTCGCTGGATGAACTTCCCCTGCGGGGAGAAATCCGTAACTCCTTCCCCGAGCCCCCTCCCCCGGCGCCAGTAACTCCCTTGATAACGGACGGAACTGTGGCATGACTACCAGCCAGCCCACCCCAGAGCATTCCGTCCCCAGAAAGTCCCACTTTCTCCACGGCCTAGGGGTAGCGGCCCTGGTTTTCCTCGCCTTTGTCGCCCTTCTCCACCTATCTACCCGGCAGTCTTTACCCCGGGAAACCAATACCCCCAAAACCCGTCCCACTCCGGCGGATACTATCCCGCCGCTTCCGGAAGTCTCCCCGGTTATTATCGACCTCTCACCCGATGAAATCTACCCTCTCACTGTACCCCTTCCCCAACCTATTGACCGGGAAGCGGTGGAAAATCAACTCCTCCATCTCCTCGCCACCCAGATAGCTTTTGGCGAATATAACGAAGCCAAGGATACTCTCGCCATTTTTGCCCGTTCCTCACCACCCTCCGCTCATCTTCTTGCCTCTCTCCTCGCGGGTATAGAAACCGCGGCTTTGCCAAAAATCCTTAGCCCCATAAGCCCACCCGTAAACGTTAACTCCAACCCCGAGACTCCTGGGCCGGAAAAAAGCCTGGCTTTTCCGGATAAGCGGGAAAACGTAGCGATCCGGCCGGAACCAGGCGACGCCACCCCAGCGTTATCCACTGACCCAGTGGCCCAACCTGACACCCCACCAGTAACCCAGGCCCAGCCACCCCTGTCTGACCGCGAAACAGGTGAGAGAGAGGAATGGGACAATGAGGATAAAACCACCCCGCTAATCTTGGCCACCCCCGGCGTTACCAGTGACACCACCCCAGCCTTCTCCACTGACCCAGTGGCCCAACTTGACACTCCACCCGTAACCCCGACCCAGCTACCCCTGGCCGACCGCGAAGCGGACGCGACAGAAAGTAGGGACTCCGGGGATAAAGAAGCCACCCCGCCCATCCTGGACGCCCCTAGCGAAGCCAGGAACGCCATCCCAGACCTCGCCACTGACCCAGGTGAACCTGACACTCCGCCAGTAACCCAGGCCCAGCTACCCCTGGCTGACCGCGAAGCAGATGGGACAGAAAGTAGGGACTCCGGGGATAAAGAAGCCACCCCGCCCATCCTGGACGCCCCTAGCGAAGCCAGGAACGCCATCCCAGACCTCGCCACTGACCCAGGTGTCCAACCTGACACTCCGCCAGTAACCCAAGCCCAGCTACCCCTGGCTGACCGCGAAGCGGACGCGACAGAAAGCAGGGACTCCGGGGATAAAGAAGCCACTCCCCCCATCCTGGATGCCCCTAGCGAAGCCAGGAACGCCATCCCAGACCTCGCCACTGACCCA
>JAITQC010000195.1 GCA_031289115.1 Planctomycetota bacterium
GTCAGTAGGCCTTGGCGAAAGGGGGGAGACAACCCCCCAGGTTAGTAGGCCTTGGCAAAAGGTCAATAAGCCTTGGCGAAAGGTCAATAAGCCTTGGCGAAAGGGACGCGCCCGGGTGAAGGGCGGCCGCAAACCAGACACTTCCCTTGACCAGATTCGGCCCGGTCAAAGGGGAGGCAGCGGATAGTGACGCCAAGTTCATCGGTGACTTTGCTTTCGCACTCCGGTGAGCCGCACCAGTGGGCCAGGGCGAACCCGCCGTGGATTTCCGGTTTTTCACTGTTCTGGGGCGTGAAAAAGGCCTGAAAATCCGGGTAGGAGTCAAATTCGCGGGTGTTAGCTTGGCGGTGCGCCAGGGCCCGGGCAAAAAGACCGTCCTGGATTTCCTTAAGGAGGGCGGGAACGCCAGAAATAAAATCTTCTCGACCCAGGGAAAACTTGTCCCGCGCCCCCCGGTCACGCCGGGCGACAAAAACCGAGTCTTTCTCAATGTCACGCGGTCCTACTTCAACCCGGATCGGCACTCCCTTCTTGACCCATTCCCAGCCTTTTTCACCGGCGTTAAGGTCGCGGCGGTCAATCTTGACTTGTAGCGGCCCGCCCCAGACTGTGGTGAGCTTGGCCAAGGCGAGGTTAAGGCGCTCGGCGTAGGCCAGAGCGTTTTCCCGGTCAGAGTCAGTACGGCCAATGGGGAGGATCACCACGTGGAGTGGGGTTAGTCGGGGAGGCATGACCATGCCGTCATCGTCAGCGTGGGTCATGATCGCTCCCCCGATTAGCCGGGTTGAGGCGCCCCAGGAGGTGGTCCAGCCGTACTCTTCCTTTCCCTCGCGGGACTGGTAAATTATCCCCGCCGCCCGGGAGAAATTCTGGCCCAGAAAATGACTGGTGCCAGCCTGCAGGGCTTTACGGTCCTGCATCATGGCTTCAATACACTGGGTCTCCACCGCCCCGGGAAAACGCTGCCCCGGGGATTTGGCGCCAGTAAGCACCGGCATAGCCAGGTATTCCTCAGCGAATTCCTGGTAAACCTTGAGGATCAGGCTGGTCTCTTTCTCCGCCTCAGCCTGGGTTTCGTGGACGGTGTGGCCTTCTTGCCAGAGAAACTCGGAAGTCCGGAGAAACAACCGGGTACGAAGTTCCCAGCGCACCACGTTGGCCCATTGGTTTATTAGGATGGGTAGGTCGCGGTAAGACTGCACCCATTTGGCATACACCGCCCCGATAATCGTTTCCGAGGTGGGACGCACAATCAAGGGTTCTTCCAGTTCGCCAGCCGGGATCAACCCGCCGTCTGGGCCTTCTTCCAGCCGGTGGTGGGTAACCACGGCGCATTCCTTGGCGAAACCCTCGACGTGGGCGGCTTCCTTCTCCATGAAACTTTTGGGAATGAAAAGGGGGAAGTAGGCGTTAGTGTGGCCGGTGGCCTTAAACATACGGTCCAGCCCTTGCTGGATGTTTTCCCAGAAAGCGTAACCCCAGGGCTTAATCACCATACAACCCCGGACCGGGCTGTTGTCAGCCAGGTCTGCCGCCCGAATAACCTGTTGATACCACTCGGCGTAATCCTCCTGGCGGGTGGGAGTGACCGCTGTCTTCTCTGCTTTGGCCAAGCTTGTCTCCTAGGGGAAGCTGGTGGGAAAAACCCTTAATTTGCCGGGTAAACACGCCAAAAAGACCGCTATTTACCCTGCTAGCGGCCTAAGGGGTAAAAAAGCGGGGCAGCCACCAGGGCCGCCCCGTCGAATCAGCGGTAGGAACAGGTCCTCCCGAGCCCGTGGGAACGGCTAGAGAGAGGCGATATACTGGATAAGATCGACACACTTGTTGGAATAACCCCATTCATTGTCATACCAGGCCACTAGCTTAACAAAATTGGGGTTAAGCATAATGCCGGCCTTGGCGTCAAAAATGGAGGTCCGGGCATCGCCAATAAAGTCACTGGAGACCACGTCTTCGTCAGTGTAGCCGAGTATGCCCTTCAGTTCGCCTTCCGCGGCTTTCTTCAGGGCGGCGCTAATGGCGTCGTAGTCAGTGGCTTTCTCGAGGCGGGCGGTAAGGTCAACCACCGACACGTCCAGGGTGGGAACCCGGAAAGACATGCCAGTGAGCTTGCCCTTCAGTTCCGGGATAACCTTGGTAACCGCCTTGGCGGCGCCAGTTGAGGAAGGGATGATGTTGCTGGAAGCGGCGCGGCCACCCCGCCAGTCTTTGGCCGAGGGGCCATCCACTGTCTTCTGGGTGGCGGTGGTCGAGTGCACCGTGGTCATCAGCGCTTCGACTATGCCGAAGTTATCGTGAACCACCTTCGCCAGGGGGGCGAGGCAGTTAGTGGTGCAACTGGCGTTAGAGACAATGTCGTCCGCCTTGGTGACTTTCTTGTGGTTGACACCCATGACAAACATCGGGGTATCGTCTTTGGACGGCCCGGAAAGAACCACCTTCTTGGCGCCAGCCTTAAGGTGCCCGCCCGCTTTCTCTTTGGTAAGGAAGAGGCCAGTCGACTCCACCACGTAATCCGCCCCGACATCGCCCCATTTCAGGTTGGCCGGGTCTTTTTCGCCCGTGACCCGGATCTTTTTGCCATCCACCACCAGGAAATTGCCGTCAGCCGTGACCGTTCCCTTGAATTTGTTATGGATCGAGTCGTACTTAAGCATATAAGCCAGATACGGGGCGTCAAAGAGGTCGTTAATCCCTACCACCTCAACGTCGTTACGAGCGACGGCGGAGCGGAAAACCAAACGTCCAATGCGCCCGAAGCCATTGATACCGATCTTGATAGCCATAGCAATAAATCCTCCAAGTGTAAAAGCAAAGTCCTAGGCGAAAACCCGCGCTTTCTGCGTCTCCCGAGACGCCTACTCTGGTAAAACCTGTTGGCCGAAAAAAACCCTCACCACCTCCGGCTCTTTCAATAATATGACATTATAAGTTTTTGCTCAGTTATTGCAAGCCGGAATCAAGACCACCCACCCCTTCCACCAGGGAAACGCCGCAATTTGTTTCTCCCTACCCGTCAGCCCCCCGGGAGGTGGTAAGCGGCAACTTCTAACGTTTGGGGCGGTCTAGCTGGGTTTTTGTGGTAGCGTTACTGCAATAGCCCAAGTGGCACCGTAAACCTCCAGGGAAAAGTGCCTCGCCAGCCAAATTATACCATACGCTTCGACTGGCACCCTACCGGGCTGATCTAGCATTTTTCGCCAGTTGCGGAAAAGGCACTTTTAAGGTATGGCGGCTTACTCCGAGTGAAGAAGAATTGTAAATTGCCGTACGCTACCGAGCGCCACGCTGGGAAGACCGGGATCTGGCGCTGGATTACAGGTTTACCGGGGAAAAAAAGAAGATTTTAAGGAAATACCCGGGGTGAAAGTGAAGGCGGGGAAAACCCCGCCTCCCAGGTTTGTTTAAGTTTGGGTTTACCCGAACGGGGTAGTGAAGGCTATCTCAGGTGCAGATGGCGTTTAAGCTCATCCAGCGATTCCGCTTTTATTGCTTCATCCCCCATTATTTCCAAGACGCCTAAATCTTGGCAGTGAAGCACTTTTTTCTGGACAGGAACGGATGTTTTACCAAAGCGGAAATTTAAAACGGTCACAATACCGCTTTTTATGCCTTCCATCCTTCCTATCGCCCTTCCTATTGCCCTTCCTATCGCCTTTCCACTCGCTATTTGCATCGCCATTTGCCTCGCCATTCTTAGCGTGTCTTCTCTATCCACTCCTATCGCCTCTGCACTCGCTATTAGCATCGCTATTCTTAGCGCGTCTTCGTTATCCATTCCTAACTCCTCCCCTTCCTTCAGACTCTTAGCCTTGAGGTCATCAAGGCTGGTGGCAGACATTTTCTTTCCTTACTCCTGACCAAGTATTGCTATAAAAAACCGTTCTTCCAACGCCTCAGGACCACCCGCCACTTTAACAATTTCCATTATATAACTAGCCGTTTGGGCGGTAAAGCTTTATATACGGGAATCAGTTTTGGCGCTGGCCATGATCTTTCCCAATTGACCAAGTGATTCATTGTCCATGGGTTCCCTATCACTAGTTGCATTTAAAAGAATTAATAATGCCGGTAAAAAAGGATGCCCTTCTCGCGAAGCGCCAGAGCGCCAAAGACTACGGCAAAAACCTCCGGCAAGGAAAAAAGCCAGAGCCTTGGACTTGGTCACCTTGGTGGTGTCAGCCTGGGTGTTTGGGAGTCTGGACCAAAGACTCCAGTACTTTTGCTCCTTAGGTTACTAGGGCATGACTGTAAACGTTACCCCGTGGGATGCCTAGCAGACACGCTGGATCAGTGAAACCGGTGAGGAAAAACCGAAGGCGCACCGCTTTAACCGGGAAAACACTTGTCTCCAGGGAAATGACAAGCAGGAACTCCTTATGGACGTTATACGCCATAGGGTGCCGGGAGTTATGCTTCGAGGTTCTTAAGTAACAGTCTTACTGGGGGTAAGACACGAGG
>JAITQC010000218.1 GCA_031289115.1 Planctomycetota bacterium
TCGTCGACCGTGTTTGACACCAGACCAATTACCCCGTCCGTCGCTTCCATCCGGGTGGGTGGGGGGATTTCTACGCTACGCTCGGCCCATTCCCGGCCCAGGGTGTGAATAGCTAACAGCGCCACCACCCCAACCAGGGTGGTGAAAACCCAGCGCCGCTCCCGCCGTATCTGGGCCCGCCAGCGTCGGCCAATCGCCGGATTTGCCGGGACCCGGCGTGGCCGGGGCGTTAGAAGCCAAACCAACAGCAACCCTCCTACTAACGCCAGGAGGGCGAAATTAAAATAATCCACATGGTCAAGCAGGTAGATGGTGGGCCGGACCAAAAGCGGCTCGCGTTTAACCAGGCCTCGTCCCAGGAGAATTTGCGTCAACCCCAACAGGTTTCGGAAAAAATAGACCACTAGCGCGCTAGAAAAGAAAAACCGGGAAAGACGCCCGGGAAGGGTCCGGGTAATTAGCGTCACCCCCAAGCCCGTTAGCGCCACCAGAACCAGACCCAGGCTGTAACCCGCCACTTTACCCAGGTAAACACGGTTAAACACGCTTTCCATTCCCAGCCCAAAATCCAGGGGATAGATAAAGATATCCGGGAGGTGGAAGGCGGCCAGGAATAACACGCCAGGACTAGCCAGCCACCACAGGCGTCGCCCTTGTCCTGCCAATAGGACAAAAAACACCGCCAGCCCCAGGCCAAGGAGGGGAATGAGGAGGGCCAGGTTGTAGTATTCCCGCACCACCATTCCGGTGTTACGTTTAAGCACCACCAGGATTATGGCGATACTGATTCCGGCCAGTAACGCCCGAGCGAACCAAGTTGTTTGGCGCCGTGTTCCCGGATACGCCGCTAGAGCCGCAGCATAAAAACCCGCCACCAGCGCGGGCAGGAAAAGGCAATCGGTTACCGCCAATAGGTATCTAAGCATGGGTGACCCGCCACCTTGACTGTCCTCTTCCCGACCCGAGGGGAAAACGAGGGGAAAGCCATCCACCTTTAGGGGAGGATGGCTTTCACGTCTTTCCTTGGTTTACCGCTAGCGTTAAGGTTCACCAAATCCGGGGGATGAAATCGAAATCCCAGCTGACTTCAATCGGCTTCTCCCAGTAGCGTCCAGGGACGCCAGTCTCATTGTCTATATGAAGAAGGTAGTTTTGCTTGGCTGGACTTTCGATGGTAAAAGTTATTTTATAGCGGCCGGCGCCATCCAGTTTGACATTGTTGCCATAGTGGGGACCATCGCTGGCGTTCATCGGCATAAAAGCCCCCTCAATGGTTTTTCCGCCTTCCTTTACCGCCTTGTAACGTACCGTGAGGTTAGGAACAAAGTCACCCGCCCCATAGCCAAGCGTATTTTCCCCCAGCGCGGAAATGTCTGCCTCAAGGTGCATGTCAGAGTCTACCGCCGCCAGTCCACCCATTCCTTCCGGCCACATGTCGACCGGCTGGAAGTAAACTCCAGCTATATGGAGAGGTTCGATATCAAAATCGTCTCCGAGCGGGAATTCCTCAAACCCGGCGATATCCTCTCCGGGAGCCGGTGCCGCCGCCTGGACTTCCGGGCGGTAACAGGAAAGCGTCAAAACCAACAACAAGGCCACTTTAACCCAGACAGACATATTTTCCCTTTCTTTCACAGCCATTTAACCGGCGAAACGCACATGCGCTTCTTATCTTCTAAAATTCACTCCGCAGCCGAAGCCGCGGCGATTTTTCCTCTCCGCCGCTGACGTAACGTCCACAGTATGGTCAGGATAGTAATGCCCACCAGCACTAGCTGAGGCAAGATGGTTTCTAGCGTCGGGTAGACGCCAAGTATTTCCAGTGTCCCCATGCCCTCTATCGTGGTAATGCTAATCACGTCGGCCTCTTGGAACTCCTTCACCCCGCCCCCGGTGAAACTGATAGCCATGAGGAAAAGAAGAAAGCTGGTGGCAAGGAAGAAGGGTTTTAGCGGTAGCACCAGGGCGCCGTAGCGGACCAGGATGAAAACCACCACCAGCCCCAGAGCCGCCAGGAGCATGCCAAGCCAGACCATTTGCCGATCAATCTGGTTGTCAGCGAAAAGCGCCTGGTAGAAAAGAATTGTCTCCGCCCCCTCCCGAAACACGGCGAGGAAGGCGGCGAGGCCTAGGCCAAAAGCGCTACCACCCGCCACCGCCAGCTTGACCTTGCCATCCAGGTATTCCTGCCAGGCTCGGCCGCTCGCTTTCCCGAACATCCAATTGCTGACAATAAAAAGCACCACCACCGCCACAAACATCGTGGCGCCCTCAAGAATTTCCTGGTTGGCGCCACTGAGATTAAGAATACGGGGAAGAGCGATAGCGAGGAGGACACTAGCCAAGATCGCCAAGAGGGAACTTCCATAAACCACCCACAGCCGGTCACGGTTACCCGAGCGGACGAGATAGGCAGCCATGGCGGCGATAATCAGTATCGCCTCGAACCCTTCGCGTAGCAGTATAAGCAGTGACGCTAGGAGGGTTCCCACCCCACCCGAGTCGTCACCATCCAGCACCGTGGCGTCTTCTTTTAAAAGTAGGGACAGGGCCTCCAGTTCGCTCCGGACTTCCCCCAAATCCGCCCCCTTGCCCATAAGTGACTTGATCTGGCCAAACTTGTATTCAACCTCGGAGGAACGTTTACCCGAGATATAGGTACGAACCGCCCTTTCGAAGCCGGTTTTTTCATAAAAGCCGAAATAGGCGTCGTTGACCCGGTCTCGGGCCGTTTTCGCTTCTCCCTGTTCGTAGGCGGTGCCCGCCGCCTTCAAATGCCCCACCATAGCCGTGGCGATGGCGTTCCAGTTGTCGTATTTCTCACCCGCCGCGAGGCTGGCTGAAAACAGGCAACCAAGCAGAGCCAGAGCGCAAATACCGCGGTGGAAATGAGATAAACAAAACGACATTGGCGTCTCCCCCGGCGCCGGACAGACAGGACAGCGCCGTTTGTTTTAGGCCTAAAACTACCATCCACAGCATGGTTCGAATAGTGAAACTCACCCGACAAATAAAATGGCTTGGCTGGCCACTTAACGCTGCCAGCATAAGAACCAGCCAAGCCGGACAAGGAGTTTTGTTTTAGTGGCAAAACTATACCGGTAAAAAAAACATCCCGGGGTAGGAGGGAAGAAAATAAATTGCCCTGGCGAAGGCAAATTCACATACCGACAACTGGCGCAGAGACCCATTCCCACTGCAGGTCCAGCCGACCTTCAGGCCTCGCCGGTAGCGTTAAACAAAGCCTGACGCTGATATTCTCGCCTGTCGGTTTAATAGCGGATGTGTTTTATATTTAAAACATACAGAGTTGACATATTATAGGCCTGGCAAATTTTGTCAAGAGCTTTTTTTTATTTTTCCCATCCGAAACGATAATTGAGGCAGGAAAACACTCCGGGACGCCAGCTGGAGTGAAATTTCCCACCTCTGCTAGGAGGAACATGATTTAATAGGGCTAGTAGCATGGGGGCAGACGAAAGATGGCGCCACCTTTTCTACCTGACACTTTAATTCAACGCTGACCCGTCCATTGGCGTAAGCCCCAGATTAGGTCGGAAAAACTCTACTAACGCGCCAAACCATCCGCCTAGTTGCATAATTTGGCCTTTTTTCTCCCTGCATAAAGCAAACGCTACAAAAGCCTGAGCTTTTCTTTCAGCTTATCAATTCAGCCCGTGACGGCAAAACAGAGCGGGTCAGGCCCAGGGTTTTATTCGTGTAAACAAATTGAAGCATTGCCGCCAGTTGTCGAGTATAGTGAGACCAGAAAAAACTTGCCCCGATCTAAAGCAAAAGGTATTTTTCAAAATAATTGACTGCTCTTGTCGCCATTGGCGAGGAAAGAAATCGAGTATCGCGTTACCTAGTGATGAAATGGAGACCGTGGACGCCTTTAGCGAATTGACCCAACTCAGTGAACTACGTTCGAAAAACCGTGGCCGACGTTTGGCTCTTGTGACTGGGCAATTTAACGTTGTCCATCCTGGCCATATACGTCTACTCGCCTTTGCCCGTTCCCTAGCCGATCACCTCGTGGTAGCAGTTCTTCCTGGTAATTCCGTAGAATATCTGCCGCAGGAACTGCGTTTAACCGCGGTGCGTTCCCTGGAAATGGTGGATTATGGGTTTAGCGTCAGTAACGACTTCGAAGCTTGTGTCCAAGCTCTTAAACCCGATGTTATTGTCAAAGGCGCCGAATTTTCGACTCGGGATAATCCTGAGGCAAAGTGGCTCCGGGAATGGGGCGGTAGGGTGGTTTTCTGTACCGACGACCCCCGCTTTTCTTATGACGCGATGCTCCGGGGGCTATTAGAAAATCGACAGACCACGGGACGACTAGATTTGCCTGCCGCTTACCTGGAACGGCACAGCATCAAAAGGAAAGATTATTCCGAGCTATTGGAAAAAATGTCTCGCCTGCGGGTGATGGTGGTGGGTGATTTAATTATTGATGAATATGTAATGTGTCTTCCACTGGGAATGTCCCGCGAGGACCCGACTTTGGTGGTGTCGCCCCTGGAGGAACGGCGTTTTGTCGGTGGAGCCGGTATAGTTGCTGGCCATGCAGCCAGCTTAGGCGGCCAGGTGCGCCTAATCACCCTAGTAGGTAATGACCCGGCGGCGGAATTCGCCGCCAAATGGTTTAGTGAACAGAAAATTGACGCTCAGGTGGCGGTGGATAGGGACCGACCGACTACTGTGAAGCGCCGGTATAAGGCACAGAACCAGACACTTTTACGGGTAAATCGTCTTTCACAACAGCAAATAGACAGCGAAAAGCAGGAACATGTCTTCAAGCTCGTGGCGAATTTACTGCCGGAGACGGACTTACTGATATTTTCCGATTTTAGCTATGGAATTCTCACGCCGGAATTGGCTAGCCGCGTGAGTAACGAGTGCCGACGTCTAGATGTGCCCATAGTCGCCGATAGTCAGACCTCATCCCAGATTGGCGACCTCACCAAGTTCAGGCACGCGCTTTTAGTAACACCCACTGAACTGGAGGCGCGCCAAGCCATGCGTGACTTTAATCAAGGCCTGGTAGCTTTGGCCGATGAACTGCGGACTTCACTGGCGGCTGAAAACGTTATAATCACCTTAAGCGAAAATGGTTGCCTTATCCACTGCGATCACGAAAAATACCCTATTTTCACCGACAATCTTCCTTCCTTGAATCCCCAGCCTCTGGATGTTGCCGGGGCTGGCGATTCTTTCCTGGCAGCTTCTGCCTTGGCCTTGGCGGCGGGGGCGGATATTTGGCGGGCCGCCCTGCTGGGTAGCGTAGCAGCTGGTTTACAAGTCGGCCGGATAGGCAATGAACGGCTTGAAACAGATAATATTCGGCAAGGCTTGGGAATATAACAGGATACTGGCCTTTTTCAAAAACCACCCCTCCGACCCTTTCTACCTGGAAGGAATTGAACGCCGCAGCCTGCGCGACATTATTTTTCGGGAAGTGGCCTCAAATATGCTGATCCACCGTGAATACGCCAGTGGAGTATCCGCGAGGATAATTATTGAATACGGCAAGGTAACAACCTTCAATGCCAATCATCCGCATGGTTTTGGCCTGCTTGACCCGGAAACATCGGTTCCTATTCAGAAAAACATGAGCATATTCAACATGTATTTACCAAATACATTTTGTTTCTTATGTGAAATGTTGTTTCAGTATTTGTGCCTAAATTAATAACAACTGTAAGACATAAACTCCTATTTTGTGTAAAAACCTGA
>JAITQC010000024.1 GCA_031289115.1 Planctomycetota bacterium
GTCTTGCAGGAAAAGATCGCTAGCGAGCATCTTCTTCTCTCCCATGTGCCGTTCTTCAAGTATTTCAGGCAAGACTACCAGAAGAACCGCCTTTTCTTCCCGGAGCGGAACCGGATCATGGCCGCTCTTAGCGACGCCACCATCATTGCCGAGGCGTCTAACCAAAGCGGTTCACTGATTCAAGCCAGAGAATGTTTACGCCTCAACAAGAAGCTGATCATTCTTAAGCCCATGCTTGACGACAAGACATTGACCTGGCCCAAAGCCTATAGGGCAAGGGGAGCGTTGGTAGTAGAGACTATGGGCGACATAAAGGCAATACTGGGGCCAAATTCATGAGCTGATAGACAAAATAGGACCATACAAGTAGCAGAACCGGTCTTTTTCTTAATCCGAATATACCCGAGATTTTTTATACTATTCATACCCCGGATGGGTTGGCTTTAAGGTGATTGGTGGTCTTTACAGCCCTGGCGGCAGGTCTTTCCCTAGCCGCCTCTAGGCTTCCTAACCCACCTCCAGCTCCCAACCAGTTGCCGGGTTTTACCACCCAACCCACGCCTTGCCGCTAAGTCAGGCGGGAAGTCTATGGCAAACCCAAAGGACGGTAAAATGGCTAAAACAAACGTATTGATTGTGGGTTCAGGCGGCCGGGAGCACGCTCTAGCCTGGAAGCTGGCGCAAAGCCCGGAAGTTGAAAAAGTATACGTAGCCCCTGGCAACTCCGGCTGCGCCGAGGTGGCGGAATGCATCGACCTAGACATTCTCAACTTCCGCTCTCTCGCCCGTTGGGCTCGCGAACACCAGGTTGGATTGGTGGTGCCAGGGGCGGAAGCCTACTATGTCGCTGGCATTGTCGACGCCTTCAAGTCAGCCGAAATCCCCATTTTCGGGCCAGGGAAGAACGCGGCCGAACTCGAAGGGAGCAAATCCTTCGCCAAGCACCTGATGCGCCGCCACGGCATTCCCACCGCCGATTTCGCCGAGTTCGAACAGATGGCGGCGGCTCTGCGCTACCTCGACTCCCGGGCCGAAGGGCCGGTGGTGGTAAAGGCGGATGGCCTTTGCGCTGGTAAAGGGGTAGTGGTGGCGGGAGACCTTGATGAAGCCCGGGCCGCGGTCAAGCGCATCATGGGGGAGGGAGAATTCGGGGCGGCTGGGGCCAAGATAGTGATTGAGGAAATGCTCCGAGGGCAAGAAGTGACTATTCTCGCCCTGACCGACGGTAAAACCATCGCCCCCCTGGCCTCCTCCCAGGACCACAAAGCCGTCCTCGATGGCGACCGGGGACCTAACACCGGCGGTATGGGCGCCTATTCCCCCGCCCCCATCCTCACTGATGAAATTATGGACCAGGTGGTGTCGCGTATCCTCGTCCCCACCGTCCACGCCATGAACGAGGAGGGCCGCCGCTTCCGCGGTCTCCTTTACGCTGGCCTTATGCTTACCGGTGGCGGCCCGAAAGTACTGGAGTACAACGTCCGCTTCGGCGACCCGGAAACCCAGCCGGTTCTAATGCGCTTAGAGTCAGACCTGTTTTCCCATCTCCTCGCCACCACCACTGGCCACCTGGAGGGGGAGGAACTACGCTGGTCCCCTTCTCCCGCCGTCTGCGTGGTGCTAGCCGCTGGTGGCTACCCTGGACCCTATGCCAAGGACAAGGTGGTTACTGGTTTAGCCGCGGCAGGACAACATCCCGACACCGTGGTGTTTCACGCCGGAGCCCGGCGCACCACCCAGGGAGAGATAGTCACTAACGGCGGTCGCGTTTTTGGGGTGACCAGCCGCGGGATCGACCTCCCCGCCGCGGTTAAGCAGGTCTACCAGGCGGTGGAGGACATTTCCTTCGAGGGAATGCACTACCGCCGCGATATCGCCAGTAAAGCGCTAACCCCTCCCCATCTGTAAAAAAGGTGTCCCATGCCAAGCCATTTTTTCGCCTATCTCGCACGCCTGCGCCTGATTCGCCGCTGGAGCCTGATGCAGAACACCTGGCCGGAAAATGTCCAGGAGCATTCCTTCCAGGTGGCTATTCTCGCCCACGCCCTGGCGGTTATCCGGCAAAACATATGCGGTAAAGAGGCCCAGCCTGAACGCGCCGCCTGGCTCGCCCTTTTCCACGATGCCAGTGAAGTAATCACCGGCGACCTCCCCACCCCGGTGAAATATCACGATTCCCAGATGCGCCAGGCTTACCACGACCTGGAGTCAACTGCCAATCAGCATCTCCTTGACTTCCTCCCCGCTTCCTTTCAAACCGCCTACCAGGATGCCTTTGTCCCGAAAAACGCCGACCTTGACTCTTGGGAACTAGTCAAGGCGGCGGACAAACTGGCGGCCTGGTTAAAGTGCCGGGAAGAGTTAAAAAGCGGCAACCCCGAGTTTGCCCTGGCTGAGGCGACCCTGGCAAAGCGCCTACGTGAACTTTCCCTCCCTGAAGTGGATTATTTTATCGACAACTTTGCTCCCGCTTTTTCCCTTACGCTTGACGAATTGACTCTTCCTGATAGCGAAGGATCGGGATGACTACCTGGCGACTTCCCTATAGTCCCCGGGAAGACCCCGTTCCAGTTGCCTGGCAAAAACTTGCCAACCCCGTTACCCATCCCTTAGGCCAACTGGTAGACTGCCTTGTAACGATTGAGCGTTAGTGAATCCTTTAACTTGGGTTACCCAAGCCAAAAATTCCCTTATTACACCAAGAAGTCTGACTCGGAATTTTCCCTTTTTCATCTTCGCCCCGCTTTACCTCCCTGTTCCGCCATGACTTAAAATCGCCATTCCCTAAACTGGCTAGGTGTTCCGGGAGGTTCACGGTAAAAGGCCTAAGCTGTTTTTAAAAGCAGAAAACTCGCCGGGTCGCATCGCCACCAACTTCCATAGAATCAGGCAGAGATTGACCGTTGCCCCTAACTCGCCAAAACATCCATATAAACAAGGCGTTATAGCGACACCAAACAGCGCCAAGCTTAAAAACTCCGCCGGGAGTAACTTGGACTAGACCACCTGGCTACGGATCGATAGAATAATAGCAAGCCTTTGTCCAGGACAAAGGCTTCGGAAGCTCTGGCAGCCCCCCCACTGAAAGTCGCAAGGCATTAATCAAAACGCCAATAAACCCGGTTCTTTTCCGGCGTTTCACCGGCTAGTGTCGGGTTACTTCAACCCCGCTGGGGGACTCGAAGGGAGGAAAGACTCACTTTTGCCAAGGCCGGTTTTCCCGCCGCCTATTTTTTCCGTCAGCCGCGAGTAATGGTCTGACTGGTGTCTAAACGTGTTTTTATCCCTAGCCCGCAGAGGAATAACCATGGAAGATATAAGTGAAAAACTGATCGCCAAGTTTACTGCCCGCCAAGCCAACATTGGGGTAGTCGGGCTTGGTTATGTCGGTCTTCCCCTGAGTATCGCCTTTGCCGAAAACGGTTTCCGGGTTATCGGCTTCGACCCTGACCGGGTAAAAGTCAGACATGTCAACTCCTCCACCCGCTACATCAACCACATCCCGGCCACCGAAATAAAAAGCATCAGTCGCCAGGGGGGAAGCGCCACTTACAATCACCTTGATCTGGCGGAAGCCGACGCGATCATCGTTTGCGTCCCCACCCCCCTTACCAAGAACCGCGACCCCGACACCAGTTATGTCGCCGCCGCCGCCCAGACGATTGCCTCCATCCTCCATCCCGGGCAACTAGTGGTCCTCGAGTCAACCGCTTATCCCGGCATAACCCGCGATGTTTTCCTCCCCGAACTTGAGAAAAGCAAACTCCGGGGAGGGCAGGATTTCCTTCTCGCCTATTCACCCGAAAGGGAGGATCCCGGGGTTAACGGCCATTCCGCCAGTAGCATCCCCAAGGTGGTGGCTGGTCTCACCGACGCTTGTCTAAAGGCGGCTGAGGCTCTTTACATAAC
Source organism: Planctomycetota bacterium (assembly GCA_031289115.1). Classification (GTDB taxonomy): domain Bacteria; phylum Planctomycetota; class SZUA-567; order SZUA-567; family SZUA-567; genus JAITQC01. The sequence goes on from JAITQC010000024.1 coordinate 3,910, forward strand.
GATTGTGCCTAAGATCGTACCCGTTTCCTCCCTGGAGACAGCCGAAGCCACCAAGCTAATGGAAAACATCTTCCGCTGCGTCAACATCGCCATGGTGAACGAACTTAAACAAGTATTCTCCCGCATGAACATCGACATCTGGGAAGTGATCGAGGCGGCGCAGACCAAGCCGTTTGGCTTTATGCCTTTCCATCCCGGCCCAGGCCTAGGGGGGCACTGCATACCTATCGACCCCTTCTACCTGACCTGGAAGGCCCGGGGTTATGAATGCGCCACCCGGTTTATTGAACTGGCGGGGGAGATCAACACCGCTATGCCCGAATACGTGGTCTCACGCGTGGCGGAAGAGCTGAACAGCTTTCAGAAACCCCTTAACGGCAGTAAAATCCTGTTACTAGGCATGGCTTACAAGAAAAACATTGACGATGTCAGGGAAAGCCCTAGCTTCAGGCTACTGGAACTGTTTAACCGCTCCGGAGCC
>JAITQC010000180.1 GCA_031289115.1 Planctomycetota bacterium
CCGTCCTCAGCTCCTTCGCCACCCGAGGCAACGCCGGGACTCTCTCCCTTGGCTTCACCAGTGTCATCTCCCGGTTTTCCCGAGCCAACTCCACCCGGGAAACGCCGTTCTCCCGGTTCAGCTGCCTGGCCGGGGGTACTGTTTCCGTCGCCAGGGATGGACCCGGACTCTAGGTTGTTGGCGCTACCGGGTTGACTAGACAAGGCAGGCTCCGGCCGGCCGCCCCGCCTGGCGCCCCGCCGGGGTTGTGGCTCAAATTCTCCGCCCGCCAAGTCAGTGTTTTCCGCGTCCGCCAGTTGGCCATCCAGTGAAATACCGCTCTGGTCGCCAATTGTCCCGTCCGGCTCGGGGGTTGGCCGGAGTTCCCCCTCCAGGTTTTCGCGTCCCAACTCCGCCCGCCCGGCGGGTATGCGAAACTCGGGAACGCTAGGGGTGGCGCCGCCGGTCGGCGTCGCCGTGTCCGGGGGGGTTGGCGAAATTCGGGACAGGGGTTCATTTGGCGTTGGTTCGTGACTCTCTCCACTATGGTCAGGACGGCGTGGCCTGGCTATTTCCGGGTTTTCCCGGCGCGCCCCGAAGGCGGCGGCGAGATCCGGAGACGGGAGGGTCGCCTCCTCGCGAATTGTTTCAGGCTCTGGCCGCTCGGGGGCAAAGGACGGGCGGGCGGATTCATTCCAGGGTTCAGGACTGGGATCCTCGGACTGGCCGGGCTCCCGGGGCGGAGCGGGTTGCCGCGCTCCTTCCGGCTGGTCACGACGGGGGTCATCGCTAATCGCCCGGGGTTCAGGGAACGGTCCCGGGCCAGTGTTGTCGCGGCGCGCCGCCCGGGGCCGCCGGATGTCGGTGTTTTCCGCCGGCTCAGTCAGTAATTCTGTCGCCTGGGCCAGTAATTCATTGGGCTGGGCCAAGGAGGAGAGCGGTGGCGCCACCTCGGCCAGTTCACTCCCGGTTTCCCGGCCTAGCACTGGTCCTAACCATTCCTTGTCTTCTGGACGAAGTTCTTCCGAAAGCGTGGCGGCGTCAATAACCGCCGCCTCGGGAACCTGGCTATCTTGCTCTCGACGCTCCAGGGGTTCCGGCGTTTCCAGTGTTTCCTGACTGGACACGTTTTCCAGGTTCGGGGTAACAGGGGAAAGGTCGGCGGCCTGGCGGCTACGTCCGCTCCGGGGACGATTGCTGGCGCTAGTCTCCAGGGTAACTGGCGCCGTGGCGGTAAGCGGGGTCAAATGGGCCGCCGCCAACTCGCTTTCCGGAAGCGAGCCACTGAGGTTTTCGGGAAGGAAAGTCTCCGGGCCGGGACGGTCCAGGCCACCAGCGTAACTTTCCTCTGGCGCCAAATCATTTTCGCCACCGCCCGCCGCTCCGCTGGAAGCGCTGGCGAAACTGCCCCCGCCAGCGGCACCCTCGGCTGACTCCTGGGTCAAGGTGACATTAATCGCCTCGGGCCGGGTGAAAGTTGGCGCCTCGCCAGTACCTAGTAGGGCGATGAAAATGATCAGGAGAATAATGTTGGCCATGAGGGAAACCAGTAAAAACCGTAGCCAACGACTTTTTCCCAGGCGGTAGAGGATATAGGAAAGTAGGGCGAGAAGAAGAAGGAGAAGGATGAGGGCGGCCAGGATATAGAGCCACCAGGCGTTCCACAGGCTGTCACTACTCTCCTGGAGGGAAGCGGGAAGTGTCGGGAACCCCCGTTCCAGAAGGGACTCAGGAGGGGTCAAATCCCCCCCGCCGTCGCGGTAGGTTTCCACCGCCCGGTCCCAGGGAGACATCTCGTTCCCGGAAGGGTTGGCGTTGTCGTCAGGCTGCCCGGAATCATTCCCGCCCGTCAGGGATAGGTCGCTTTCGACCGGTTCCAGGGTGAAAGCGAGGGGTGGGGGTTCGGCAAGTTCACCCGGGGGTTCGGGTATACCGGCAGGCAGGTCCATGTTCGGCAGGGTCGGCGCGGCGTAGGCCTTTACCAGCCAGCGGACTGGAATAACCTGGCTACTCGCGCCAGCCCGTAGGGTGACGCTTCCGGTTTGCTCGCCTTCGGTACCTAGAGGCGGGGTTACCGCCAGTTCCAGCCTAAGACTTGAATCGCCCTGGGAGAGCCGAGGAGAGCCAAGACTAAGAACCAGCCCGGGGTCGCCAGCGACCGCACCTGCCACCCCGGTCTCCTTGTCGGAGTAAACCGGCAGGAAAAGGCTACGGAAAATGGTTGTTCCCGGCGGGACGCTACCAAGATCAATCTCTCCGGGGTCTGAGAAACGCACCTCCCCTACCCTGACCTGGGCGGGAGCGCGGTCAACCGGTCCATTCTCGGAAGCGATGTTAAAATCGCCATGGTAGAGACCAGGAGTGGCGTCTAGGGGTACCTGGAGCTCAATGTCGAAAACCTGATAGCCCGGGTCAATGGCGACCAGGCTATGGAAACCGGGGAGGTGGATGGGGACGTCCGGCCAGGACAGTTCAAAGGAGTAGCGGCCGGGGGTGTTGCCATTGAGGCGGGTGGCAAGGCTGGCGATGCCGGTTTCGCCTGGGAAAAGCACGCCAAAATCCAGCTCGCCCTCGATTTCTGGCTCTATCACCTCCGGCTCGGGGGTGCGTAAAACCAGGCCGGTAGTCTGGCGGATAAACGACTCCGCCTCCTCCCCCGCCGAACGGAGAATCACGTCAAAGCGGTTTACCTCCGGGCGATTGTAAATTTCCCAGGCGCCGTAAACGCCGTCTGCCTCCCGCCCGTCGCCATGCCGCCCATCGTCAAAAAGTTCTATTCGCTCCGGCACAAGCCCCGGAACTGGCTCGAGCCAGACCCGCCCAGCCACTGGCGCCGCGCCTTGGGCCAGGGTGGCGCCAAAAGCCAGGGTCTTACCCTGGAGTTGGGGTGGAAAGAGGTCAAGAAACAGGCGGGTGTCGCCAAAGAGGGCGAAGGCCGAGCTACCAGGAGACGCTGCCTGCCAGGCAAAGCGCCAGGGTCCGGGGCGAGGCTTGGCGACAAAAACGCTACCAAGGTTCCCGTCGGAACCACCCGAACCGGCGGCTTCCCCGTCTGGGCCACGTAGGCCCAGCCGAGCCCCGCCATCGGCCATGGCCACCGCCCGTACCACGGTGGAATCAATGGGAAGCGTCAGTTCGCCATTAGTGTCGGAAAGGATCTGGGCGTGCATGAGGTAGCGTTTGCCCAGTTCCGCCGCCAGGCGGGCGTATATCTCCTGAAGGTCGTTGGCGGCGGGTGCCCGGAAATAAATGCCATTGGTGGATCGGGCCATTTCCTGGAGAAGGGCGTGGTCAGCTGATTCCGACAGGCCAACCGCGAAAATGCGTATACCCGCCGCGGCCAGGCGCTGGTAACTGCCTTGGAATGTCAAACCCTCGTTAAAGCCATCGGTGAGAAGGACCACCACCGGGTTTTCCGAACCCGCCGCCGTAAAGAGGGAAAGGGCGCTTTCCAGAGGAGCGTCGAGACTGGTCATCCCCTCCGCCCCCACCTTGGAAAGGTCAGAAAGGAGGCGTTCGCCATTGGCCAGGGGTATCAGGGGTGTCTTCACCTCGGCCCGGTGGTTGAAGGTGACCAGGCCAACCCGCCCCACCCCGCCTCCCAGGCTTGCCATTTCAATAAAGGTTCGGGCCGCCGCCACTCGCAGTTTGCCGCGGTCGTTGTAGTTCATGCTGCGGCTAACATCCACCGCCAGAACCACGTCAACCGCATCGTCCTGATAGCGGCAGAGGCCATCGGCGATCCCAGTCGCTAAAACCTCCCCCTCCGGGGCGTAAAGCAGGCGTATACGCACCTCCCCTGACTGTTCCTGGTGGGGAAGGTCACGAATATCAAGAAACAGCTTCTGCCGCCAGCGCCAGAGGTAGAGTCCACCCGCCCGGTAACGTGCCACCGTTCCCGCCGCCGGGTCTAGGCCCTCGGGATAAACGTAGACCTGAAAGTCTTCCGTGTTGGCAGAGCTGGCCGCTCCGGTAAGCTGGTCGGGAAAACTGAAAACCAGTTTGGCGTTACCAGGTGAACGGGGGTCGCCAAGGTTACGGGTGAGAGGAACAACGGTCAGGGGGTAGGGGGTTTCTCCCCCCTGGCCCATATTCAGGCTGGCGAGGATAGTGAGAGAGAGGCAAAGGAGGAAGGTCCAGGCCTGGTGGCCGGACCGGGGGGGTAACCGGACTCCTTGGTCTGGCCGGTTAATCGGCCTGTCCCAGAGGCAAGTCATGCGGCAAGAATCCTCGCGGCTGACGGAAAAGGTCCGGACCCAGGGCTAAGAGGCGGCCGGTTCCAAAATCGGCAGGTCGACATTCCTCACCCCAGCGGTGCGGCATATCCCGAACACCCGCATCACCGCCTGATAGGGAACCCGTCCATCGGCCCGGATCACCGCCGCCCGCTCGGGATTGGCTCTGGCGAAGGTCTGGGCGAGAAAGCGCAGTTCCGTGTCGGTCACCACCTGGCCATTCACCACCAGGAGGGAGTTTTCACGGATATTAATGACTAAACGGTCAGGGACGGGAGCCACTTTCTCCCCCGCCTCGCTTTCGGGAAGAAGGACAGCGTGGTCCTTTTCCTTCTGGTTGAAATTGGTGGCCACCAGGAAGAATATGAGAAGGAGAAATACCACGTCTACCAGACTGGTAAGGGGTATTTCGTAGACTTCATCGTCTTCCATGCCGCGCATGCTTACCCTTCCTATTCCGGATCGTCGACGTTGGTGTCCTCGCTGGCGGCCAGGGAATCCGACAGGTTGGACTGGCTGTCTGACGCTCGCGGGGCGGCGTCAGCCGCCGGGGACTTCCGGGACCCACGACTGTTTTCCGACCGTAGAGACGCCACCGTGATAAAGTCAAGAGCGCGGCGCTCCACTTCCCGCATCAAGCTGTCGGTTCGGTTACGCAGGACATGATAGACCAGGAGAAGGGGTATCGCCACCACCAAGCCAAAAGCGGTGGTGTATAAGGCCTCGTAGATGCCAGCGGCGAAATTACGCGGATCGTCCATCCCGAGTTCAGCGGCGGAGCGGAAAGCGGCGATAAGGCCGAAAACCGTCCCCAGGAGGCCAAGGAGCGGCGCCACTGAGGCGAGGACGCCGATGGGGCGGAGGTTATGCCGCAAATCGGCGAGAATTCTACCCGCTTCGTCGTCCAGGACACCCTCAAGTTCACGGCGGGTAGCGCCACTGCGGCTGAGGAGAGCGTGCATCACCCGGGCCAGGGCGGAAGACTCGCCCGCCACCACCTGCCTCCCCGCCACCACTCCACCCCGGACCATGGCGTCCCGGAGGTCTTCCATTAGCGCCTTAGGAATCTGGCGTCCCCGCCGGAGGGCGAGGAAGCGTTCCAGGATAAAAGAACAGCCAACCACCGAGACGGCAAGAATCACCCACATAACCTTGCCACCATGGTTAAAGACGTCAATCACCCCTTCCTGGGTTACCTCCTCCGCCCCGGCAAGAGTGGGAAAAAGGAGGGCGAGAGCGATGGTCAGGCAAAGGCGAATAGGCATTGGCGTCCCCTGAAACACATAGTTTCGAAAAACACCCGCCGGCACCGGAATACGGTGACCACCGGCAGGAACTCTTCGGGCACACTGATCGTTATGCCGCATGGTGTCGGCAGGAAAAGAAAAAATTCGACGCTACGCTAGCCGCCGCTAGTCGAGAGTTCAGCCTGGAGGTCACGCGCCTCTAGCGCCGCGCCGGAGGCGGGATAGCGAGCCAGGATACGCTCCAGGTCGCCAATCGCCTTGTCGCGGTTGCCATCCTGGATAGCGCTACGCGCCGCCGCCACCAGGGCGGCTGCCGCCCACTCGGGATAGTTAGAATAATAAAAATCGACAGAAAGGAACTCGGTCCGGGCCCGCTCGCGGTCGCCTGACTGCAACGCCGCCAGTCCTAGGCCAAAGCGGGATTTGGCAGCGGTCTCGCTATCCTTGTCGATAGCCAGGGCCTGCTCAAAGGCGGTTAGGGATTCGGCATAGGCCCCCAGTTCCAGGCCGGCTGAACCCAAACCCCAGTAGGCTTCCTGGGTGTAAGAGCCATCGTCCCGGCTGGAAAGGAACGCCCGGAAGCGGTCCCGGGCCTCGCTCGCCTTGCCTTCCAAAAGAAGGGTAAGGGCGAGACCATACTCAGCCGCCCGGCGGTAGCTGGCGTCTTTGTCGCTCTTTTCCACCGCCTGGCTGTAACGCTCGCGGGCGGTGGCGAACCAACCCGCCTGCTTTTCCGGGTCGGCGCTGTCCTGTCCGGAACGGCGGCGTAACTCAGCCGCCCGGAAACAGCTTTCGCTCGCCAACTCTCCCTGGGAGTAGTTGGCGATAATCGACTCAAAGGTTTCGATAGCGGCGAGGCGACGGTCCCACATTTCCTTACGGGCCGCGTCCCGATCCGCCTCGGTTACCGCCTGTTTCGAAGTGTTATCCGCCTCTTCGGCCTGGCGCTGCAGGCTCCAGGCCAGGCGGTAGATAGCTTTGTCAGCCAGGTCGGATTTACGGGTTACCGCCGCCGCCTGGGCGCGGCGATAAGCCGCCGCCGCCTGCGTATAGTCATGGCGGTCGTAAAGTATCTCGCCAATCCGGAGCCACGCGGCGTCAAGAGCGGAAAAATCAGGATAGCGCTCAACCAGGTCACGCAGCGCCGCCAGGATATCGTCCTCAATCATGTTGATACGGCGGGACAGGTCTTCCCATTCGGCCCGGGCGGCCCGGGCGGCTGGCTGATCGGCAGGTGGTAGATCCTCCACTTCGCCGCCATGGCTGGCTTCCAGCCACTTCGCCTCCGCCGCCGCCACCCGCTCAATATCAGGCCGGGCCTGGTTCCACAGGGACCAGGAACGTTGCAGTAGAGCTTGCGGGACAGCCGGGTCGTCAGGATAGTCCTGGAGGAATTTCTGGAAACCCGCCGCCGCCTCGGCGTGGCGGCCGGTTTCATCCAGCGTGGTGGCCAGTTCCAGGGTGGCCTGGGGGACAAGAGCGTGCCCAGGGTAGTCGGCAAGAAAACGGTTCAGGTAGGTTTCAGCGGCGTGGGAGTCGTTATTCTCCCGTGACACCGCCGCCGCCAGGAGGATAGCGTTAGGACGTAGCGACCCCCAGGGGGTGGCGTCGATAACCGGTTCCACCGCCACCAGGGCGGCCGGGAAGTCACGGGTGTCCTTTAGAGCCCAGGCCAAGCCGAAGGCGGCGGCGGGGGAGAGTTCGCCCGCCGGGTCGAGGGATAGGCTCTGGCGATAGTCGGCGACCGCCTCTTTTTTCATGCCAAGGGCGTACTTGGTTTCGGCCAGGTAGTAACTAAGCCTTGCCTTGTTAAGGTCAGGAGGCGCGTCAGCCCCGGCGGCGTTAAGGTTCTGCAGGGCGTCCTGGAGGGTTTTCTGCCGGGTCGCCGGGTCGCTTTGCCCCTGCCCTTCGCGGAGGCGGATAATTCCCAGCTCCAGATGGGCGTAGGCGATAGCGGGCGACACCAGGTGCTTGGGTTGTCCCGTCCCAGCCGCCATGGTTTCCTGGTAGCGCCGGATTGCGGCGGGGAGATCCTTTTCCGCCTCGGCGATTTCCCCTAGGCGTAGGTTTGCCATAACCGCCTGGGGCGTATCGGGGTTACCAGTCAATATCTCCTGGTAAAAACCCGTGGCCCGGGTAAGGTCCCCGGAGCGGTAATAGCCTTCGCCTAGCTGAAACAGGCTGTCGACCGAGTAGAGCCGGGAACGGCTGACTAACTGCGGGTCCCCCTGCCCCTCGCGGTCGCGCCAGTTCCTGGCCCATTCCATCCCGTCCCGGGCGAGCCAGCGGCGTAATTCCCGCGATTCCTCCAGGACACCTGACTCAGCCAGATAGTCGGCCAGGGCCCAGGTCGCCTGGAGGCGCACCCGGGCGTCAGGGTATTCAAGACATTGACGCAGAGGCTGGATAGCGGCGGACAAACCTAACTCAGGGTCGGCGTGATGGGCCAGGGCTTGGTGGTAAAGAGCCCAGGGAGCGCGGGGGGAATCCGGGGCCGTTCGCGCCACTTCCGCGAAAACCTTTCCCGCCTCGGCATATTCGCCGGCGTCCATAAGCACCTCGCCCATAATCGAGCGGGCTTCCACCTCCTCCGGTCCGAGTTTACCAGTGTCTAGGGCCTTACGGAAATAGAGTATGGCGTCCTTACCCATTTGCTGGCGAAGAGCGTCCAGGCGTTCCCGCTCGGCCGGGGTGGCGGCTGACTCCGCCCGCTCCCGGGCGTCACGGGCCCGTTCCTGCCAGAGGGTTCCTAACCTAAACCAGGCCAGGGCGTTAAGAGGATGTTGGGTAGCTTTCGCCACCTCCTGGAAATTCTTGGCAGCCTGGTCGGCGTCGCCAGCCTGGCGCCAGGCGCAACCGGCGTCGTAAAGGTGGACCAAAAGCTTGTCCGGGTCAGCGGCCGCGAGTTTAGCCGCCTCCTCGAATTTCGCCGCCGCCTCCGCCGGGCGGCCCTGTCCCTGTTCGGCCCAGGCGAGTCCGGCCGCCGCGTCAGCAGCGTAAGCGCCCTGGGGGAGGTCAGCCAATAATTTGCTGAAGACAGCGCCCGCCTCGGCGTGACGCTCCAGACCCAGGAGCGCCTCACCCTGGTAGTAACGCACTTCTTCGCTACGGGGGTCATCAGAAAAAGCCGCCAAGAAACGCTGGAACAACTCTTCCGCTCCGGCGTCGTCACTGGCGTCGAAAAGGCTGAAAGCGGCTCCGTAAAGGGCGGAAGGAAGGTTTTTCGAGTCGGGGTAGCGGTTGGCGAATTCGCGGAAGTCCCCCGCCGCCCGCATTAGCCAAGAGCGGGCGTCGCGTCCTGCCTCCCGCTCTGCCAAACCCTGCCGGTTGTAGGCTTCCGCCCGCCAAAGCAGGGCGGTTTCCACTTGTTCCGGCTTTTGGTCAAGCAGGATTACCCGGGAATACTGCTCCGCCGCCTCCTGGTAGCGGGCGAGGCGATAAAGAGCGTCGGCAGCCCCTAGGCAGGCGTCGGACTTGAGCGAGTCGGGGGCGGCCGGGAATTCCTGGGTCACCCGGAGGTAGGTTTCCGCCGCCTCCTGGTTTTTACGCTGCTTGTCCTGGCAGTAACCCAGGAGAAGGATGGCTTCAGCGCTAGCTGGACGACCGGGGTTTTCCCCGATAAAGGTCTTGAGTTGGCGTTCAGCCAGGTCATATTCGCCGCGTTCGTTGATGATCCGGCGTATCGTGTCCAGCCGCACCGCCGCTGACTCCCCCGCCCGGCCCGGAAGGACGGCGAGGAAGGCAAGGGCCAGAAGGGAGGAAAGTGCCAGCCGAAGCCAGACTCGGGCGTTCACAGGCCAGGCGTCAACGTTATCTCGAATCATAACATTCCCTTAACCGGCTGATCAGTCTCGCCCACCCGGAACCGGGACCGGGCGGGATCAAGAACACTATTTATCACTTTATCGACCGGTTCCCTGGCCAAACTTAAAGCAAAGTAGCGCCAAGAAATACCTATTCCGCCGCCGGGGCAGAGGGCGGCTGAAGAAAAAGCGGCTTAACAGTCGATAATATTACCAGGACCTCCCTCACCGGGGATCCCCGCCCCAAAATAATTATAGCACTTGTCGCCAGATTCCTCGCCAGGAATCGGCTAAGGCTCTAGTGAGGAGCAACGAAATGGCGGATAATTCCGAATACCTGAACGCGCCCATTATAGAAACCCAGGAGGGTGGTTTACCCACCCGGGGAGAATACTGGGAGACCTGGAACCGCTGTGGTCTGATCCTGCTCCTCCTCTCTTCCCTCCTTTTTCTCACCTGGCGACCGGGAGTGGCGCGCTTAAACCTGCTCCTGACTTACATCAACCCTAGCCATGGCGATAGCCTGTCCTGGCGGGCGGTGGATGATCCCCTGCCTCCCCCGGCGCCGACCCGGGAAGCGCCTCCTCCGGCGGAGTGGCGCCTGTCCAGCCTTTCCGGCTGGGCCTGGCCCCTTCCTCACCCGGGGAGCCGGGAGAGTCTGCCGGGCGCTAGCCAACTAACCCAAACTTACTGGCGAAGGTTTACTGACAACAGCTGGAGCTGGCAAGACGACCACCCCGCTAGCCCGGACCACATAGCCCTTGGCGCGCCGCCCCAGAAAGGGGTCAGTAGTTTCCGGGCTGGCGACGCCACGGAATGGCCACCCGCCAGCGTCAAAGCGGAGGATATCCTGAACCTGGACAACGCCTCTCCCCTGGCCGGGTTTTTTAACCAGCCGGAAAAACCCGCCCCGAATTCCCTGGCGGCGATTTTGGCGGAACTTCCCAGCCTGCCGCCTCTGGCGGAGGAAGAGCCAGCGGCGACGGCTGACGCTTTCGCTTCCCTCCCTCTTTCGCCAGCGAATCCAGCCTCCGGGCCAGAGAATTTAGCGAAGCCAGCGCCCGAGGCAGAAAGCGCCATAGACTGGAAAAACCGGGAGATCACGGGACCGTTGGAAAACGCTTATCTACTAATTTACCCCCGTTTACGCTTTGTCGGCCTTTGCCTGCCAGGCGAAGGTTATATCCGCAAATACAACCAGGTTGGTGTCCCCAGCCACCTGGAAGGGGATAAAAGCCGGGCCGACGATGGCCACACCCCCTATGGCCGCTACTATATAGCCGAGCGCTACAGCGACTCCGATGGCCCCCGGCTTTTCCTCAGTTGGCCCTCGCCCGCCGACGCCCGCCGGGCCGGAGCGAGCGAAGAAGAGCTACGCCGGGTGGAGGAGGCGTGGGAACGCCTGGAACTCCCGCCCCAGGACACTCCGGCGGGTGGTGGAGTCGGACTTAATGGTCTGCGGCAGTGGGTAGAAAGCACTGACGGCGGTTTCACCCTGGAGGCACCGCACATGGAGGAGATTTTCACCGCTCTACCTAGTGGTGCCCGGGTCCTTATCGAACCCTAAGGGTTTTTCCCGTTTTCCTTTTCCCGGGAAAAAACTCCCGGAAGGGTTACCCACTTTATCCCAGCGCCTTCCTCCGCCACCACGGCTGGGAGTAAAATCTAGATCACCACCCCCTAAGCGCTAGCGCCGGGGGCTAGGAAAACGGCCGGGGAGAGACTCTCTTCCCGGCCGCTTTGTCGCTAACCCACCTTCTCCCATCCCTTCAGGATGGGAAAAATTTGTAAAGACTGTTGAGGGCACCTCGCAGGTAGTTCCTGACATCCCGGGAGGATGAGAGGAGCAAGGCGTCCTCCGCCGTTTTCCTGGCGACGCCGAGGGATGCGTGGCGGATGATTTTCTTCACCTCCGGCACCTGGGGCGGGCTTACGGAAAAGTTGCGCAACCCCAAACCCAGGAGAAAGAGGACAAACATCGGGTCGCCCGCCATCTCCCCGCACATGCTTATCGGCACCCCGGTGCGCTTGGCGTTTTCGATCACATAATGGAGAATGCGTAGTACCGCCGGGTGGTCGGGCCGGAACAAATGCGCAACCTGCTCGTTGGTGCGGTCTACCGCCAGGAGATACTGTATAAGGTCGTTGGTGCCGATGGAGAAAAAATCCACCATCCCGGCGAATTGCTCCACCGTAAGCGCCACTGAGGGTATCTCCACCATTATCCCGATCTTCATGTCGGGATCAAAAGCTATTCCCTCGTCAGCCAGGCGTTCCTGTATCCCCTTGATCATCCCCACCACCCGCCGGGTCTCTTCCCGGCTAGACACCATGGGAATCATCAGCCGCACATCGCCATGGGCGGAGACCCGGCAAATAGCGCGTAGTTGACTGCGGAAGATGTCGGGGTTTTCCAGGCAGTAGCGGACCGCCCGGCAACCCATTCCGGGGTTGCGTTCGGTTGAACCCCGCTCCTTGTCAGAGAGGTGAAACTGCTTGTCAGAACCTAGGTCCAGGGTCCGGATAGTAACCGGCCGCCCCGCCATGGCTCGCACTACCTGAAAATAGGCGTCGTAGTGGATCTCTTCGTCTGGGACGCCGTCGTTATCCAGGTAAAGGAATTCGGTGCGGTAAAGACCGATGCCATCGGCATAGTTACGGATGACTGACTCTGTTTCATTGGGAAACTCAATGTTTCCCAGGACCTGCACCCGGCAGCCGTCGAGGGTAACCGCCGGCTGACCCGCTTCGGAACGAAGCTCCGCCCCGAATTCCCGGTAGTCGGAGCGCACCTTCTCGTAGTTTTTCTTGGTTGATTCCTGGGGTTGGACAATGACAATGCCACGGTTGCCATCAATGATGATTTCGGTGCCTGGCTTGACACTGTCGGAAATGCTCCCCAACCCCACCACCGCCGGGATCTCCCGCGCCCGGGCGACGATGGCGGTGTGGCCAGTGGTGCCGCCAACGTCAGTGGCGAAACCGAGGATACGCTCACGACTCATGCCAGCGGTTTGCGAGGGAGTGATGTCGTGGGCGATCACCACCACCTCGTGGGAGAGCGAGTGGAGCTCCTCGTAATGCTGCCCGATCAAGGCTTTCAGGAGGCGGCGCTCAATGTCCTGAATGTCGTTGATTTTCGGGTTAAGGAAGGGTTTACCCTTTAGACCCCGCACATATTCGCCAATAGTGCACTGCACCGCGTATTCGGCAGTCATGCGGTTACGTTGGATGCGGCGGAGGACCTCGGCGTGCAGGGATGGGTCGGAGAGAATGAGGATATGGGCCTCGAAAATAAGGCCAATGTCATGGATGGCGTCAATCTGGACCCGGGCCTTAAGGTCCTCGATGTCCCGTTGCGCCGCCAATACCGCCTGCTGGAAGCGTTCTATTTCATTGGGGATAAGGTCGTCGTCAGGTAGGTAGGAGGGCGGGAGTTTGGACTCTACCGAGCCCAGGACATAGGCAGTACCGATGGCGATGCCCTGGGATACCGGTATTCCCTTGATTATCGTTTCCATAAAAGAAACGCCTGTCTTAACAACCCGGATGGCAACGAAAAGGGCCTTTTCCGGCAATTCCCATCTTCCGGCAGGATTGGTCCCACCGGCCAACGGAAAAAACTTGAAAAAAAAAGCCGGTTTGCTTTAATAAGCCGACCTTGACCCAAAACCCGGCCGTCCGACCCACCCGGGTCGTGACAACCGTTAATTAACCACGCTTGACTGGTTCATAATATATGCCAAAACAGACTATGTCTAGTCGATTTTCCCTTTGTCCCCGTTTTTCCCTCTCCCCCTCCCATCCCGCAACTGGCGCTACCCCAACCCGAAAGGGGATGGGCGACCAGAGCGGGGGTCAACCCGGTAACCACAGTCACGGCTGGAGAACCCGCAGATGATTAACGCCCAGTCCCTCACTATGCGCTACGGCGCCACCCTCGCCCTCGACCAGGCGACTTTCCAGGTTAAGCAGGGCGAGGTGGCTGGTCTCCTCGGACCTAACGGGGCAGGTAAATCTACCAGCATGAAAATACTCACCACCTTTCTCTCCCCAAGTTCCGGCACCGCCCAGGTGGCCGGACTTGACATCCGCCGTGAACCCCGGGCGGTTAGGCAACTTATCGGCTACCTACCAGAAAACCTCCCCCTTTACCTGGATATGGAGGCGGCGGAATACCTGGGTTTTGTCGCTACCGCCCGGGGTCTTACCGGGGGAGTCCTGGCTAAACGCCTGGACTGGGTGCGGGAGAAATGTGGTCTCCTTCCAGTCTGGCGCTCCCCCATCCGCCAACTTTCCAAAGGCTACCGCCAGCGGGTGTCCCTGGCCCAGGCCCTGGTGCACGACCCGCGGGTGATTATCCTGGACGAGCCTACCACTGGCCTTGACCCCCACCAGATACTGGAAATCCGTTCTCTCATCCGTGACCTGGCCCGGAACCGCACCATCCTCCTTTCCACCCACATCCTGCAGGAGGCGGAGGCTTTGGCTGACCGCATCATCATCATCCACCAGGGTCGGATAGCTGGCCAGGGTAGCCGAGAGGAGCTACGGCGCCAACTTGGGCCTTTGTCCCGGGTGCGGCTTGACATTCGCCGTCCCCGGGCAGAAGTGGAAAAAGCCCTTTCCACCCTGGCGGGAGTGGAACGCATTGAGTTCACCAGCGAGGCGGACGGGGTAAGTTGCTTCACCCTATTCGGCCCGGTGGAGGAGGCGCTGATCCACCAGGCCTGGGAAATGGCCCGCCAGCATGACTGGGAGCTCTCTCGCCTTACTCCGCTCCCCTTCACGCTGGAGGAAACCTTCCTCCAGCTGACCCGTCCCGTAGACAAGGAAAAACAGGTAGGTTGACCGGGATTAAACTAAACCGCCACCTTACAAAAAAATGGAGAAATACCGTCACCATGTCCAGCCATTTAGCCATCTACCGCCGGGAATTGTCAGCCTACTTCACCAGTCCCATCGGTTACATCTTTCTCGCCACCTTTGTCATTTTCACCAACCTTCTGGCGCTTTTCGTCATCCCCCCCGGGTTTTTCGAATACCCGCTAGCTGACATGCGGGTTTATTTCCATGTCCTGGCCGGGGTATCGGCCTTCCTGGTGGCGGCGGTGACCATGCGGCTCTGGGCTGAGGAAAAGAAGGGTAACACCTTCGAACTCCTTCTCACCCTCCCTAGCCGGGAGGGCGCCTTAGTGGCGGGTAAATTCCTGGCCGCCATCACCTTTTACGCCGCCGGCCTGGTCCTTACCCTAAGCGTCCCCCTTATGCTCATGGTCCTGTCCCGGACCGCCCGCACCGCCAGCCAATGGTACGGCCTCCTTGACCCCGGAACCACCCTGGCGGGTTACCTCGGTTGCCTGCTTCTCGGAGCCACCTTCATCGCCTTCGGCATCTTTGTCTCCGGCCTCTGCGCTGACCAGATCATCGCCTTTGTCCTCACCGCCCCCCTTCTCTTCCTCGCCTACCTTATGGGCCTCCCCTGGATGGAACAGGCGATCGACCAGGCCATGTCTTTCCTGGGTCCGGGCCTTGGCGAGGCGCTAGGTAACTACATCGGGGTATTCACCCACTTCAACAACCTTTCCCGCGGCCTGGTGGATATAGGCGACATCCTTTTCTTCCTGGTCTGGACTGGCATTTTTCTCATCCTTAACGCGCTTCACCTCGAGCGACGGGGCCGCCAGAGCGGCAAAACCACCTTCTACCTGTCCTTTCTGGTCCTCTTCGCCCTCGGCGCCTCGCTCAACTGGCTTTTTGTCGAAATCTCCTTCCCCCGCTTCGACCTCACCGCCGACCGGGTGTTTACTGTCTCCGAAATTAGCGGCCGGGTTCTCCAAAAAACCCCGGAAAAGATACGCCTACGCTATCACGTCACCCCACGTGACCAGATGCCCCCTAACCTCCAGGACCTGGAAAGAATGGTCCGCGACCAGCTTGACACCCTGGTCCACGCCTG
>JAITQC010000194.1 GCA_031289115.1 Planctomycetota bacterium
CGGAAGACTGGAAGCTCCGAAGAGGCGGAAGTGGGTGGATTTGGCAAGCGACCGCTGTAGTTCAAGGCCGATTTCGCTGCCGCAGGGAAAAACCAGGACATTAAGCATATTATTTCAACTATTATCGAAAAGGCCGGTTCAGGGTCAACCCTCTTCCTGATACTTTATTGAAAAACTAGTCTTAACGGAAGGGTGGAGCAGTTTCTCGCCTGGGTCGGACATGGCAAAACCAAGGTTTTTACCGCCAGGGTGAAAGAATGGAATGCCGGGTGTGGGGTTTTCGGAGGGAAGACTTGTGGTTTAAAACCCCACTAAAGACGGATAACAGCTTGGCCGGTAGGGTTAAGCCCAGTTGAATTATCTCCCCGTCAAGACAATAGACTCTGGCCAATAATAAAACCCAGGGGATGCGAAACAACTATTGGCTCTTTCTTAGGCCTAGCGCAAACTAGAGGGCGTGAAATAAACGGCAGCCAAGCAGTCACCGACTTGGGAAGAAGCAAAAGGAAAAATGCTACATATTCCCAGCGGTTTGTTCCGTGCCAAATTCGGGGAATACAGCGGAATAAAAACGCTTCTCCCGACAGCCCACTGGCATCTTTTGTTTATTTTAATTTTGTTTAATTTTTATAGATTGAAAAAAAACTCCATAAAAAATATTATAATATGAATACAGGTTATGGATAGTGACTAGGATGAAGCACTTTTCTAGCTTTTGCTTTTTTTTATCAGAAAAGCTTGATTTTTTACGGGGAAAAAGTGTAATTTGAATGGTGAATATATTTGTCGTGGTTTGGCTTTGGCTGGTTAGGAAAGGAGAGAGAGAATATGGCCGATATTAAAAAAGTGATTGGTTCTTACAGTCTGGAAGAACTCAAGGAGGCGGTTAAGGAAAAACGGAAGTTTCTCACCAAGGATTCACGCGCCTTAGTCACTTTGAAAAAAAGACGTGAACGTATTGCCGGCAAACTGGCTGAACTCGAAGCCAGCATTGAGGAAATGCAGAAAGGTAATCCTGCCAACGTCGCCCGGCGGCGGGCGCGTCGGCGCAAAATTGGCAAGCGTAGTAAAGGTGCCGCCAATTAATTAGTGGTAACTTTGGCTTGGCTGTTTTTGCTTTTGTCACCCGGTAGGCCGGTTGGTCTTAAGCCCACCGGTACCCCGGACATTAGGAAATATTGCCCTGATAGCGAGAGTTTGGTAACTGGTGTCAGGAGTTTGTTTTACTACCCCTCCGCGTGGCGGAGGGGTTTTTTATTGCTTGCTTCAAGTTCCCCTCGGCGGCCTCGCCGGAAAAGCCTTCGCGGTAACCCGGGGTGAGAATTTATTTTTCTGGCGGTGGCTCCGGATAGAAACCACTGGATAAGGCTTTTCCTTCCGGTAAATGCTTTGGGTAAATGTGTCTAGTCTTCTGTTAATTCCCTTCGCTTAATTACTAGGGACGATGGCAAACAGTAACCAACAGGGAAAGTACAAACCAGCTAATTTTACCGGGAAACAGGTGTGAAATATTGGCGTTTACGGTTTGCTTTCGGAAAGTTTGGTCGGGTGGCCTGGACGGATTATTTGTGGCGGGTGGGGCATATTTTACCTAAAGAAACCACGCCAAGGGCGTGGTTTCTTTAGGTAGGGTTAGATCCAGCCAAATGCTTTCAGCCAGCCTAACCGGGGTAATTAACTGGTCGGCTTTCCCGGACAATCTCCTGTCTACCCGGGTTAAACTAATGCCTGGGGATTACCGTTTCAACTGGTTTACCGTCTGGAGCATCTCGTCAGAGGTGGTGATGGATTTCGAATTGAATTCATAAGCCCGTTGGGCCGCTATCATGTTGACCATTTCTGAAATTGCGTCCACGTTTGACTGTTCAATAAAGCCACCCCGGATATAACCAAAGCCGTCCTCGGCCGGGTTGCCTTGCTGCGCCGCCCCGGAGGATTGTGTTTCCAGCCAAAGGTTGTTTCCGATGGGTTCCAGACCGGATGGATTGACAAAAGAAAACAACTGAATACGGCCAATGGCGGCGTAATCGGCGCCCGGCAGTTTTTGCATTACCTGGCCTTCCGGAGTGACCTGGACCGCCACGGCGTTGGCGGCTATTTGACCCGGCTGGGGATTAAGGAGATAACCATCGGTGGTAACCAGCCGTCCCTGATCGTCAACCCGGAAATTTCCGTCACGGGTATAGGATACGCGACCGCCCCCTATGTCAATTTGGAAGAAGTTGCGGATGGAATTCTTCTCGGGCTCGTCGATCATCATATCGTACCAGTTGCCAGTCTCGACTACCGAGCCGGTGGTCATTACCGGGGTGGTGCCGGCTACCCGCACTCCTAGGCCTACCTGGATGCCAACCGGCAGGTTGACTCCGCCGTCGGTGCCACCCTGCAGACCACTAGCCCGGGCGGTCTGGTAAAGCAGGTCCTGGAAGTTGACTATTTTCTTTTTATAGCCATTGGTATTGACGTTGGTTAGATCGTGAGCGATAGCGTCGATGTGGAATTGCATGGCTTTCATGCCGGTAGCTCCACTCCAAAGCGAACGAATCATCATGGCAATTTCCCCCTTTTTTCGGGCGGTTAAACTTTAATTAACTATTGGCCGAATTAGCCATTGGCCGGAGCGGCGATGCGGCGCACCGTTTCGCCAAGTGTCTCGTCTTGAATGGTCAGGAAGCGCATATTGGTTTCGTAAATGCGGGTGGCCTCGATCATATTGGTCATTTCATCGATGGGATTGGTTGACGACTCTTCCAGATACTCGCCTTTTACTCCCGCCTGAAAAGGTTGCATAGCCGCGCCATCGGCTAGGAAACGGGAATCCCCCAGTTTTTTCATGGCGGTGTAGTCGGCGGTTCTGGCTACGCCGATGACGCCTAGGATGGCGGTGCCGGCGTCGGGAGTGTAACTGACAATACTACCATCGTCACGGATATGGATCGAGGAATCGGGCGGAATCGCCAGGGTTACGGTTGTTCCTTCCGGACCAACCACCAAGTCACCGGAGACGGTCCGGAGTACTCCGTCCTGATCGGTCAGGAAATGCCCGTCTCGGGTGTAGAGAATATCGCCATCCGGATTGTCACCCTGGCGGATCATAAAGAAACTGTGCATTCCTGAACCGGGTTCGTCAGCTAGGGCGACATCGAAGGGGTTGCCGGTGAACTGGAAAGGACCGGGCTTAAGGTTGGTGACGGTTTTGTCGTTCCACACCCCGCCGCCGGTTTTCATCAGTATTTCATCCCAAACGAAGCGCCGGTCAGGATGCCATTCGTTTTCGACCGGTACTGCTTGAAAAATCGACCAATCCGGCTTAAAGCCGTGGGTGTTGGAATTGGCGAGATTGTTGGCGATGGTGGCATGCCGGGCTGTTTGCACCAAAGCTCCCATGGTGGATAGATAAGCACCGTTAATCATACCTCGCACCTCCTGTAGTGAAAGTTGCCAAGACCTGACAGGCCTATTTGCCGCCCCAAGGGAAGGCTGGCCCCACGATGCTAGTTGCAATTTCTCTGCTAATTTATGGAGGGGTATCTAGTAAAATATATAACTATTTGCAATAATAGTGTTTAGAGACAAAAAAATAAAATACAAGAGGTGGAAAGGGAGGCGCATCCAGGGGGAGGGCGGAAATTTATGCCGGGGTTTTTGCGGTTGGGGAAAACCGGGACAAGAAAACCCCTCTCCCAGGGGGAGAGGGGCGGGAGGGTGCGAAAAGGTTAAACCAGGGGGCAACTACTTTTGGAGAAACTGCCAAGCCACCTGAGAGTCAACCGACTTGCCACTCTTGGAAGTCAGGCGGACCACGCCTTCTTTAAGGGGGAGAATCGACTTGACATGGTCAAACCCGGCGGGAACGCGGGCGGCGGCGGTTATGTAGGGGACGGAAAACAGTTCATCAGCCTTGAATTCATAGTTAGTTTTCATCCCCTGTTTAGTCAGGGAGTTTTGTCGAATAGAGGGGATTAGGCCCTGGGCGAAGTAGCCGGTGACTTCTTCTATACCAATTACTCCGACATGGCGGCCGTTCCAGGGCGAATAGTAGCGGCCGTGGTTACTGTGCCAGAGAATGGTTGAGGCGAGTTTATTGGCGTTTTTCAGGGCGAACCAGACCAGCTTTTTTTCTGGATAGACCGCTGCTGACCAGGCAAAATCCCCCTTGGGGTCGGAATAGAGAAGGACCAAATCCTCGAACCCAAGACGGGCCGGATAGACGCTTAGGTCAGCGGTGGTGCCGTCTAGGCGGGGGACTTTACTTAGGCTGGTGAAGGTGGCACCCGGTTTCAGCGACTGGTAACCGAAAGTCTCCGCCGTCTCAAACGCGCCCGGGGCTACTTGACCGTACTTGAAACGGGAGGTGGAAATGAGTCCGGTCCCCTGTTTATCGAAATGAAGCATGGCGTGGTGGCCATAGGGCATGGGGCCACTAAGACCGGTGATGTTGTGGCGAATGTAAACAGCTTGGTCAGATCCGCGTAGCGAAAGTATTTTTTCCACCCGGGACTTCCGAGCCCGGGTGCGGATTTCTGTACGGAGGATTTGGGCAGACTCTCCTTCCACCTCGCCCGCTCCCTGGGAAAGGAAAGACCAGTCGCGGTTGGCGGTTTCGCCATGGCAGAAGTATTTTTCTTTTCCCCGCGCCTCTTGGTTGGCGCCAAAGGGAAGACAAAAGAAATCACCCCGGAGGACACGGAGCAGGGGGTCGGCGCAGAAAAGCTTGGTTTCCTTGTACCAGGGGGCCAGAGCCATGGGTGCGAACTTTTCCTTGCCCCGGAAGAAAGTAACCGGCCCCATGTGCCCACAGTGACGGGTGAGAAACAACTCTACCTGGTCACTGGCAAGACGCCAGGACTGGTGGCCAAAAATTTCCCGGGTGATCGACTTGGTTTTACCTTTTCCAGCGCTTTTTTTCGCCGTCTTGCCAGACTTCGCTTTGCTATCAGCCATTCCCATGCTCCTTTGCTAAGGCAGTTTTCCATCCCGGATGAAAAACGCCAGTTTGATTGTCCTCTCGGGGATGTCCATACCCCGCGGGTTTTAAACCTTCATCAGTGACATGTTGACCGTGAATATGGGCAAGCCGCCTGGTTTCAGGGGCATTTCGGTAAGTTCGAATTCCACTGAAATGGAAGTCATACCGCGATAATGGGAGATGGAATAGTTGGTGCCGACAATCACGGAAGGCACGCTTATCCGCTCGAATTTATACTCGGTGGTAGAGAGGGCGGCTTTGGCTTGACCGGCAATGATGTTGGCTATTTCGCTAAGTCCGTCCAGCGCTTGGTTGTCAAGAGTGGCGATTTCTTCCCCAAGAAGACGGCTGGCTAGGAAGCAGGCGGTTTCGTCAGTGGTGTTTATAAACATTGAACCACTTATGGCGCCAACAAAACCGATGATGGCTGATATAGACGCATTGTTGGAAAGGTATTTGCTGATGCCAACCGGGTTTGGTTTTAACCCCGCCATCATCAAGCCGTCCTTGGTACATTTTATAATGATGGAGGCCAACTGATCATTAATTTGAAGCAGGCTTTGCACGTTGCTACTGGACATGTCATTTCTCCTTAAAATGCGAGGGTCAGGAAGAACGCCGGGCTTTGAAGTGCTCTGCGATGCGAGTTAGGGAAAACAATGCTATCTGACAGCGGGAAATGGGGAACGGCAAACTCCAAAACAACCGCGGACAAATATAAAACTAAAGCCGTGAAAAGATGTTGGTGTTTCTTGGCTGGGTAAGTGAGGCAGGGTTATCTAACTCATAGTACTTGCGCACGACAATTTGTGCAATTGAAAATTTACCCGGATTAAATTAGCAGATCGCGGTGATATTCATGTTTACTAGGCTATTAACATGTTCAGCCGCTGGCGTTGCCTGTGAGTAACGGAAAGGGCGGGATCAAATGCCCCTAGCCAGAGGGTAAAACCGGACTGGCGTGGCTACCCGGGTCTCGGGATGGAGTGGGTAGGAATCAGGAGCGGACATAGGACCGTAAGGGATCTTTAGCTTTGGCATAACTGGTGAAGGGTGTCTAAGTCAATCACCTTGACGCCGAGCGAAAGCGCTTTGGCGAGTTTGCTACCGGGTGACTCCCCCGCCACCAGGAAATCGGTGCTGCGGCCGACCGAGCTTCCTAGTAGCCCCCCCGCGGTTTCGATCATTTTCTTGGCTTGGGCCCGTCCCATGTTGGGCAGGGTGCCGGTGAGGACAAACACTTTCCCGGTCGCCGGGGTGTTGGTGCTTACGTTCTCTATACCGGTTTTTACCCCGGCTGCGGACAAACGCGTAAGCAAGGCTTGGTTGTCGGGAGAATCAAGATACCGTCGTAATGACTCAGCCGCCACCTGGCCCAGCTTGCGGCTGACCTGGGAGGACCCCATTTCCACCAGGGAGAGTTCCACCTGACTGGCGGTTAGCAGATCTTCCACCCGGGGGAAGCGCCGAGCTATCGCCTTTAGGCGCTCTGTTCCTAAACCAGGAAGGTGTAAACGCCGGAGAAACGTAGTGGTGTCCGAGACCAGGGTTTCCCTCCCTGGTGAGGGCAGATGGTCGATAGCTTCCCGGATACTAAGGGCGAGTTTGTCTCCAAGGGTGCGATAGGAGGCGCTTTCGCCCATGGGGAGGTTGGCTAGTTCCGTCGCTGCTGTTTTTTCCAGGCGCTCCAGACTGTGAAAATTCCGGGCAAGGGTGTTAGCGGTGGTGGCGCCTATGTCGGGGATGGCTAGGGCGTAAAGAAGTTTTCCCAAGCCGCGTCCTTTGGAGGCATCGATGGCGGAGAGGAGGTTTTCGGTGAAACGGGTCGCTTCCCCTGGCTCTGGTCCCTGGTCAAGTATTTTTCGGCCTGACTTGGTCATCGCCAGGAGAGTGTCCTGGTCCAGGCGGTAAATGTCACTCACATCATGGAGAAAGCCGGCATCTCGCAGCCATTCCACCACCGCCGGTCCCATGCCCTCAATATCCATGGCATCGCGGGCGGCGAAATGCACAATCCGAGCCTGAAGCTGGGCGGGACAAGCGGGGTTGGGGCAGAAACGGAGAACAATTTCACGCTTATCCGGAGTCAGGTTGATGCTGGTGTCGGTGGGATGGAGGCAGACCGGACAGGTGGTTGGCATGGCAAAGGGGAGGGTGCCGCTGGGCCGTTGCTCAAGAAGTACCTGGTAAACTTGGGGGATTATTTCCCCCGCCTTCTCTACCAGGACGGCGTCACCGACTCTGATTTTCTTTTCCGCCACATAACTCTCATTGTGGAGGCTGGCATGGCTTATGGTGGAACCGGAGAGAAAAACCGGGTCGAGATCAGCCACCGGAGTGAGTCGGCCGAGTTTTCCTACTTGCACCCGTATGCCAGCTACCCGGGTTTGAGCCCGTTCGGGGGTGAACTTATAGGCTACCGCCCAGTTGGGGGATTTACTCCCCAAGCCAAGCCGACCTTGTTGGCTGAAAGAGTCGAGTTTTATCACCAGGCCGTCTGAATCATAGGGGAGGCGGGAGCGTTCCCCATCCATCCTATCCCGAAAAGCCAAAATATCCGTGTGGTCATGGCAAAATGAATGTAACGGGTTTACTGGTAGGCCCCATTTTTCCAGGGCCGCCAGGGTGGCGGTTTGTCCAGTCAATCCGTACTTTTCCGCCTCGACCACCTGATAGAGAAAGCATTCGAGGCCGCGTTTGGCCACCAGGTCTGTATCGAGGAGTTTCAACGTCCCGGCGGCGGCGTTACGCGGGTTGGCAAACACCCTTTCCGCCCCCGCCTCCTCCTGTTCCGCCACCAGCCTGGCGAAAGCCTGGCGGGGAATATATATTTCACCCCGGATTTCCACCTCGCCGGCGGGAAAGGTGGATTCGGCAATATGCTTGGGAATTCCCTGGATCCGCATTAAGTTGTGGGTGACATCCTCGCCTACCGTACCGTCGCCACGGGTGGCGCCACGGGCAAAAACGCCGTCCTGGTAAAAAAGGGTGACCGCCAGGCCGTCGATTTTCATTTCCACCGTAAAGCCGGGGTTTTCTGTCTCACCCGCGTCGCGAAGCGCTCCCTGCATTCGTCCAATGAATTTTCGCACCTCTTCGTCGGAGTAGGTGTTGGTGATGGAAAGCATGGGAATCTGGTGGCGATGCGGGGGGAAGGACTCGCGTTTTGACCGGGGTTCTGAACCGCTTCCCACCTGGTTAGTGGGGCTGTCCTGGCGGTCCCATTCCGGATGTCTTGCCTCAAGGGCGGCCAGTTGGCTAAGGAGAAGATCGTACTGGTCGTCGGCGATCTCCGGGGTGGCGTGGGTGTAGTAGAGGTCGTTGTGTCTCTGGATTTCCATCCGGAGCCGGGCGGCGGCGACTTCGTCTAATTCGGGAATGTCTGGCATTTTTAACCTTCGGGCGACAATTCTTCCTTTACCCAAACACCTAATATTTAAAAAAGGAATTGGTAAAGTCAAAAACAATAATTCACGGTACGGGATAATGAACAGGAGTTGTCTTGCCCGGGTAGACCCTTTAAGCTTACCATGGATGGGGGTGGTGCCGCTTTTAGTTTTTCTGGTTTCCCCCGCGGGAACTCGCACGCCATTGATGCTTGGGATAAGGCTCGATAGGCGGTTTTTACCGCTAGGCCAGTCGAGACCAGGACAGTTAATCCTCGACGCCAAAGGAAGAGGGATATTATGAAGAGGGGGCTAAGCATCGCCGGTTCTGACTGCTCGGGCGGGGCGGGGATACAGGCTGACCTGAAAACTTTTTCGGCGCATGGCGTTTTTGGCATGACCGCCATTGTGGCGGTGGTGGCGGAAAACACCTGCCGGGTTCTTGCCATCCAGGAGGTCAGTCCCGATATTATTGAGAAGCAGATTGACGCGGTTTTCGAAGATATTGGGACTGACGCGGTGAAAATCGGCATGCTAGCCAGTTCCGCCGCCATGCGGGCAGTAGCGGGCCGGCTTCGCCAGTACCACCCGGACAACGTGGTTGTCGATCCAGTGATGTATGCTAAAAACCATACCCCCCTCATGGCGAAGGAAGCGTTGTCTTCCTTGATAAGGGAAATCATTCCCCTGGCTGACATCCTCACGCCCAATATCCCCGAAGCCGAGCTACTGGCGGGATTCGCCATCACGTCCCGGAGTGACTGTGAGCGGGCGGCCCGGTTTATCCATTCCCTGGGTTGCCGGCGAGTTCTAGTGAAGGGGGGGCACGCCGAAGGTGACGCGGAGGACATTTTCTTTGATGGACAGGAATTTCAGGTTTTCACCTCACCCCGGGTGGATACCCGAAACACGCATGGCACCGGTTGCACTCTTTCCTCAGCCATAGCCGCCAATCTGGCGAATGGCCTGGATTTCCCAACCGCGGTGGCGCGAGCCAAGGAGTATGTCACTACCGCTATTCGCCACGCCCTTCCTCTGGGGAAGGGAAATGGCCCCACCCATCATTTTTACGATCTTTACCAGCAGGGGTTGTCGGGAACGCTTAAGCCACCGCCCGACGCCGCGCCGCCTTCCTGAGCCGCGGGGGATTTTACCCGTTGTCGGTGGCTAGAGCGCCGCGCCACCGGCGGTCTTTAATCCCGTGGCGATACTGGGGGGAGCGGTAGTGGAAAAGCGTAGGGGTGGGTAAATCTTCTTGCTGGCTGGGGAAAAGGTAACGGAATTCCGGCGATACCCCAGGGCGGGAGGTGGGAACTAGTATACCAGGGTTCCGGACAGGGGGTAAGCCAGGGTAACTAAACCGCCGGCGGCGGGATCCGGTAATTCCCGGACACCGCCGCCGGAGGTTCAGGGGCTTAAGGCTGGTATCAGGCAAGAATCACGAGTTAGTATTGGGAGTAACCCGGTAGATGGGTGCGCACATCCAGGGCGACGCCGGGGAGGTCGGCGCCGTCGTGTTGCAACAATTCCTGAAGATTCCACAGTTTTTCGCCACTGGTAAGTTCGCCTGGGAGGCCTTCGGCGTTAAAACTACCCCAGCGCACCAAGGCGCCGGTGGTGGAAAGCACTTCATAACGCCGGATGCTGGACTGGTTGTTACCCTGGTTGTCGCGATAAGCCCCACCCACTACCACAACTTTGGCGATGGGGAAAGCCTGGGCCAGAGGCGAGGCCCAAAAGGCCCGCATTACCCCCAGCGCTCCTTGCAGACCCTCATCTTTCCATTCCGTACCCTGCTGTTTCGGGCGTCCCTGGATAGTGCCCCTTACCGCCTCGGATATTTCCGGCAAGGCGGGGAATGGGCTAGTGGAGCCGGTGGCGGAGAGAATATAACCTTCGGAGTCAATCAACCAGTATTCACGGCCCTGTTTCACCTGCGCCACTGGAAGGCGCAGTAACAGTTCCAATTCGATGCGGTTGGGGAAATGCCGGCGGATATGGGTAATCCGGCGTATCCAGGGGCTTTTACCATAGGCGGAGTCAAGGTCGGAGAGAATTACCGGGTCTAAGAGGCTCCGGTTGATAAAGCTACGCCCGATTTCCTCCAGTTCCGTCACGGCCTCGGGACATTCGCGGATGGCTCCGGCCATGGCCAGGGTGTCGCCCTGCATGAGGAAGCGGGGATCGGTATTGGCTTTTTCCCATAGGAAGGCGCCACCCGCCAGGCAACCGACCACTAGGATGATAATGGTCAGGAGTTGGTAAAACATGGCGAGGACGGCGAAATAGCGTCGCCGGCTGCGCCGTTTTCTGGCTTGGTGACACACGGAATTTAGAGGCATATTCCCTGTCCCAGGTAAAATTGGTTTTCTTGCCCCTTGGCTAGGCCGGCTCGGTTAGCCGCCATTTCCACCAGACGGGAACAAAGCGCCGCCATGGTTATCCCGGCCTGCCGTGCGGCAAGGGGTACCAGGCTATGGGAAGTGAAACCGGGGGAGGTGTTGACCTCCAGGGCATAGGGGCCTTTTTCCGAGAGTATGATGTCTACGCGGGAGATGTCACGGATCCGGGTCAGAGTCAAAACCGCTTCTGTCATTTCGCGTACTTTGTCATAAGTAAGGGGGTCGAGGTGAGCCGGACAAATGTAGCGGGTTTTGTCTGACTTGTATTTGGCCCGGTAATCGTAAAAGGGGCCATCGGGGGTGAGTTCGATAATGGGTAGAACCTCTCCGTCCAGCCAGCCGATGGTAAGTTCGCGTCCGGAGATAAATTCCTCGATAAGGATATGCTCATCCACTTCCCGGGCCAAGGCGATGGCGGCAGGAAGTTGGGACATTTTGTTGATAATGCTAATCCCCACCGAGCTACCCCGCGAGTTTGGTTTTACTACCAGGGGCGGGTTTATCTCCGAGGCTTCGAGCCTGGCTACCAGGGAAATGGGAGTTTCATTACTGTCAGGGGTTAGCCAGCGGGGGGTGGCAACTCCCACCTGATCCAGGCGCGCCTTCACCGCCGCCTTGTCGATTGCCAGGCGGCAGGTTTCGGAATCCGGACCGGAGAAGGGGATGCCGCGGCGTTCCAGTATGGCCTGGGGCTGTCCGTCTTCACCAAATTCGCCATGTAACATCATCACTGCCACCTGGCAATCAAGTTTTTCCAGGTATTCATTGTAACCCACTTCCGGAAGGACTGCCTTGGTGACCCGAAAACCGCTACTGGTGAGCGTACGCCAGACAGCGTCCCCGCTTTCCAGTGACACGGCCCGTTCCACCCCCGGACCGCCGCACAATACCGCAGTCTTCAGCCTTTGCAAATCGGTGAAATCATCCATTGCCGTCTCCCTTTAAAAGCCTCAATTCCTTCTCTGCTAGTCCCCAGACCCGGATTTCCACTTCCAGGTCGAGGGCAAAGCGTTTTTTTACCGCCTGACGCATTTTCCCGATCAAGGTCGTTACCTCTAGGGAACTTGCCGCGCCACGGTTTACAATGAAATTGGCGTGAAGACTACTGACCTCCGCATCGCCCTGTCGCATTCCCTTACAGCCAGCCTGGTCAAGAAGTTGACCCGCGCTTTTCCCGGGGGGGTTACGGAAAACGCAGCCAGCGCTGGGTTGGGCTACGGGTTGTTTTTCCGCCTTCTTCCTAGCGCTTTCGCGTATTTGCGCCCGGATTTCTTCCGGTTCACCACTTTCCGGGAAAACCGCCTCAACCCCGGTGATGATCAATTCGTCTAGACCACTGTGGCGGTATGTAAACCCGAGATCAGGAGGGTTGATTTCCACTTCCCGCCCCTGTCGGTCAAGGCCTTTTACCCGGCGGACAAAGTCACCGAATCCCCGGCTTGGACTTCCGGCGTTCATAACTACCGCCCCACCTAGCGTACCCGGGATGCCGGCGAAGTCAGTAAGACCGGTCCGTCCTTGGCTGGCGAGAGTGTTGAGAAGGTGGGGAAGGGCAATACCCGCCCCTAGCCACCAGTTTATTCCCTCCGGATCAAGCGCCTGAAGACGGGCGAATTCCCCTTTGGGGGGATAGTGGATGACCATGGCCCGGAAACCACCGCTACCGACCAGCAGATTAGTCCCGCCACCCAGGAGAAGGACTGGCAACCCCTCCCTAGCCGCTAGCTCCAGGCCAGAAGCGAGTTCCTGGGTGTTTTCCGGTTCCAGGAAATGGCTAACCGGTCCACCGATGTGGTAACTGGTGTGTTCGGAAAGCGGTTCCGCATGCCGGAGGTTAAGCACGGCTAATTTTCCCCGACTGTCATGCCAGGGAATAACTCCCGGGCAGCGTTATCGATGTCTCCCGCCCCAAGCATCACCACCGCCTGAAAGTCTCCCGCCCGGTCCCGGGCGGTCTCTACGGCTTGGGCGAGGGGAAGGGGATCCTCCACCCGGGGGTTTATTTCCCTGGCGAAGGAACTGATTAAGGCGGAGTCAACCCCGGGTATCGGCTCTTCCCGGGCTGGATAAATATCCACTAACTGCACTACTTCCGCTCCCTCGGCCAGGGCTTGGGCTAAGTCCCTGGCGTAGTCGCGGGTACGCGAATAAAGATGAGGTTGGAACACCGCCAGTATCGGTCCGGAGAACGCCTGCTTTAAAGCGGCC
>JAITQC010000033.1 GCA_031289115.1 Planctomycetota bacterium
TTAGGAGGCATGCCAGCTTCCACAGCATTAACCGCCTTGCGTCTGATGTCTTCCTGGGCGGCAGAAGGAAGAGCGCGAAAGTCAGTGGTATCCATACAAGCAGTATAACACAAAAGTTATAGAGCAGTGAAACTATTTCGTGGCCTGGTTAATATAAGCGTTGGGAGAAAGAACAAGAGTAGGGCTGTGCCCTGCCGGTTCGGGCCCGGCCTATGGGTCAAAATTCAACCAGTTGACTTTGCCGCAGTCGGGAACACATGAAGCGGCTACCATACTTCCTTCCCTTGCGCCTGGCCCCAGGCAAATTCGGGCTGGACATTATCTGGCGTCACACTGGCAAGAAGCTCATCCAGGGTGAATTTCTTCGGCAGGGAAGGGATCGTCACCCGGAAGCCATCTTTTTCAATGTGAAACTCTACCTCGACTCCTGGCTTAATGCCGAGACTAGCCACCAGAGCTTGTGGCAGGCGGATAGCTAGGGAATTGCCCCATTGATAGACTTTTGTCTGCTTTGGCATGGTTATATCCTCTGTATATCCACAGGATATAAGACGAGAAGAAGAAAAGGAAAGCTGTTTTTGTGGTTTCACCGGAACATAGTTGGATGATTTCGGTCATCCTGGGTTGACGCCAGGAACCGTCTTGAAAGATTGGGTGGAGCCAGGCAGGCTTAAAATTCCTGCCTCCTTATAAATATTGGTGGGTTGTTTCAGAAGCAGGCAGGCACCATATTTCACTAAAAATCGCTGTTTAAGGAAAAGGCCAAAACCCTTTATTTAAAAGGTGCTTTGGCCTTTTCTGTCCATTGTTGGACTTAATTAATGGTGGAGGCGGCGGGAATTGAACCCGCGTCCTGCGATAAGTTCAGAGGAAGCCGCTCCGTGCGCAGTCGGTGTTTGGTTCTCGCCGCCGGCGGTACATCGACAAACCGCTGCCAGCCAGCCCGGATTTGTTCTTGACGATCACGCGGCTCGGGCGGGTCTAGTAATCGTCCAGCCGAAAGCGTCCTGTGGTTCCCGATATCGGCGTCCCGGCCACAGGCACTGCCCGTTTAGTTAGGCAGCGAGAGCATAAGAATGCTCGGCAGTTATTATTTTGATCGGCTTTTTAACGGGGCCAACCGATCAACCCCGGCACGCTGCTTCAACTTCGCCCATCCAGTCGAATCCAGATCGCCCCCCTTTTTTATAGTCGCCAGGCGGGTAAACAGCGCCTCCGGCCCTGGCACTCAGTAAAACTCGCTACTTTCCCGCCGCCATCACCCGCGGCAAAGTCGGAAAAACCGTGTCCAACCTCACTCCGGGACATCCGAGTCCTTGATACCCACCACCCAGACCTTGAACTCGGTCTCGACCTCTGGATGGAGCCGCACCGGCACCTTGTGGACACCAATAGTCTTAATCGGCTCCTCGATACGGATCATATTGGGTTCCAGCTCCAACCCCTGTTCCTTTAGGCCGGCCAAAATGTCCTTCACCTGCACCGAGCCATAGAGAACATCTGAATCTGACACCCGTTCCTTGAGGGTGATGTCAATGGTGGATATCCGCTCAGCCAGTTTTTTCAAATCCTTCACCCGCTCCAATTCCTTGACCTGGCGGAGCTTTTTGGAAACCTCAATACGTTTCAAATTGGCTTTGGTAACCTCCACCGCCAGGCGCTGGGGGAGAAGGAAATTACGGCCATAACCGTTAGCCACGGTAACCACGTCACCGGCGAACCCCAGGTCCTTGACATCTTCGCTAAGCAATAATTTCATCGCCATTATTCCGTCTCCTAACCAAAAACCCTGTCACAACCCGGACGCGGTACCGCCGCCAACCCGGCCGGCTAACACCGGCAAAGCCCGTTCTCTCCCGGTTAGGGAAAACCCGGCGCTTTTCGGGAAGACACGCCCGAATCAGTCAATAAAAACCCATTCAGGGAGGCCCGGCCTTGCCGCCCAGGCCTAGCCACCGCAAAAGGGGTAACAAACCCTATTGACGCCCGCTATAACGCAGGAGGGCGAGAAAACGCGCCCGCTTGATCGCCCGGGCGATGGCCCGCTGGTGTTTGGCGCAGCTGCCGGTGCGTTTACGCTCAAACATCTTGCCCTGGGGGCTCATGTATTTCTGGAGGCTATTAATATCCTTGTAATCCACTACCGGAGGAGCGTCTTTGGCGCAGTAACGGCAACGCCCACCCCCGATATGGTAGTCCATCTGCTTGTCTTTACCATAATCCAAACTCACGGCTGTTCTCCTAAACTTGCCAACGGTTTGCACTACCTAAACACTCAAGTCAGGCGGGCTCGCCCCCCGTCCTGTCCCTAAAAGGGGATGTCTTCGTTTGAACTGGTGGACGACGGTATATCCTCGTCAAAGGCGTCGCCCGGGGTGGCGGCTGGCGGGGTGGCGGGCTTAGCGCCACTCCGGGGGCTGGCGGGGCGCCGTTCACTTTCGCCCGGGGCGGCGGCAGCGCTAGACGGCGCCTCAAACCGGCCTGACTCAAAGCGGCCACTGGTACCGGTGGCGTCCTCGCCCTTGCCGCCCAAAAACTGCACGCTCTGGACATAGACCTTTATGCGGCTGCGACGGTCGCCCGTTTCCTTGTCTTGCCACTGATCCTCAATAAGACGCCCTTCCACCAAAATCGGCCGTCCCTTGGTAAGGTATTCGTTGCAAGCCTCAGCCTGGCGGTCCCACACGGTGCAATCAATGAAAAGCGTTTCCTTGTTGCGATCCGCTCCGGCCCGTCCCCGCATGGTGGTCACGGCGATCCGGAGATCCGCCACCGCCGTACCCTGGGGGGTATAGCGTAATTCAGGATCACGCGTCAAATTTCCAATCAGAATAACTTTATTAAAACCGTACATCAGGAGCTCCTTGTCTTTGCTAACCGTTAGCTTGTCACCGGGGCTCACCGGATACCACTCTTCACTCCGGGCGAGCCAAAAACACCACCCGATTCCGGAAAAGCGTCAGTCGCCGAGTTCCATTCCCAAATCACCCTCGCCACCCCGTTCACGGTTGGCGGCAAGTGCCACTGGCTCAATGCCATCCTCGTCGGCAAGTATCAGTACCCGGAGGACATTCTCGTTAAGGGCGCATTGGCGCTCAATCTTGCCGATAACCAGGGGATCAGCGTTGAAATGCACCAGAAGATAGGTGCCTCGCCTCGCCTTGTTAATTTCATAGGCGAGACGGCGGTCGTCCCACTTTACCGTCTTGACAATCTCCGCGCCATGCCGGGTCAGACAACCAAGGCATTCCTTTTCCATCTTGGCGTAATGCTCTTTCGCCTTGGCGCTATCGACAATAAACATGGCTTCGTACAATTTGCTCACACCCATTCCTCCGGCAAAAAATAAACGTCTTAGTAGCCCAGGTAATAGTTAATAAGGCTTCACAGAAAAAAACACCCGTTAATCCGGGGCCTCGGCACCAGCGACTTCCCGTCCGTTATAAAGGTCCCGAGCCCGGGCCATACCCTCCCGTAACCAGCATTCAACCGCCTCGGCGGCGAGCCGGGCCACCTGTTCCGCCACTATACAATCCGCGGGGGAAAAACGCCCCAGCACATAGTCGACCCGGTCGACCCGATCCGGTGGCGCCCCCACTCCCAGGCGTAGACGTGGATAAGCCTGGCTTCCCAGGACCTTTTCCAGGTTTTTCAGACCATTATGGCCTCCGGCCGATCCTTCGGGCCGAAACCGCATCTTCCCCAGGGGAAGGTTGACATCGTCAGCCAGGACAAGAAGCCGGGGCCACCCGGTAACCGCCTCCCCGGTAACGGCCGCGTTTTCGCCCGGAAGCTCTTCCTTGATAGCTTCGGCCACCTCGCGGAACCGTCCTAGCCAACTCGCCAGGGCTTCTCCCGAACAGTTCATGAAGATCAGGGGTTTCAGGAGGAATATCTTCTCCCCCCCGGTAAATATTTCCCCCACCTCCACCGCTCCCTCGCGGTGGAAGCGACTGGCGGCAAGACGACTGGCAAGGGCGTCCAGAGCCTGCCACCCCAGGTTGTGGCGGGTAAGGGCATATTCCCGGCCCGGATTCCCCAATCCCACGACCAGACGCATTATTTCTTTTCGCCACCTTCCTTAGCAGCCTTGGCCTCGCGTTCCTTCTCGCCAATAACCTCCGGCTCCGCCGCCGCCTCGACCCCGACTTCCTTAGGTAGGGCCACGTCTTCACCCGCCGGGTGGTGGCAACTCACCACCGGGGGATTGCCGTGATAGATGTAGGTGACACCGGCCAACTTGGGAAGCTGGTCAGCGTAAATGATGTCGCCCATGTCCAGGGACTCAATATTTACCAAAACCTTTTCCGGCATATCCTTAGGAAGGCAGCGGATGTTGATGTGGTAAAGGTTTTGCTCCACCATGCCGCCAATCTTTAGTCCAGCCGCCTCACCCGAAAGCTCTATCATCACCTCAACCTCGATCACCTCGTCTTCCCGGATGGCGCGGAAGTCCGCGTGGAGGATCTCGTGCTCAAAAGTGCCGTGCTGCACCGCCTTGATCAGGGCTTTACGGCTGCTACCGTCGATATCTATTTCCACAATGCGTTCCCCAGAGTGGAGGAGGTGCAGAAATTCCTTCCGGTCGAGGGAGACACTGAGGTTGTCAGCAATGCCTTTGCCATAAACAATACCCGGAATGCGTCCGGATTTCCTAAGGTCAAAGGCCTTGTATTTACCACGGCCCTCGCGTTTTTCCGCTTTCAGGGTAGCCAAGTTGGGTTCCTCCGTTGAATTATCACGGGAGCCAGCCTACTAGGGCCACTCCCCCTATATCGGCGCCCCGGCGGGCTAAGCGCACCCGCACTCCGGTTCGCCGGAACAATCAGTTCTCGAAAAGCAGACTCACGCTTTTGTTGCGGTGGATGCGGGAGATAGCCTCGGCCAGGAGACCCGCCACTGACACCACCCGAAGATTCAACCCTGGCGGTAGCCGGGTCGGGGTGGGAACAGTGTCGGTGACAATAACCTCGGTGACTCCGGCCTGATTCAGGCGCTCAAAGGCATTACCGACAAACAGGCCATGCGTGGCGACCGCCCGGACAGTGCGGGCACCATAATCACGGGCCGCCTTGACCGCCGCGGCCATACTACCGGCGGAACTCACCATGTCGTCAACAATAACCACGTCATGGTCGGCGATTTCCCCGATGACATAGCCGGTTTCGACACTCTCGTCGGAAATCCGGCGCTTCTCCACCACGGCTATCCCACAACCCATCTTCTTGGCGTAGCGGTCAGCCATTTTGATCGAACCGATATCCGGGCTCATCAGGATCGGTTTTTCCAAATTAAGCTCATGCAGACACTCGATAAGGATAGGCGAGGCGAAAAGGTGGTCGACCGGGATATCGAAAAACCCCTGGATCTGGGCGGCGTGAAGGTCAAGACAAAGGACACGGTTGACGCCACTGGCGGCGATGATGTTGGCCACCAGTTTGGCAGTTATCGGCACCCGTCCCTCGTGCTTGCGGTCCTGGCGGGCGTAGCCGAAATAGGGCATCACCGCCGTTATTGACCGGGCGCTCGCCCGCCGGAGGGCGTCGGCGATGATCAATAACTCCATGGTGTTTTCATTAGCCGGTGGACAGGTGGGTTGGATAATAAAAGCGTCGATACCCCGGACATCGTCTAGGATACGCACCTTGGTCTCGGTGTCGGGAAAGCGGAGGATGTCAATCCGCCCCGGTTCGATCTCCATGTGGCGACACACCGCCCGCCCCAGTTCGGGATGGGCGTTGCCAATGAAAACCCGCACCATCTGTCCTGTCCACTTGACGGTCACGCTCGCTCCGCCAAAGCCCGGGCCGCCAGTTCCAGGTCCTGGGGGGTGTTTACCCCCAGCTCTTCACCTGGGATCTCGGAAGGCAGGGCGGTGACCCGCCGGCCATCCCCGACCAGCACTGAGATCACGTCAGTAAGGTAGTACTCGCCCTGGACGTTTTTGTTGCTTATCCGTTCCAGCGCGGGCCAAAGCAAGGATGGGCGAAAACAATAGACACCAGTGTTGCCAACCAGGCAACCCCGCTCGCTAGGGTTGGCGTCCTTGTATTCGACAATACGTTCCACCGCCCCAGAGGGGTTGGCGACCACCCGGCCAAAATGGCTTTCCAGTTCAATGGCGACGGTGAGAATAACCGCGTCGGAACCGCTTTGACGCCGGCTTTCCACCAGACGTTGGTAGCTCTTCGCCGCTACCAAAGGCATGTCGCCACAGGCCACGATAATGTCTTCAGCCTGGTCCTGAAACGCACCGCGGGCACACCTAACGGCATGCCCGGTTCCGAGTTGAGGCGATTGCTCAACCCAGCGAACTCCAGTCGGAAGCTTGGCGACAACCTGGTCTTTGCCGAAACCGACAACAGCCACGCAGTCATCCACTCCAGCTTCCGAAAGTGCGCTGAGAACCCATTCGAGCAAAGGTTTGCCATTGGCTTCGAACAGGACTTTTGGGCGTTCGCCTCCCATCCGGGTGCCCTTGCCGGCGGCAAGAACACAAGCCTGGAGGTTAGGCATTTTTTCTCCCCGGCCCTTTCAGGCCTCGCACAATATGGAACCGGTTCGCAAAAAAACACCCCCTTGTAGCCTGGGGGCTATGTATTAACAGCGTTACTAGTCTATCCTCCATCGCCGGTTTGTCAATCCTTTTTTGCAAAACACCCACCCGGTAAACCCCGGCTCCAGGTAACCGCTTAAATGGTAACGCGCAAACGCTACTGCCGGCCGGATATCCTTCCGGCTGAAATTGTCACCGAGCTAGCTGGGGGGATGGGAAAAATAAAAAAACGCCCTGGCGGAGGACGGGGAGGATTTAGACGCATCTAGCGAGTCGGCGGACTAACCGGTCATAGCGTTTTTTACTTCCCGGCGGCGGGAATATTTACGCTGTCAGTTGCTTTTTCCTAGGATTTCCCCTCCCCCTTGGATAGACTAAAGTTTTTGTCTGGCAAAAAGGAAGCGCATGGCGATTCTCCTGGGAAATGACGATGGGGTGGACGCCCCTGGCCTGAAAGCGCTGGCGGAAGCGCTGGAGGGCCTGGATGATCTTTACATCGCCGCCCCCTCCCAAAACCGCTCCGGCGTCGGTAACGGCATCACCGTCGACCGGCCGGTAACTGCCCGCCGGCATTCTGCCTGGCCCGGAGTCAAGGAGCGGACTTCGGTGGACGGCACCCCCGCTGACGCCATAAAGTACGGCCTGCAGTACCTTCTGGGCGGAACTCCTCCCCGCCTGGTAGTGACTGGCATCAACCATGGGCCTAACATTGGCCGGAATATCCGCTGTTCCGGTACCCTGGGTGCTGCCTACGAAGCTTTTATGTACGGCTTTCCCGCCCTGGCGGTGTCAGTCGACCACGGCGAGCCACCCCTTTGGGACGCCTCCCGGCACTATGCCAGGCTGGTGGCGGAAAAAACTCTGATTCTAGCCCGGGAGCGCCGCGAACTTATCCTCAACCTCAACGTCCCGCGCCTTCCCCTGGCGTCGGTAAAGGGTCTACGCTTCGCCCGCCACGGGCATGGCGGCTACCAGGATGTGCTGGTGGCAACCGGACACGACCAATACTCCATCGGGGGGGAATGGCGAAACTTACCCGGCGAGGAGGACTCGGACTCGATGGCGCTGGCGGAAGGTTACGCTGTCCTCACACCTTTGACTTATGAGCTGACCGACCAGCCCCTTCTGGCCCGACTCCAGGTGGAGTGGAGCGACATCGCCCACTAGGAATCCGCCGCCCAATTGTAAAGTCTTTGCCAAGGGAGGTATAACATGCCCGAAGCGGTTAACAGCCAGCCTAGCCCCGTTTTTCCCGCCTGGTTGGCCAACCTCGACCCCGGCCTCTGGCGCCACCCCGGGGAGGATCAGGCTCTTGGAAGCCTGAAAAAAGCCCCTGGTTTCGACCGTCTCCTTAGCCTCATGTCTGCCCATGGCTCAGGCAAGGCCGAGCGGATGGTGGAGACCGCCTCTTTCCTAAAGGCGGGGAAGGGGATTTATCCCCGTTTGGCCCAGCGCTGGGATGAGTGTCTCGCCGCCTTTGGGGTGGGGGAAATCCCCCTGCACCTGGTCCACCGCCAGGAAAAAGGCTGGCAGATACGTTATGACGCCCAGGGAGCGCGGGTCATCCTCGCCGCCGACCTCTTGGACAGCCTGCCGGAAACGGAAATGACCGCCCTTCTGGCTGGTCTGGCGGGCGGACTTAAACTAGGGAGCGCTGTCAACCTGGCGGCGGTGGATTTCCTCCGCTGGTTCCGGGATTTTTCCGGTCTCGCCGGCGCCCCGGCAGCCATGCTGGCCTGGGCTCTGGAAAACTGGCGTTGTTACGCCCTCATGTCGCTAGACCGGGCCGCCGCCCTGGCGACCGGGGAAGCAGATGTCCGCCACCTTCTGGTTCGTCTCGCCGGCGGCGGCCACGCCGCCTGGGGCGGGATTACCGACCCGGACGCCCCCCGCCGGCAGGGATTGGCGGCGGAGGCCTACCGCGACGATTGGAACAACAGTCATTGGCGGCGCTTCACCGCCGCCTTGAACCGGGAAAACACCGGGACACTCCTCCGCCTAGCCGATCTGGCGAATTGGTTCGCCAGTGGCGCCCCGGCGAAAATCGCCGCCGGGACGCCACTGGAGGCAGCTGACCAGCCATCCCCCCGCGAACCCGGCCCCGCTTTCTGGGGAGAGTTCGCCCCACCCCCGCCCGAGGCCGATGGCGGAGAAAGGGCGGACTGGCTAGCCCTGGCTGGAGAATGGGGGAAAATGGCGGAAAAAGGACTGTCCGCCTTCTTCCGGGCGGGCGAGTCTTTTCTCCAGGACTGGCGGAAAAAATAGCCTATAGCCAGTGGAAACGTGGTCCACCTCTGGGGACGGTTTACACCCCGACCCTACTTTGAACGACAAGCGTCTATGCCTAAACCTGGAATCGCCCTTATCGCCAGCTTGCTGCTACTACTCGCCGCCCCCCGGAGCGGGGGGGGCGAGCGTTACGCCCCGCCTCCGCCGGAGATGACACCGGAAAGCCGGCGAGACGCTTGGGAAAGCCCCTCCCCCCTCCCTCCCACCCCCTCGGTGCGGGTCAATGTCGCCCTGTCGGGAGGAGACCATCCGGTCGTGGACCTGGCGACGCCACCCCCACCCCCGGCGCTACCTCAGGCCGAACCAACCCGGGATAACCCTACTTTAAGCATTGACAGCCAGCCAAGCGAGTTAGCCCCCGAGGCCAGTCCGGCCCCGGCGGCGCTTGTCCTTGCCGTTATCGGGGACAAGGTAATCACCGATCAAGACGTCACTCGCGAACTTTGGTTGCGGCGGGGACAGGACGCTCTGGACTGGCTAATCGGCCAAGCTGTACTGGTTGACGAACTTGACCGGCACGGTCTAGGCGTTGACGCGGCCGAGGTGGAGAGCCGCCTGGCGGAACACCTGGAAAAACTCGCCCAAGCCTTCCCCCGCGCTGGAAGCGGAGAACAATTGACCCGCGTCGCCTCCGGCATGGGGCTTTCTGAATACCGGGAACGGGCGGTTTGGACTGAATTGGCGTTACGTAAAATTATGCAGGCCACCCTTAAACCAGGTGAAACGGAACTCCGGGCTTTTTTCGCCGAACACCAGCCAGACTTTGTCGAACCGGAACGGGTCTTTCTCGAACAGGTTTTCATTCCCCCCCAGACCGGGGAGGACAGCGATGCTGTCCACGGGGTCGCCGAGTGGAACGAGGCGGAGCGCCTGGCGGTGGAGGCGCACACCCGGCTCCGGATGGGTGAAGATTTTCGGGCGGTGGCTGCCTCCTACCCCGGTAGTGACAGTGAGCCGGTATGGGTAAGCCAGGGGGAACTCCTGCGCGAGCTTGACGAAGCCGCCTTCGCCCTCCGCCCGGGGGCTATATCAAACCCGATCCGCACCGGCATGGGCTACCACATAATCCAGGTGGTGGAACGGCGCAAGCGCCGTATGCCTAGTTTCGACGAGGTCCGCGGCAAAGTGCTTGCACAATATGAAGAGCGGTTGTTCACCGAGACCGCCGGCGACTTCCTGACCCTTCTTAAAGACCAGTCCATCAAGGAAAAAAGACTGGTTCTCCCCGACCCGGAACAACCATGACCGCCACCCGCCGCCTTGTTCTCCCGGAAGAATACGACCTGGCCCTGACTGAAGCTAGCCAGGCGCTCTTGGCAGGCGAGGCGGTCATCCTCCCCACCGATACTGTTTACGGGCTGATGGTCCTGGCTAGTGACCCGGGAGCGCGGGAACTCCTTTACCGCCTCAAGGGTAGGGATGCGGACAAGCCCTGTCAAATCCTGGTAAGCGGACAGGACATGGCGGAAAAAATCGGAGCAGTCTTTAGTCCTGCCTCCCGGCGCCTAGCCCAGCGCTTCTGGCCCGGGCCTCTGACTCTGGTGCTTCCCGGCCCACCTGGCCAACCTAGCCTCGGTCTCCGGGCGCCTGACCATCCCTTTGTCCAGGCCCTTCTCGCCCGCTTGGGGCAACCCCTGGCCGCCAGTAGCGCCAACCCAGCTGGCCAACCCCCCCCAGTGGAAGCGGCGGCGGCCGATGTCTTCACCGGAGTCGCCCTCCTGGTGGACGCTGGCCCAGCCCGCCAGGGTCAGGCATCTTCCGTCCTGGCGGCCAATCCGGACGGCAGCTTCACTCTCCTCCGCCCAGGGGCGCTAGACCGAAAAGAATTGGCCCAGGTAGCAGACGCGCCATTGGTCGGATAACCTGGAAGGAAAAATTGAACCGGGTAAACCTCCTAGGGTTGCCGCCAGCGCCAAAGATTAATTCCCATCCTTTCCCGGCCTGTCGCCCACCTGACCCACCTCCCCGCCACCAACCCCGGCCCGGTGGTTTTCAGCCACCCAGCGCGCTATGCCTAAAAACAGGAGGTCGGGAACTAGCCGTGGCGCTAAGTTGGCTAGCCGTGGCGCTAACGCCCCGGCCCAGCCACCCGTAAGGGTCAGGGGAACTGGGCCAAGTTTTTCTCCCAGGCGCGCCACCGCCGCCGCCACCGCCGCCGGGAGGCCGACCGCCAGCCCCCCCAGGAGGGCGGAGCGAGTGGCGTCCCCGGGCTCGCTGGATTCCCCAAGCCAATCTTCCCGACTAAGATCGGGAAGGCATTCCGCCAGTCCTAATCCCTGAAGCCAAAGCCGGGGGCCAGGGAGAATATACCCCCCTCGGTAAAAACCCTCGCTGTCTACCCAGTCAACCGTGGCGGCGCTACCGCACTGGATCACGATATAAGCCCCCGGGGCCTGGCCCCCCGCTCCGAGTGCGACCAAAAGACGGTCGACTCCGGTGGTTTGGGGACTGGACAAACGGTGAGGCATGATCTGGTCGC
This sequence comes from Planctomycetota bacterium, assembly GCA_031289115.1. Classification (GTDB taxonomy): domain Bacteria; phylum Planctomycetota; class SZUA-567; order SZUA-567; family SZUA-567; genus JAITQC01. Next base: position 11,325 of record JAITQC010000033.1, read on the forward strand.
TGTCGACTGCCAGAAAATGGCAGGTGGCGCCCACCGCCGTCGCCGCCGCCGTTACCCGGGAATTCACCCCCGGAGCCACTGAAGCCACCCAGAGAGTCTCCCCCGCTTTGGCTTGGCGGGCAAGAAGCGGCGTCAGACCCGCGCTGGTCAACTCCCGGGTAGGCCAAAGCCAGTGCTCTCTTACCACCCCTTCCTCAAGCCAGGCGAGCCGGGCTTTAGTGTTACCGATATCCAGTGCCAGCATTTTTCCTCCCTCTCCGCTACCCCTCGGTTATTTTATCCCGCCCCCGGCTTTACCGCACCGGTTTTTAGTCCCGGGCGGCGGAGCCGGAGGGGTGGTTTTATCCCCACCCCCGGGGATCACCCCCGGCGCCAGGGGACAGAGAGACAGGTAAAAGGCGGGGGAAAACCAATTTAAAGGTTGAGAAATAAACCGGTAAGGTGTATAGGTTGAATTGGCGCTTAGCCAACACCCAGGCTTTTTGCAGGACAATGTTTACCTGTCTCCCCATCCGTGGTTTTCCTGCCATCCCACACGGCACGCTTGTACCGATCACCCAGAAGTAACGCCGGGAAAGACTTTTGCCAGCCGGCCAACTGGCAAGACCAGCTCCCACTCATACGCCCGAGGACCCAAAACCGGCCGGTCATATCATTAACCAACAGCTTAAATACCTAATCAGGTTATATAATATTATAGGGGGATGCCAACCAGCCGGTCCGGGTTTTTCTCCCGGTCCCTTGTGGCACGACAACCACCTTTTCACCAAGTTTGACTAGGAGGACCAAAAAAATGGCTAAACATCTAATGCGGTTTCTGCTTCTTCTCGCCCTTTCCCTTTTCCCCGCCGCTATTGTCCAGGGCGGCACGGAAATAGTCATGTATTCCAACCCGGTGGAAGCGCCATTCCTGGTGGAGACTATCAAAGACTGGGAAGCGAAAACCGGCAACAAAGTCACCCTCCTCACCGGTTCCGCCGGCTCGTCCGACAACCTCGCCCTCTACCAGCAGCAGTTGGGCGCCGGCACCTCCGATGTCGACATCTACGAGTTGGACGTGGTCTGGCCTGGCCTACTCGCCAACCATCTGGTCGACCTCAAGGAATACTCAAACGGACGGGAAAAGTTACACACCCAGCCAGTCATCACCAACAACACCATTAACGGCCGCCTGGTCTCCATGCCTCTTTATCTTGACGCTGGCATGATGTTTTACCGTAAGGACTTGCTGGACAAATACTCCGTCCCCGTCCCCGGCTCCTGGGACGAACTAATTGCCGCCGCCAAGAAGATAACCACGGCTGAACACCAGGCTGGCAACAACAAGCTCTGGGGACTGGTGTTTCAGGGCCGGGCTTATGAAGGCCTTACCTGCGCCGCCCTGGAGTGGATCGACTCCTACGGCGGGGGCACCATTATCGACATTGACGGTAACGTCACTATCAACAACCCCCAGGCCGCGGCCGCCCTCACCGCCGCCGCCGCTTGGATCGGCGACATCTCCCCCAGTGGAGTCCTGAACTACGCCGAAGAGGACGCCCGGGGCGTGTTTCAATCCGGCGACTCTGTTTTCATGCGTAACTGGCCCTACGCCTGGGCCCTAGGCCAGGCCGACGACAGCCCGGTCAAGGGAAAGATCGGCATTATGCCGGTTCCCAAAGGCACGGGATCAACCAGCAAACCCTCTGGCGCCCTGGGTGGCTGGGGTATTGGCATATCCAAGTACTCGAAAAAGATCGCCGTGGCGGCCGACCTTGTTTTCTTCCTCTCTAGCGCCGAAGGCCAGCGCCGCTTCTCACTCCTGGGAAGCTATACCCCAAGCGCCCTCTCGCTCTTTGACGACCCGGAAATCAAGGCCAAAAACCCGGTCGCCATTCTGGATGTGTTTAACAACGCTGTCCCCCGCCCGGCCGGGGTGACTGGTAGCAAGTACAACCGGGT
>JAITQC010000046.1 GCA_031289115.1 Planctomycetota bacterium
TTCAGGTCAGCCAGGGTTTTGACGCCTGAATCCTTATTAGCGATTATGGCCTGGGCCTTGGCCGCCACGCCAGCTGTGGCGATTATCCGGGTTTCCAGTCCAGCCGCCTTGGAGATAAGGACGGGAGTGTCGCCAAGGTAACCCACGTCCTGTTCGCCAGCGGCGATGGATTCGGTGATGGGAGGACCGGCGAGATAGGCGGTCCATTTCACAGTGAAGCCTTTTGGCGCCAGGGCCTCCTCGACCCAGCCTTTGTGTTTGGCGACAAACACGGGGTTGTACATGATCCCGGGTTGGGTGGCGATGCGTAGCACTCCTTCCCCGGCGGAATTGACCCCGACCAGGGTGAGGAGGACAAAGAGGGTGGACAGGATCAGGGTGGACAAGCTGTACTTTTTCATTTTTACTCCCTTTCGAGAATTCACGGTTTAATGGGTGAGGCCGGGATAATCCAGGCCCGGGTTCACAACAGGCGCGACAGGTCGCTGTCGGGATGGTTGCCGCAGCGGCGGTAATCGTCGAAAAACACTTTGAGTCCGTGCCGGGCCCTTATTTCGTGGAGGCCTTTGGCCAGGCGAATGTAATAATCAAGCGAGGCGTTCGCCTGATCGTGGAAATAGGAACCGGGACGCGGTACCCAGACGATATAGACAGTGGTCACGCCTTTTTCCGCCAGATTCTCCGCTTCTGAAAGCGTAACCCCGAGAGCCTGGTCCTCGGTTGGCCAACCGTGGGGTTTGGCTAGTTCAGCCCCGGCGACCAGCCCGGTTCCGACATTTCCCCTCCCGAAGATGTCTACCGCCCTTATCAAACGCTGTTTCCATTCCTGGTAACCGATCTTTTCCGCCTTGCCGGGACACACCCAGTCAAACTTGTCCTCGCCAAACACCTCCAGGTCGGAGGTGTAACTGCTTAGTCCGGTTTGTTCATAAAGCCGGGCCAGTTGTTTCTCGTTATAGGCGGAACCGATGAGCTGGCTGGGGAATTTCCCCCCGGGGAGCACCCGGCCGATGCTCTGGAGCACTTCCACATAGTAGTCAACCTCGGCGTCAAATATTTCCGGGCCATTGAGATTGCTACCGGCGGTAAGACAGAAATTGGTAAAGCGCCCCTTTTCCCGCAAAGCCTCCCGCAGGGTTTCCTCTATGTCGTCGCTGGAGAAACTGGAGGCGACGTTCCACTCTTTTTTCTGGCGCTTCCAGTGGGTCACCAGGTCGCAAAAACGACAGCCTTTGTCGTTGGCCCAGAATTGACAAAAACCCGACAGGAAGAAATTCAGGCGTTGCGGACGGGCGGTGAAAACATGGTTCATCGGTGTTCCGGAACGGGTTGTTTTGCCGTAGTAGTCGGGTTTAGGCCAGAGTTCAACCTCCACCACTGTCTGGTCTCCGTCGACCAGGGCGAATTCACCCTCCCGCCAATCCACCCGGTAGGGGTTTTTCTCCAGGGGAGTGGGGTCGGTCAGGATGGTGGTGCCGTCGTGAAGCAACAGCGACTCGGGGACCTGGGACAGGGTGTTGTCGCGGGAGCCAAAGAGATAGGGGGAGCGGAGTTGGTGCTTTTCCGGATCCACATGCGCCAGGGCCCGGGGAGTATAAAAGACCCCCCGGCGCTGCGTATCAATTTTTATAGCCAGGTGGCGGGGAAAATCGGGATGGCGCTCTAGCGCGTCTTCCAGTTCCCCGCTGGCGGTTAAGTTGACAGTTTCTTCCTGGGGTGCCGCAGTCATGAGTAACCTCCTTAAAAGCGTGCCCTCTCCCGGTGCGGGAAGGGTCTAACCAGCCAGGACAATACCCGGCTGGACAGATGGGGCGAGACAGTAGACCATATCGGCAAAGGGAGAGAATCCCTCCGAAATGGCGGTTTCTAAATTGTCAATAGGGATTTAACCGGTGACACAAGACAAGAATGGTGGGGGGATGCTTAACATCGTTCCGAGGTCAGTTGGAGACTAGGCAGGGAAGCTTGGTAGTAAAGACGGGTCAGACTTAACATGGCAGCACAAAATCCAGTTGGGGATTAAGGGTAAAATCCGGGAGAAAACTAATTCACCAGGAAAACCCGTTCCAGCCGCCGGCGGAAAGCCGGTTAGGAAACAGGGTTGTCCACCAGAGTAGGCTTACTTTCTTCCCGGTAGGTCTGGTGAGTCTGGAAAAAACGCCAACATTCCGGACCGGGACGAGCGGGAGAAAGTAATGCCACCTATTCATATAGAATATATATGATATAGAGAAAAGTCAACACTTTTTTTCGGAAAAAGGGAAACCCGGGAAAAAAACAGCCGTTTCCCGCGGGTCAGCGGGAAACGGCTGGTCTTTCGCGTTAACCGGGCTAGCTGAACTTACCTCTCTTCGCCCCGCTACTTCCTCCGCCAGAACGCTAGAAGTAAGGGAACAAAGCCACTCAGAGTTTGTCCGTGCTAATAGCCTCTCCGGTGTTATTGGGCTCGCTTAACTCCTGGATAGTGGCGATGGCGAGGGTAAAACTAAGAAAATACAAAACGGCGGAAATGATAATGCTGCCGATTAGGCCAAGCAATCCGTGGCCGACCCGCCCCTTGATCAGGCAGACAATAGCCAGGATAAAGGCCACGAAATTAAAGGGGATGGCGAAGAATATGGTGCCAGGAATTGGCAGCAGGAAAAAAAACCAGCCGATAAGCATGACTATCCACATGGCAATCACTGGTCCCCGCGACGTGTTTGTTCCAGACATGTGAATTCCTCCTTTTTAGGGTGAAAAAATAGATGGAATTAGGAACGTCGGGTGTTCAGTTAGGTGGCGGATTGCCTGGCTAGGGCCAAACACCACCTGCCGAAATAGCTAAAGGAAAGGGTTGCCGGTTCTTCACCAGAGACCAAAAATCAGCTAAGAAGCTTGACGACAATAGTGGCCAGAAGGGCGGCCAGTACTCCTAGCCAGAAGAAGGGATGCCGCCAGCAGGTGGTGAAATCAACCTCTTCTTCCCGGCCGGGGTGGAGTCGCCGTTCCGACCCCAGGGTTAGAGGCTTAAAGGAGCCGGAAATCGAGAGCTGCGCCTCAATCACCTTGGCGATAGCGTCTGACATTTCACTGGCGTTGGGGAAGCGAAGGAGTGGATCGGGGTGGGTGGCTTTTTCCACCACCCGGTCAACGCCGAGGATAAAGGTCTTGCGCGGGGTGAGCCGGTTGATGTTCACTGGGCCCGGGGGGTTTTTCGCCGCTTCCAGGGTGGCGGTGAAAGTGGGTTCGCGGTAGATCCGTAGCAGGGTCATGAGTTCAGCCAGCATCAGGCCTAGGGCGAAGACATCGGAATTGGGTCCGATGGCCTTGAAGTTGCCCTTCGCCTGTTCTGGACTCATGTAGGCAGGGGTTCCGGCGATGCCACCGCTGTAAGAGTTCATCCGCAGACCTACGCGCACGCTGGCCGGGTTCAAGGTGTCACCGCCGCCACTGACCGTTTTGGCCAGTCCCCAGTCCATTATTTGCACCTCGCCGTATTGACCGATCAGGATGTTGTCGGGTTTAAGGTCGCGGTGCACCACGCCCTTGGCGTGGGCGTAGGCCATGCCCTGGGCGATACGCTGGAACAGGCGTAGGCGGGCGAGCTGGTTGTACTGCCGGGTCACTTCGCGGTCGCCGATACGCAGGTGGTTAATGATGTCGGAGAGGGAGCGTCCCTTCACCAGCTTCATGCTGAAATAAGGCATTCCGCCTGGCATGAGACCGATTTCATGCACTGGAATCACGGCGGGGTGTTCGAGCTGGGCGGTTATCTGGGCTTCGGCGAGAAACCGGACAATAGCCTCCCGGGAGATTCCCTCGCCCTCGTGGAGGATTTTTATCGCAACTTGACGCTCCAGATGGTTGTCCCAGGCCTCGATAACCTGGCCAATGGACCCAGCTCCCAACTCTTTGCCAATGAGGTAGCGGGCCGGTGGCTGCGAGTCCTCCTGGGCGTCGTAAATGATAGAGGGGCAGGCGTCCTCGAGATGCCGAAGAAGACTGTTCATGTCTAGAGCCGGGCTGGCCGTGGGGAGCATCCCCTCGAAATCAGCCGTCTCGGTGGCGGAGGATACCGCTGGACTAGCGTGGGTAACCGGCTTGGCTTCCGGATTGGGCATAGCAAAAACCGTTTCATATACAGGCCACCCGGACAGACCGGGATATAGGCGGAATCTAAAAAAAATTACAGGGGAAGCCCATGTGGATCAGGCATTCTTTTCCATGTGGGTAGGCGACTGGTGGATATGGGTAAAGACCAAACATGATACTGGCTTATGGGTGGAATTGTCAATGCTGTATTCGGAGGGAACAACTCTGGCGGTTGGTCGGCAAGGCAAGGTTTACCCGGGCGAGCTAGGCTAACCCTGAAAACCAGTGTCCCAGTCTTTCCACACCGGGTCATAAGAGAGGGAGCGTAGCACTTGGACTATCTCCCCTGGCGAGCGATCGTCAGACACCACAAACTGCCCGGTGGCGCCCTGGCCGGTGTCTCCGTCGGAATAGCCACCCGGGTTGGTTTTGCTCCCGGCTGACACCTGGGTGATGCCTAGAGGCAGGAGGTTTTCCCTGAGTCCCGGGGCCTCGCGGGTGGAAAGGGTCATTCCGGCATCGGGGAAAGACAAGCGTAGGGCGGCGATTAGCTGCGCCAGTTCCCGGTCTGAGACCAGGTGAGGAAAATGTTCCACCCCCCCGCTTTCGGTGGGACGTAGGCGCGGGAAGGAGAAGGAAACGCGGGAACGCCAGTAATGCCGCATCAGGGTGGCGGCGTGCACCGCCATGGCGTAGGCGTCGAAGCGCCAGTCTTCTAAACCCAGAAGGGCGCCAAGCCCGAGGCGACGCATACCCGCCTTGGCGGCCGCCTCCTGGCCGTTAAGGCGGTCGGCGTAAACCGCCTTTGGCCCGCCGGCGTGCCAGTGGGCGTAGGCGTCCCTGGCGTAAGTTTCCTGAAACACCGTGACTCCGTCTATGCCGTGTTCCAGTAGGAGACGGTAATCCGCCTCGCTTAGGACGTTTACTTCTACCCCCACCGAGGTGAAGAGGTTGTCCTGGCGGAGTATACTAGCCAGGTTACCCAGGAAGGCGGGGTTGACGTGGGCTGGGTCCTCGCCAGAGACCAGGAGGATGTCCCGGAAACCTTCCCGGGCGAGCAGGCGCGCCTCAGCCACTGCCTCTTCCAGGCTAAGACGGCGGCGGCGGTCATTGTTCCCCGCATGGAAGCCGCAGTAGCGACAAAGATTTCGGCAATAGTTGGAAAGATAGAGGGGGGCGAAAAGGGTGATGACATTGCCAAAGCGCTGACGGGTGAGACGGTGGGCCGCCTGCGACAAATCTTCCAGGAGGGTGGCGGCGGCCGGGCTTAGGAGGGTGAGGAGGCGGCGAGGAGTGAAACCCGGCCGGTTGGCTAGAGTTCGCCGCACCTCATCCGGGGTTACCTCCCCTAGGCGCTTATCCCAGTCGGAAGGCTTTTGATCCGCTCCCGCTTGGCGGAGGGCTGCCAAGACCAACCCCTCGCCAGGAGCCGCTGCCAATCCACCGTCTTCGCCGTCAACTTCCGCCATGGTCAGTCCTTCCATCCTTCCATTTTGGTGCCCCGGAGGAAATCGCTGTCTGACATCGGGCGTTTACCTGACGGATGAATTTCTCTTAGACGCACCGCCCCGTCCCCGGCCTGGACCACCAGCCCGGTTGCCGGGTCGGCCACCAATACGCTTCCTGGCGGAGCGGGGGGGTAAACTCCGCTGGCGGTGGTCAGGCGGAGGATGTTAAGGCTGATGTCGCCACGACTGGTAGTGAAGGTGGCGTGGGCTAGGGGCCAGGGCTGGAAAGCCCTGACCCGGCGGTCAAGTTCCGGGAAGGAAAGCTGCCAGTCGAGTAAGCCGTCCGCCTTGGTTAATTTTGGCGCCCGGCAGGCCTGGCTTTCATCCTGGGGCCGAGGCGTGAGGCGCCCGGCCGCGATAGCTGGCAAAGACTCGCCGAGTAAGTCAGCCGCTTGGACGGCGAGGCGCTCAAGATAGCTGCCGCTGGTGTCGTCCGCCTTTATTTCCAGTTGCGCTTGGCCAAGTACCCCCCCGCAGTCAAAACGCTGGTCAAGCTGGAAAAGGGTGACGCCGCTATGCGTTTCCCCCGCTAGTATGGCCCAGGGCACCGGTGCCGCTCCCCGGTAACGCGGGAGTAGCGACGCGTGGAGGTTGACGCAGCCGAGGGGTGGAATGGTGAGGACATCGCTTGCCAGAAGGTGGCCATAGGCTACCACCACCGCCAGGTCGGGCCTTAGGTCTGCCAGGGTGGCAAGGAATTCCGGGCTATTGGGGTTTTCTGGCCGTAGAAGTGGGAGAGCTAGCTCTTCCGCCACCTGGTCGACTGGGGTGGGGGCAACTCGCCCTCCGCGGCCGGCTGGCCGCGGGGGTTGGGTAACTACCGCCACGAGTTCCCTGCCGCTAGCGGCGAGAAACTGCAGGGTTGGAATGGCGAAGGCGCCACTGCCGAAAAAGACCAGCCGCATGGCAAAAACACCTTTCGGCGGGACAGCCAACGTCCACCCCGGCGCTTAAACGGGGAGGGAGAGCGCCGTCTGGCTAGCCAGGGGAATATTGGGGGGAAAAGAAGTTTATAATCCAGGCTACTCCCGGCCCTTTTCCCGGCCCAGGGCGAAGGCGCGGCGGTTAAGGTCGAGGAATTTACTGTTCACGCTGGTTTCTATCGCCTCCTCCCAGCGGTCAGGCGGGATGGCGAGAAGGGTGGAAATTACCCCGAGTAACACCATGTTTCCGGCTTTGGGGTTACCCACTTCCTTTGCCGCCTGGACCAGGTCAAGACTCCGGAGGTTGGGGAAAACCCGTTTCAAACGCTCCCGGCTGTCCGGAGGGTAATGCGCTCCGCCCGAGGACACGGTGGTGGGGACAAGCTGGGTTTGCGACACTACCGCCAGGCCGTCCGGGGCGAGGTAGTGGGCGTAACGCAAGGCCTCGATCTCCTCCAGGGAGGCAATCAGGTTGGCGGTTTCCGGTTCCACCAGGGGGCTGAAAACCTTGGTGCCGTAACGGACCTCCGCCACCACCGAGCCACCCCGCTGCGCCATGCCATGCACTTCATTGGTTTTAACGTCATGGCCAGCCAAGAGAGCGGCACGGGCCAGAACGCTACTGATTAAAAGGACTCCCTGACCGCCGACTCCGGCGATAATGATATTGGTGGTCTCGGGCATGGACTGCCTCCGCTTTCCAGCCGGGAACGCCTCCGCCGGCAGAAGGATAGTTTAAGGGTTCAACCGCTTATGGCCCCGACCCGGCAGGTTTGGCGGCAAATGCCACAACCGGCGCAGAGGGTGGGGTTGATGTGGGGTTTGCCACCGGTAGCCTCCACCGCCGGGCAACCGACTCGTAGGCAAGCCAGACATTTGACGCACTTTTCCTGGTTAATGACATTCACCGGTCCCAGGGTTTTCTTCTGCGCCAAAGGACAAGGGGCGCGGGTGACAATAACGCTGGGGCCTGAGGCGGCGAAGGCGGCGGTGAAAGTTTTCGCCAATTCCTCCAGGTTGTAAGGGTTGACCGTGAATACCTGGTCGATCCCGGCGCTTTTGCTCATTGCCTCGATTGATACCGCCACCGTGTTTTCCCCCTTTAGGGTCCGGCCGGTGCCCGGGTGATCCTGGTGTCCAGTCATGGCGGTGGTGCGATTGTCAAGGACAAGGATAACTACCTTGGACTGGTTGACTGCCACGTTAAGAAGGCCAGTTATGCCGGAATGGAAAAAGGTGGAGTCGCCGACCATTCCCACCACGTTTTTCTTCTCGCCTGACTTGGCCAGGCCATGCGCCATGCTGATTCCGCCTCCCATGCAGATAATGGTGTCCAGGCGGTCGAGGGGGGGGAGGACGCCAAGGCTGTAACAGCCAATGTCGCCGGTGACCACCACGTCGAAGTGGTGCAGGGCGGTAAAAACACCCCGGTGGGGACAACCCGGGCAGAGTACGGGCGGGCGGGCGGGTAGGTCGATGGATTCCTGGACCGGGGTGGCGAGGTCGAATTCCCCTCCCTCCAAGCGGGCCCGGACTTGGCGCAGGCGCTCGGGGGAGATCTCCCCGATTCCGGGAATCAGATTGCGACCGTCGCAGGGAATGCCAAGGGAACGGATGTGTTCCTCGACAAAATCATCCAATTCTTCCACCACCAGCAGGCGTTTCACTTTGCCAGCGAAACGGTGTATCAGGCTGTCGGGGAAGGGGTAGGTCCAGCCAAGCTTTAAAATCGAGGCGGTGGGGAAAACCTCCTTCACGTACTGGTAGGCGATGCCGCAGGTGACAATCCCCAGTTCATCCGTTCCCTCTTCGATGCGGTTGAGGTCGGTGGCTTCGGAGCGGCTACGCATACTGTGCAGGCGCTCCTCGATTTTCACCCGCATCTTGCGTCCCCAAGCCGGTATGGGGACATAACGGGGGGGATCCTTGTGGAATCCGGCCCGGGGATGCTCCTCCCGTTCCGCCAGGGTGACTAGGCTACGGGCGTGGCTTACCCGGGTGGTGGAGCGCAGGATCACCGGCGTGTTGTATTTCTCGGAAATCATGAAAGCGAACTTCATGAAATCCTTGGCCTCTTGGGCGTCGGAGGGTTCGAGAATGGGAATCTTGGCGAAGCGGGCGTACTGGCGGGTGTCCTGTTCATTCTGGGAGGAGTGCATGCCAGGGTCGTCGGCCACCACCGCCACAAAACCGCCCACCGCCCCGATGTAGGAGAAAGTCATGAGGGGGTCGGCCGCCACGTTGAGGCCGACATGCTTCATGGTGGCGAAGGAGCGCGATCCCCCCAGGGATGCCCCTGCCGCCGCCTCGAAAGCGACCTTCTCGTTGGGGGCCCATTCGCAGTATAGTTCGGGGTATTTTACCGCGTTTTCCAGAATTTCCGTAGAGGGGGTGCCGGGGTAGCCGGAGGCGAAGGTGGCTCCCGCCTCCCAGGCGCCTCTGGCGATGGCCTCGTTTCCGGATAAGATTTCACGCTTCAATGGCATCTCCTTGCTTTCCCGCCCGGGTGGTAAAGGCGTTTATTCCTCTTCTTCACCGTCGGCCTCGCCTTCGCCAGGACGACAAGAATATTACCCGCCTTCCGGGTTGGGGAAAGAGGGTTAGGAACCGGGGTTTGGTCTGTCTAGACGGGGTTTATCATCGGTCCCGCCATGAAGTTGCAATTCTATGCCACAGCCCCTAAAAGTCAAACAACTTCCCGTGTCTGGCTGGCGCTGGCTTGGCCCAGGGTAAACCAGCGACTGGCCGGCACCCAGAGACGGGCTAGCCGAGGTTTGTTAGCTAGGGTCCGGAGCCAACGCGAACCGCTTTTTAAGCTTGTTTTTCGGGGTTTTTTACTGCCTCCGGATATTTCCGCTATTTAGAGGGACTATCCGCCACCCAGCCGGATTATGTTTTAATAGTTGTAATTGTCTGTTATTCATAGCGTTAAAACCACCTGAAAAATTATGTTTCCTGCCCGAACCAAGATTTTCCTTCCGCAGAATTCCCCGGATCGGTTTTTTAAACGAAAAAATCAGCATCTCCCAGGATTTTTTTATAAATTTCCCGCACTGTCTGTAGTGGTTGGCTCGACCGCTAACAACTACATATTGTGCTTAGGCCGGATTGGTGGAACAGGTGGGGCGAAAAGGCAAAAAAAGGGGATTGACGGCGGGGCGGTGGAAGTTTATAGTAGTGATTATAAGTTATTGGTATCATCAAATAGCGACATGTAGCGGAATTTAACTGGGCGCTCCGGGATAGACGCGGATGAATGCAGATCAACCAGTAACCAACCAGTCGCCCCGTATGTCGCCCGACTCCCCGTACTATTATGGCAGTTCGGAAAACCGCCTGAACTCCAAAGGACAGGTGGCTATCCCAGCCCGTTTCCGGTTGGCAGCGCCAGAGGAGGACCAACGTCGTAACTACGTCTTGGTCCGGGGCGAAACCGCCTGTCTTTACCTTTACACGCACCGCCAGTTCGGGCGAATCAAGGATAATGTCAAGCGGTTGGCGGAAGGGGCGGGCGACGGCGAGTTTTACCGCCGTTTCATGGCCGAGACCCAGGCGGTGGATTTGGACACCCAGGGCCGGTTCGTGGTCCCCGCCACCATGCTGGCGGCGGTTGGAATCGCTGGTCCGCGGCTTCTTTTTATCGGCATGGACGACCGTATCGAAATTTGGGATCCGGATGCCTGGCAGGCGGCCAGTGGGGACTCGGCCAACTACGAGGATACCCGGCGTAGGGAGGCTAGACAAATATTTGGTATTTGACCTAGGTGCGTGGTAAGTCCCGTCCTTCAGGGCGAGGAAGGATGCAAGACCGATCAACGGGTAGTGCGGGTGGGCACAACCCAGCCGGTAGCGGGGGGAAAAGGCCGGTTGTTTTGCAGTAGCGCCTATTGGGGTCAAACCGGTGCGTCCGGTTTGTTGGCGCCAGGGGGATAGTTGTATAAGGGGGAACTCGGGATGATGATACGGCCCATGGCTGTAGCAGGCTCCACGGGGGAAGTGGGTCGATCCGTTGTTTCGCATGGGGGGAAAGACGGGTCGACCCCAAATTTAATTTTTAGTTCAGATCATTTTGACGCCAGTAGCGTCACCAGCAACCCGGCCCGACTATATCGGCCCGGGTTGCTGTCCAAGATGATGGGTTCAGTCGAGCTTACCGCCGGAGATATTTGAAACCTCTGGCTCAGGACTGGTAAGTGGCTCGGCTGTCCGCCAAGTGCTTTCTCCACCCGCCTCCACCCTTTGGGCTGAGTCGGAATGGTGGCTGGGTCAAAAAGCCGCTTCGCCTTTTCCCAGCCGCCCGGCTGGTAAAATACCTTCGGGATGGTGTTATCCCCGTCCCTGCCGCTAGCGGCAAGCGACTGCCTGGCGGGGTAAAGCCGGGGGGTTAACAGAAAGGAGCTTTTGGTGAAAGTGGTGGCTATCAACGGCAGTTCCAAGGTTAACGGCAATACCGCCCTGGCTATCCAGACAGTGGGGGAGGGGTTGGCGACCCAAGGGATAGACCTTGCCCGACTAGATATTGGCAGTGAGAAATTGCATGGGTGCGTGGGTTGTGGAGCCTGCCGCAACCTGAAAAACCGGCGCTGCCGCCTGGATGACGACATGGCTAACACCTGGATGCAGGAACTTTTCAGCGCTGACGGGATTATCCTCGCTTCACCAGTCTATTACGCCGGCATCAACGGGGCGCTTAAATCCTTTCTTGACCGGGCATTTTTTGTGGCTGCCTCCAATGGCGCGCTTTTTCGCCACAAAGTGGGGGTGGGAGTGGTGGCGGTGCGGCGAGCCGGCGCTCTTACCGCTATCGGGCAATTGAACTGCTACCTGACTATTTCGGAAATGTATCTGCCAGCCAGTAACTATTGGAACATGATTTACGGCCTGATGCCAGGCGAAGCGGAGAAGGATGTTGAAGGCAGGCAGACCCTGAAAGTGCTGGGGGAAAACATGGGCTGGCTCATGCGCGTGATCGAGCATGGACGCACGACCCTCCCGCCGCCAGCGCCCCAAGAAAAAGTCATGTTGAATTTCATCCGCTAAAAGGCCCCGGTAGGGGGTTTTACCAAGTTAACCAACTGGCGTTTCCTGTTGAAACAGTTAAACAAGGGTGGTGTTTTTGGCCAACCCTAAGTTTAGAAAACTCCTCGTGTAGCAAAACCCGGATTCCCTTTTCTCCCTGGTGGGGAAAGGGGAATTTTTTACCAATACCGGCTCTGGCTGATAAATAAAGGGGAAGTCTCGCCGCCGGGGCTTTTCCGTCTTTCCCAAAACCCCCAGTGCTGGCGGGAAAGCCGCCCCTGCGGGCTGTTGTTAGCCCTTTTGGCTAGCTCCCTGGCTGGGGATTGGTGAACGAATTTTTTCCCGCTGGAGGTGGCAAGAAAAAAAGTTTTAAAAAAAAGAAAAAAAATGCTTGCTTAATAGCGTTTGAAGAGTAAAATTTAATTAAAACGATTTAGTTAAATATCTGAAGTAAGTTATCGCATTGAATCAATCCGGCGAGTAATTGCTTCCTGGCCAGCTAGGGCAGCGAATCGGGTGTTTATTCAAACCAATCTAAAGTAAGTGGTTATGTATCTTTTTTGACAAGGAGAAAACATGAAGAAATTTGTTTGTACAATCTGTGGTTATGTCCATGAGGG
>JAITQC010000141.1 GCA_031289115.1 Planctomycetota bacterium
TGGCTGACCTAGACCTCACTTTTCACCTGGGTGGCGCCCCAGAGGCGGATTTCACTGACACCGATCTGGTTCTTACTAACCAGGCGGTGAAGCCTAGCCACCCCCGGCTTGCCCTCGCCCGCGAGCGTGGCATCCCCATCCTTACCGAAACCGGTCTCGCCCTCGCCCTCAACCCCTCGCCTTGGTTAGGGGTGACTGGCTCAAACGGCAAATCCACCACTGCCGCCCTTTTGTCCGCTATCCTGAGCATCCACGACCCAGCCACCCTTTTTGGCGGCAACATCGGGGGCGACCTCCTGACCCGGGTGGAGGCCCACGCCCCAACCTCCCCTCTGGTGGTGGAGCTTTCCAGTTACCAGCTACTCCACCTGGGCCCAGACCTGGCGAACCAGCGTATCCCGCCTCCCCGGGTGGCGGTGGTTACCAATCTCACTCCTAACCACCTGGACTGGCACCAGGACCTGGCTGAATACCAGGCGGCCAAGCGAAACCTGGTCAACTGCCAGACCCCGGACGACTGGACTATTCTCAACCTAGACGACCCGACCCTCCGGGATTGGGCGGCTACTCTTCCCGGCCGCCTGGTAGCTACCGCCCGGGAGGATCCCGGCACTCCTTCCGCCTGTTGGGGCGAGGAGAAGCGCTTTTACCTGCGCCTGGCGGGAGAGGGGGAATGGGAGTTTCCCCTGGACCGTTTCGCTCTTCCTGGCCGCCACAACCTCGCTAACGCCCGCCAGGCGGTGGCGGCCGCCTATGTCTATTCCCGCTCGGAAACAGCGGTGCAGGAGGGTTTGGCGGTTTTTCCTGGGCTACCGCACCGGCTGGAAAGGGTAGGGGTGGCGGCGGGGAAAACCTTTGTCAACGATTCCAAAGGCACCACTCCCGAGGCGGCCATTCTCGCCCTCGCCGCTATCCCGGGTCCGAAAACCCTGATCGCCGGAGGTTATGACAAGCAGTCGCCTTTTGACCAACTTGGCGAAGCGATTCAGCGCGAGGTGGCGGCTATAGCGCTTTTGGGAGTCGCTGCTCCACGCTTACGCCAGGCGGTGGTGAGGGCGGCGGGGAAGCGTCCGGCTGGCCTACCCCCGCTGACGCTGGTCGAGTGCGGCGAGGATTTTACCCGGGCGGTGACCCAAGCCTGGCGCCTTTGCCCTCCTGGGGGGACGGTGCTACTTTCTCCCGCCTGCGCCAGTTGGGGCATGTTTAAAAACTACGAGGAGCGCGGGAAGCGCTTCGCTGAAATCGCCGCCAATCTCGCCAAGCCGGAATAACCGGGTAACCCCCCGGTTCCATCCAGCCTTGAAGCGGAGCGGGGTCTCTCTCTATGGACATGAGCTGGCCCGGTTTCACCATGATAGTAATCGCTCTGGCCGGGGCCGGGGTTGGCTGGTTTTACCGTGTCCTGGTCCAGCGCTACTGCCGTCATCCTGACGCCCTGCCGCCACCCGGCGAGGGCGCCTTTTCCCTTTCACGCCTCCCTTTCCTGCCACCCATCCTGATACCCCTCCTGTGTCTAGCCGTCTATGGGCGCCAGCTTTCCCGGGGAGAAAGCGGGAATCTTACCCTGGCGGGGGAAATTCTCCTTCTTGGCGTTGGTTGGTTCGCGGCGGGGGTGGATTGGGAAACCTTCCTGATTCCCGACCCCTTGAGCTTGGGAGGGACGCTCCTGGCCCTGGTTTTTCCCCTACTTCTTCCGGGCTGGCCCTTGCCTTGGCGTGACGCTGGGGTAGGTTTCGCTAGCGTCCTTGTTTTGGCCGGGGGATTGAACCTGGTAGGCTGCCTGGTGCTAAGGCGCTCCCTGGCCCGGGCCAGGGCAAAGGGGTTTGACATTACCACCCCCATGGGTTGGGGCGACGTCAAATTGTTCGCCTTTTACGGGGGGTTTCTGGGGTGGCAAGGCGGGGTGGCGACCCTGTTTGGTGCCTGCCTCACTGCGGCTCTGGCTGGTTCGGCCTTACGCCTTATGACTGGCAAGGCAGGGGAGGGAGGGGGAAGTCTACGGGAACGCTGGGAAAAGGGCGAGGCGGTGTTTCCCCTGGGTCCCTTCATTGTTTTCGCTGGCACTCTGGTCTGGTGGATCCAGCCTAGCTAAACGCGCCTTCCCAGGGGAAAATCCTCCCCTTACCCTTTGCTAATAAAATACACCTGGCCCCGCCCGGGGGTAGACACTAATTACGCTGTTAAAACGCCGGGCTGATGCCAAAAGCCTCCGGATAATAGCCAAAAAAATTTATGGCAGGAGGTTGGTGTAAACGAGTTTTTCCTAGCGCTTCCGCCCGGCGGCATTTCTTGTCTAGCCGGTTTAAGGTTTGACCTGGTTATGTTTTTATGCCTCTAAGGAAACACTCGCGGGTAAGTCTGGAAGACGCGGTTCGTTTGCCAAAGTCAAAACCACGCCATAAAACAGGCCTTTTAATGAAAGGGGAGGTCTGCCAGTTCCTGAAATAGCCTGCCTTGTTTTTCCTAAGCTGAGAGTCCACAAAACTGGGAAGCTCGCGGCGTCCTTGAACTG
>JAITQC010000079.1 GCA_031289115.1 Planctomycetota bacterium
CCTCCCCCGACCCAAAGGAAGAAACCGGTCGGAAGGTGGCGGCTTGGCCCCCCTCCCCCCCGTTCCATCCACGGTTGGCGCCACCGGCAACTCCAGCGAAAACCAGACACCTAGCAGTCGCGCCATCCCGTCAGCCACCGGCAGTCACCAGGGTCGATACTCATTCCGGTTAAGACGACACCGGATAGCGTAAAAGGTCGGATAAATCCCGAAACCAGGCAGGTTGGATAAAGAAGCCTGGGGGTAAAGACAAGGGATGTGAACAGTTGGCAGCGGATTAACAGAGCATCCTTTTTATCGAGTTAAATAACCATCATTAGGGGTTATTTTAGCATCCAAGTCCGGTTTTACCAATGTTTTTTCAGTTTTCCCCGGAAAAATTATCCGGAGAAACTACCGATGTTTTCCCGCTGGCCTCTCTATTCGGGAAAGAGGCCGGGGAGTATACGGGGACGGGCCAAACCAGGGTGGGTGGATAGGAGTACCGGTTGACCGGAACGAGGAAAGCTAAGGTGAATCACCTCTCTTGGGTAATACTTTAAGCGGGTGGGGTTTTTCTAGGAGGGGCACGCCAAATGGCCAAGCACCTCAACCTGGCGAAGCGGGCTTACGCGTTCGGTCACCCACCACCTCCCAACCCAGGGGGGCGAGTTTGCGGCCAGACGGGGTTTTAACCAGATAACCCTGCCGGATCAGGAAAGGCTCGTGGATATTTTCCAGGGTGTCTTCTGTCTCACCCACCGACACCGCCATGGTTTTAAGTCCGACCGGCCCCCCGTCGTGGCGGGCCAGGATATCCAGAAGGCGGCGGTCCATTTCCGACAGGCCTTTTTTGTCCACCCCCAGCATGCGAAGCGTTTCATTGGCGACCGCCAGGTCAACTTTACCATTGCCGTTGACCTGCGCCACATCCCGGGCCCGGGAAAGAAATCGGTTGGCCACCCGGGGGGTGCCGCGGCAACGGCTGGCGAGCTCCTCCGCCCCGTCTGGTGCCAGTTCCACCTTGAGGATACCGGCCGAGCGGCGGAGAATAGCCGCCAGTTCCACCGGCTGGTAGAAGTCCAGGCGCTCCAGAATGCCGAAGCGGGCGCGGAAGGGAGCGGAGAGGAGGCCGTCGCGGGTGGTGGCGCCAATAAGGGTGAAGCGGGGAATGCTCAAATGGATACTCTTGGCGTAAAGACCGGAGTCCATGACAATGTCAATCGCCCAGTCCTCCATGGCGGAATAAAGATACTCCTCCACCTGGGTGGAAAGGCGGTGAATCTCGTCAATAAAAAGGATGTGCCCTTCGCCAAGGCTGGTGAGTAACCCCGCCAGGTCAGCCGGCCGCTCCAGGGCCGGACCGGAGGTGACATGCGACTCCGCCCCCATTTCACTAGCGATTATGCCGGCCAGGGTGGTTTTGCCTAGCCCCGGGGGACCGGAAAGCAGGATGTGGTCCAGGGGTTCACTCCGACCCCGGGCGGCGGCGATATAGACGCGGAGGTTTTCCAGGGTTTTTTTCTGCCCCGGAAAGTCCTCGAAACGCTTGGGGCGCAGACGATTCTCGAAGGCCGGGTCGGTCGCCTGGGTGGTAAGGGCATCAGAGGACATTAGAATTGGACATCCTTGAGGTCAGCGTCGGTGACCGGAGGATCGATGGGGTTGCCAAAGGAGGTGAAGGCGTTCTGGTAGCGACCCTCGGCCAGTTCTTCCACCGCCGCCGAGTAGACAGGCCCTGGACGCTCCATGCCCATGAAGTTCTTGGGGGAGAGGGTGAAATAAACGCCATGGTCGGAGGTGGTGCGTTTATTGACGTAGCTGATGGACATTTCAAAGGTGTCGAGGTCGCGGAAAAGGGTTAAGCGATACTGGTTGAAACCGTGTTTCACGCCCCGGGACGCATCAGTTTCCCGCCATTCGAAGCCCACCGCCGTCTCGACCGCGTAATGGCTGGAATCGTTCCAAAGTTTGGTGCGTAGCGCCAGGTAGGACTGTTCCGAATAGGGTGAGTCAGGATAACGCCAGTAATCCCCGCGGTAGTGGTAGTGGGTGGCGACTAGCCGGAAAATACTGGAAAGACGCCAGTCGGCCGACATGATAGCCCGGTTTACTGTGTCGTCATGGGTGTCTAAGAGAAAGTTGGCAGACAGGGTGAAATTGGTGATGGGGCGGTATGTGAAGTCAGTCTCCACCTCGGTAAGGTGGTGGCCATAACCTTGAGTGCCGAAATTAAGTTTGTTCCGGTCCCTTTCCCGGGGGTAGTAATAAAAACGCAGGTTGAAGTCGAGGATGTCGCGGGTGGGTATTTTGTCTCCGTCCGCCAACTCATAGTAGCGGCGCTGCAGTTTGTTATGGAGCTCATAACCAAACCGGCGTTGGGGATTGTAGACATCGCGCTCGTCAAAGGGGTAAAGGTCACGCTCGTAATCGAGATGGGCGTTGGTGTTTTCCAGGTAGCTGACAGTGGATTCGGTGGTGAGACGCCATTGGTCGCTCGCCCCGAAAATGGTGTAGAAACGGGTGGAAAGGTCGACCCCGAAGGGGACGTAGGCCTGGTATTCGTCATCGCCCCGGCCCCTGAGTTGCCCGGGGGAGAATCTTTTGTAATTATAAAGGGCGGCGGCGCTACCGGTATTGTAACGCAGGTCCTTGTCGTATTGGGCTAGCTGGCTATCCGGCATCACCCCGCCCAGGGAGTGGGAGTAGTAGGCAGTCCCTAGTCCCACCCAGGGTTTAAGGGTAAAGGCCTCGGCCACTTTGATCGGCGCTTCCACGGTCAACTGGTTGGTGGCGCGGAAGGTGGCGCCGTAATGGTCCTTGTTCCACAACTTGCTGTTGGCGCGCCCCCAGGCGTCAAGACCCCAAATGGCGTCGCCGCCAAAGCGCGTGGCGTCGGTGTCATAGTAATGGTCGACCACCCCCATAGTGAAATCATCTTTGACAAAAATGGGGAGGTTGAGGAGTTGAATTCCCGGGACAGTCACCCGGAGTTCCGGGTAGTAGGCGGTCCGGGTCTCCCAGCGGTTACTCAGGCGCGACTGGGCCACAATCTCCAGTTGCCAGTTCTTGTCCTGACGGCGCAGGTCAATAAAGTTCTCCGGTTCTTTTTCATTCCAGAAGCGGTTTTCGTTAAATTCCTTCAGGTAGTCACGGTCATGGAAAAGGGAGAGTTCCCCCCGGATATCCCAGGACTCGTTAAGCTGTTGCTGGTGCTCCCAGTCCACTTCCCAACGGAAGTCCTTGCGGTAGAAGCTGGGGGTATAGCCGGGTTGACCGGTGTAGATACGGTCTAGGTTGTCATTGGTCGCCCGCTTGTAGTCCTCGCCTTTCGAAATGGCGTGCTCATACACCCCGTAAACCTTGAGTTTTCCCAAAGAATCCAGGTGACCCATGCTGTAGGCGAGTTCGAGGCCAGTGCCGAAACCACGCTTGGTGAAATAATCCAGGTCCAGGATCATCCGTTCCAGACGCAGGTAGGAACTTGGGTTGTTGTTGAGACGCCACCCCCACTGGGTCCGGATAAAATACCCGAGGTCACTGGAGTGGCCGGCGGTGAGACGCATCCAGGGCCAGTCATATTGGAGGTCGCGGATAATGTAGGGGAAATAGAGTATCGGTAGGCGGCCGATGTTCACGGTGTTGTGGTAAGACTCGATCTTTTCCCCTCGCCGGAGTAAGGCGGCTGGGGAACGGAAATACCATTTCGGGCGGGCGAAGGAGTCGGGGGTTATCTTGGCGTCGATCAGTTCAAAAGTGTCCCGGTCATGGGAGCGGAGTTCACGCGCCTGCACAAATATGCGCCGTATGGGGCCATTCGTCTGGCTTGTGCCAAGCGATGTCGGCCGGGTCATAGCGGTGGACGGCGCTTCATCAAGAAAATCCCGCACCGGCAAGGTGACTTGGCCGCGGTCCATTTTGACCCGGACATTTTCGGCCAGACCAGTCCATTCCTGGTAGTTGAAGGTGAGTTGGTCGCAATAGAACGAATTGCCGCTGGGCTGGTCGAAAACCACGTCACCCTCGGCGTAGATCTCCTGGAGTTCGACGTTGAGGACAATGTTGCGGGCCGAAATGGTGACTTGAGGCAGGATTATGACGGCGTAGTTACGGAGAATCGCCACCCGGTGTCCGGAATCATCCTCTTCCCAGTCGAGCATTCCGCCCCGGAAATCGATGCCTTCGCCAAGAAGGCCAGCCATCCCCGTCCCGCCCCCGGTAGCGGCAGCGGCCCCTCCCCCGCCATCCAGAGCGCCGCCAAAAACAATTCCCCGCTCACCCGCTAGCAGAGGTTGAAAGGCGGCGGCCAGGAGCAACCCAAGTAGACCCAGGCCCAAGGCAATGCCGACAACGCCCGCCAGGCGGGGCCGGAGT
>JAITQC010000217.1 GCA_031289115.1 Planctomycetota bacterium
AGAGCATAACGGCGACAGGGTCGATGTCAATTCCGAAAAGCTGCATTGGGTCTATGACTTGAGTATTCCTTAGAAAACTACCGCTGCCACAGCAAGGGTCTAAAACAGTTTTTCTGTCTCCGACTACCGTCTCTCGTAACATAGAATCGACAATGCTAGACGGCGTATAGTATAAGCCTTGCTGGTTCTTGGTGCCTTCTAAAAGCAAAGACTGGTAAACAAGACCAAGAATGTCGTTTTCGTTATCCGGCAAGAGTAATTGCCTAAGGTTAGCGTCATTTCCAAGATATTCATATTCTTTGATAAACGCGTCTACGTTAGTTGGGTTGGAAGAAGCGCCAGACAACAATTTTCTTTGCCGCAATAGATTCAGGGCTAAAGAATACATAGCGGTGGGAATCGTCGCGTCGCTAGCTCCGACAATTTCAATAATTTGTTCAACCGCCGGAATATTGTTGCTGTCGGTAACATACTCAGTGGGTAGGATCGTTCGCGCCGAGTGCGTTTTATTGGCGCGTTTGGTCAATTTCTTGCCAGCGTCAGTTACATTTAATCTATCCCAGTTGCGTAGGGTGGCAACTGATATGTATGATTCCATCATTACCTCCCATATCAGTGCTTTTAAAACAGTCCTCTATCCGAGCTCCTTAATCGCTTCCGGAAAAAACCCTAGGCGGCGACTATGCGACCACGCCGAAAGTATAGCTGATTTACTTATTTAATGGCGCCAAGTTTGGAGGCTGTCAAGGCTCGAGGCCGGAAAGTCGCTAGGGAAATGGATTGGCTTAGGTTAATTCCTGGCCTGGTTCGTCTTCCTCCCTGCCAGGAGAAAAACTTCACCCGCCAACCTCTCTACCGGGGGTGGGAACCTCAGACCTTGGCTGCCTTCCCCAGTTCCGGGGTGGTTTCCCGCTCCTGTTGCTTAATCACGCTGACGGTGGCCAGGATCACCAGGCTGTAGAAGGTGGCGGATAGATGCAGATACAGAGGTTCCCCGCTAAAGCCGCAGAAAAAGAAAGCCAGGACCACTGCCAAACCGAACAGTGCGGCTGGGAGCGTCTGGCTGTCCATCCTTTTCCAGCGGCGCAGGAAAAACACTAGGGGCGCCAGGTAAAGAAGGAGGATGGTGCTTGCCCCGACCAGTCCCCTTAGGGACAAGGCGTTAAGAAACTCGTTATGCATAGTCCCGTAGGGATTCTGCTGTATGGTAATCTCCCCTTCTTCCAGGAGTCGGTTGTTGACCTCCACTCGCCGCTTGAAGCCAAGTCCCAGTAGCGGTGACTCCCGCCAATGCAAATAGGCGGCTTCCCACAGTAAAAAACGCGCCCCCACGCTGGTCTTCGCCCCTGTCTTCGGGTCAAAGGTGGTGATATCGCTTACCGCCGCTTGAGTGCGCGCCTCCACCACTTTTCGGAACGGTGGCACCACGGCGATAACCCCCGCCAGAACCAGACACAGGAGTAGAGCCGTCCCGATCCGCCGCCTGGTTTCCGGCGCCTTTAGCTGCCGGAAAACCAGGCCCAGGACTACCAGGGTAGTCAAGCCTAGCGCCAGCCAGTTGGTTCGTAAACCCGACAGGATGACACTGATAAAGGCCAGGGACATGGCGCCGCCGCCCAGGACCGGCCAGGTTTTCCCTTTGGCGAAAATCACCACCAATAACGCCAGGAAAAAAAGGATAGTGTTGATGTCGCCGAAGGACTGGATGCTGATTCCCCCCGCGACTCTTGTCATTTCCTGAAAGAAAAACTGCTGTAAGGCGTAAAGTCCGGATAGAATTCCGGCGCCCAGGAGGGAGAGGCCAAGCCACTGCTCCTTAAGCCGCACCTTTCCGCTAACCAAAACGACAAACAACAACCCCGCCAGGAGGAAGCGGGAACCGTGGTCCAAGGCCCGGCTGGAATACCCCCAGTCCATGACAGTCTGGGGCAGGGTGGTGAGGAAAGCCCAAAGGAAAACGCCGCCAAGCCACCTTTCCTCCCGGTCTGGCCAGCGCCAGCCGGTTTTACCAGCCCGGGCCAGGCGACCCAAGGCCAGACCCAGGGCCAGGACGGTGAAAACATAAAGGCCCCCCCGAAACAGGGGAGCGAAGAGAAAGGCGAGGGCGAGACAGGCGTTCGCTAAGATAGCGACGAAACCGGTAGTCATAAGTGGTCCTGGGGCGTCGTCCCGGGAGAAGCGGGAGTCAGCAATTCCGGGGAAAGGTGTTTGTCAATGCCGTTTTCCGCCCGGTAGATTTTCTCCGGGGGACTGTCCGGGTCAGCGGTCTGGAGGGAAAGGAGATATTTCTCCCGCCGGGACAGGGGAGGGGTCGCCTGGCTGGGATGCCAAAGGTGCCAAGCGATAGCGCCAAAACGGAGGAATTTTCGCCTGATTCCATAGGCGATGAGACGCCGGGTGAAGTCGTTGTCCTCTCCCCCGTAGGTCTGGAAATTCTCGTCAAAGCCGTTCACCGCCAGACAGTCTTTCCGAAAGAAACCCATGTTGCAACCCTTGGTGCCCTTGAAGTGGTCGCGGGCTATCCAAGGTCTCCCCGGGATTCCCCAAACCCAGGGTAGACGCCAGGCGTTGTAATGCCAGCGGTAGTAGGGTGAGAAACTGTCAGGGTGGATCAACCCGTTTTCCAGGATCCGCTCGGTCTCTCTTTCCTCCAGGCGTATCCGGATTCCCTGGACCAAAGTGTTTTTCCGCCCCACCCGCTGGTGGTCCCGGATGAACCTGGGGTGGAGAATAAGGTCACCGTCCATCATGACTATGTAGTCGCCACTGGTTTTGGCTATGGCCCGGTTCCGGGACAGGGAAAGCCGGAAGCCCGCGTTTTCCTGCCAGGAATAGCGCAAGGGTACGGGGAAATCCGCAGCCATAGCGGTCACCATTTCCCCGGTCTCGGGGGAACTCCCATCGTCGGCCACTATGACCTCGAAGGGGAGAGTTTCCTGCCGGGCGATACTGAGGAGTGCCAGCCGGAGGGCGCTAGGACGGTTAAATGTGGTAACCACAAGCGTTGTCTGCATGGCAAATAGGTGACCTGGCTTAAAGACCGTTAGGACCAAGGATGGCCTGCCCCGTTGCCCGGTTTCCCAGGTAAAATTGGCGTCACTTCTCGTGTCGGGGCTAAAAACACCTGGCTTTAGGCAATAATTCCCTATAATTAAACTGTTGCCTCGCCCCTTCCGGGGCGGGGCACTGACTGAAAGCCATTGGTGTCTCTCCAAACTAACCGATTTTCCCAAATTCGGCAAGTCTTAGGGGGGTTAATTATCTCCGGCCGGCGGGGAGGCTGGCTTTCCCCGCTTTGTTAAACCTGGGCCATCTTTTGCCAGCCACCTCTGGCTTCCCCTGTAAAACCGATTGGACGCCCATGGCGAGACGCCTTTCCCCCTGGTTAATCGGTCCCCTCCTTCTTGCCGGCCTTCTGGGAGCGTTCCTAATCGCTCTAGGTAGCGGCTACCTCGAGTTTACCCCAGAGGAGATACTCCGCGTATTCTGGACGAAAGCCGGAGGCGACCTCGCTAGCCTCGACCCCAGCCGAGTCATGGCGCTCTGGGAAGTGCGTCTCCCCCGTATACTCACCTCGATTCTGGCTGGCGCCGCCCTCGCCCTGTCCGGGGTGGTTTTCCAAGGACTCCTGCATAACCCCCTGGCAGACCCCTATACCCTCGGGGTGTCTTCCGGCGCCGCCCTGGGGGCGGCTTTGGCGATTACCGCCAGTATTTTCCTGCCGGGAAACGCTTTCCTCGCTAACCCCCTGGTCCCGACCCTTGGCGCTTTCCTGGTGGCGGTCCTGACCCTTGGCCTGGTGGTGGCCTTGGCCCGCGACCGCCAGGGAGGGCTACCCCCCACCCGCCTGATACTGGCCGGGGTTATCCTCGCCGCTATCCTCTCGGCCGCCCTGTCCTTTCTCAAATACCTGGCGGGGGACCAGGTGAGTTCCCTGGTGTTTTGGCTCTTGGGGAGTTTTCAAGCCCGTTCGTGGCTGGACGCTGGTCTGGTTGGGGTATTTCTCCTTCCCGCTCTCCTGGTGTGCCTGGTTTACGCCCCTGACCTGAACCTCATGACCCTAGGGAGCGGCACTGCCCGCACTCTGGGGGTAGACACCGGCCGGGTGCGTTTCCGGCTCCTCGCCGCCGCGTCCCTGGCCGCCGCTGCCGCGGTGGCGGTGGCGGGTATTATCGGGTTTGTCGGGCTGATTGTGCCTCATCTGGTCCGCCTGGCCAGCGGTCCTGACCACCGTTCCCTTATTCCTCTCGCTACTCTAGGCGGCGGGTTACTGCTGCTTCTGGCTGACAGTCTGGTGCGGGTGGTGCTGCCGGGCGAAATACCGGTTGGGGTAGTCACCGCCCTTTTGGCTGGTCCCGCCTTTCTGGTCCTGTTCCGCCGGCGTATGGCGGGAGTGGAGGAGTGAACGCTTGTCAACCCCTGGCCTAAAGGTCACTAACCTCAGCTTTCGCCATGGTGCCAACCCTATCCTCCAGGGGATAGACCTGGATTTTCAGCCTGGCCGGCATTATGTCCTGGCTGGCCCGAACGGAGCGGGGAAAAGCACCCTCCTTTCCCTTCTGGCCTCTCTCCGTCGCCCGGCGGGCGGGGAAATTCTTTTGGCAAAACGACCCCTGGAGAGCTATGCCCCACGGGAACTCGCCCGCCAACTCGCTTTTGCCCAGCAGGAGTTCCACTTCGACTTTTCCTTTACCGTCCGCGAACTAGTCGCCATGGGCCGGCGGCCGCACCTGGGGGGGTGGGGGAGACTGGGGGCGGAGGACCGGGAACGGGTGGAGACGGTACTTGGCGAGCTAAACCTCTCTCCCTACGGGGACAACCTGGTCACTACCCTGTCGGGTGGCGAGGGACGGCGTTGCCTGGTGGCCCGGGCCCTGGTCCAGGACACCCCGGTTGTCCTGCTTGACGAACCAACCGCCGGCCTAGATATCCGCCAGGCGTTGTTCCTCCTGGCCGCTATCCGGCGCCGGGTCCAGGCGGGTGGGTTGGTGGTGAGTGTTCTCCACGATCTTAACCTGGCTGCCAGCCACGCCGATGTCCTGGTGTTTCTCCAGGCGGGACGGGTGGTGGCGGCGGGTGGGGTTGAGGAGGTTTTCCGCCCTGACATTCTCCGCCAGGTTTACGACACACCAGCGGCGGTGGGCCGAGACGCCTTCACCGCTTCCCTTACCGCGTCTTTTCGTCTGTGACAAAATCCCTTGTGGCGTCGGGAAGGACGCCAACATCCCGGGTTTTGATTTGACTTTCACTCCGCCCGGGTTTAAAAAAAACTTAGCTTGGTGCCACCTAGTGGCTCAATAGGGAAGGCGGTGTGAATCCGCCGCGGTGCCGCCGCTGTGACCGGGGAGCGTTTTCCCAATCGACCCTTGCCAGGGTCTGCCACTGTCGGGTTTTTCCCGATGGGAAGGCTGGGGAGGCGCGCTGATCCGGCAAGCCAGAAGACCTGCCAGGCTGACACCTTCACCTTTGCGAAAAGTCCGGGTCCCGGATTAGGACCTTGCTTTCGCGGTGGTTGTCTCCCACCGGGTGAACCACAATTTCCAATTCCGGGTTTACCCGGATAGACGCAATAAAAACGGTATTGCGGCTGTTTCCCTGCTCCAAGGGAAGCGGCCGTTTTTTTTTGCCTTGGCCAGGGAGGAACCGTTATGCTTTCACGCTTGGGATTAGTTGTTTTCGTGGCGCTGTTTGGCCTGTCGCTTGCCGCCGCTGTCCCAGCGGCGTCTAGCCGGGAAGACCTGTCTACCCCGGCCATTGTCCTCGCCGCCTTTGGGACTAGTGAGAATTCGGCTCTCCCCGCCATTCTGGCGGTAAGGGACCGGGTGGCGGCGGCTTTCCCCCGGCATCCCCTGCGCCTGGCCTTCACTTCCGGCCAGATCCGCGGGATATGGCGGCAACGCGCCGCCGACCCGGCCTACCGGGCGGAAAACCCGGATGTTCCGGCTGATATTTACCAGATAGAGGGGGTGTTTGCCACCCTAGCCCGCCTTCAGGACGAGGGAATGGGTGACATTGTCCTCCAGTCGCTTCATATCACCAGTGGCGAGGAGGTAGCTAACCTTTCCCGGCTGGTGAGTTCCCTGGCTGACCTGAAAACCGAAAGGGGAAAAGCCTATTTCACCAGTTTGCGCCTGGGCGACCCCGCGCTTGGCCCTGGCGAGGGCGAACCGGCCGACATCACCCGGGCAGTCGCCGCTCTCCAGCCTGTCGCCTCTCGCTCCCGGGACGCGGGTCAAATCCTGGTTCTTATGGCGCACGGCAACCAGCACCTCCGCCAGGCGGTTTACCAGCGCCTGGAAGACGCCCTAAGGCGGGAATACGGGGCGGATATTTACCTCGGGACAGTGGAGGCTGGTCCCACGCCGCAGGAAATCGCCGAGACTATCGGGCAAAGTCAGGGCGCCGGGAAAGGTATACTCCTGGCTCCGCTAATGCTGGTGGCGGGGGATCACGCCCTTAACGACATGGCGAGTGACGATCCGGAGAGCTGGGCCAGTATTTTCCAGGCCGCCGGTTTTCCAGTCGAGTGCCTGGTGTCGGGACTAGGGTCTAACCCGCTCTGGGCCGACATCTATGTGGAAAGCCTGCGTCGCCAGCTGGCGGACGGGTCTGGCCGGTGAAACCTATTTCCTGGCTCTTTCCCTGGCTTCTTCTTGCCGCTCTCTCCCTTCCCGGAGCCGCCCGGGGGGGAGAGGCGCTTCGTCCCCGTCTGATTAGCCTTTACGCCGCCCACAGCGACATCCTGCTCCGGCTAGGAGCGAGGAGGCACCTGGTGGGAGTTTCCGGGCAGGAGGATTTCGCCCGACCGGAGTGGGAGGGTGAGGCGCCGCCGGTTTTCAGCGTCCGTGACGATATTGAGAAATACCTGGCCGCCGAGCCTGACCTGGTGCTGGCCCGGCCGCAACACCTGGCTGGGGCGGCGCGTTGGCGGGAGGCTCTGGAGCGGGCGGGAATAAGGGTGCTAGCCCTCCAGGTGCGTCGTCCTGCCGAGCTTTACCCCTACTGGCGGGAAATCGCTGGCCTGGTTGGCCGGGAGGCGGCGGCGGCGGAAATGATCGCCGCCTTCGAGGCTGCCCTCGCTCCTTACCGCAAGACTTCGGGGAGGCGGCCAGGGGTTTTTCTTGAGGCGATCCACCGGGAGGTGAAGACTTTCACCGCCGACTCGTTACCAGCCTGGCTAGTGGAGTTGGCGGGTGGGAGGAATGTGGCGGCCGGGGCCAGTCCAGTCCGGCCAGGGGTGGTTATCGCCAACTTTGGCCCTGAGGCACTCCTCGGGGTGGCGGGGGAAGTGGAGGTGTTTGTCGCCCAGTCCGGCCCTATGAACCCGGTTTCCCTGGAGGAACTGGGGCGGCGGGAAATCTACCAGACCCTGCCAGCTTTTCGCCAGGGGAGGGTTTACCAGATTGAGGAGAGTCTCCTGGCCCGGCCTACCCCAGGGCTGTTGGTAGGCCTCCAGCAACTGGCGGCGATGCTGGCGGAGGCGAAGGAAAGTGCGGCTGGCCAGGGTCGCTAGGGAGATACCGCTTAAAACTCGATCCCTGGCTCGGCTGAGCGGCCGCGGGCGAAAGCGTGCTTGAGGTTTAGGCAGTCGCTCACCGTGTCGGCCCGGGCGATTAGGCCTAGCGAAGCCTGGCGGCCGGTGAGGATGGCGACCTGGTTGGGACGGAGTTTTTCCAGGCCAGCTAACACTTCCGCTTCGTCAAGGAGACCCCGGCCGACCGCCAGGCACACCTCGTCCAGAACCAGGAGGTCAGGGACGGGAAGTAACTCTAGCACATCTTCCCAGAGCTGCTGGGCAGCCTCGGCGTGGCGGGAGAAATCCGGGTCCTCCCGGGCGGGTGGGCGGCCACATTCGCTACTGATTATCCGCGTCCCCCCTAGCCGCTGGAGAATGACGAGTTCGCCGCTTGGCCCAGTCTTACAGAAACGGGCGAGAAGCACCTGGCGCCGGTGGGCGAGGCTACGCATAACCATTCCCAGAGCGGCGGTGGTTTTTCCCTTGCCGTCGCCAGTTATGAGAATGACGCGGGCTTTCTCAGGCATGGTTATTCCTTCCCCGCTTCCGGCTGGCTGGCTGGCGGCTAAGCGTAGCATGGCGTTTATTATGGCGACCGCGATGGAACTGCCGCCCTTGCGGCCGCGGCAGGTGATGTGGGGGAGGGGGGAGGCTTGAAGACGCTCCTTGCTTTCCACCACCTCGACAAACCCCACCGGCACCCCGACCACCAGACGGGGAGTGAGTTGACCCTCTTGGTGGAGTTCCAGGATACGTAAAAGAGCGCTAGGGGCGTTACCCACCAGGTAAATGCCCTGTAACCCCTGGCGCAGAGCCAAGTCAACCGCCGCCCGGGAGCGGGTTAGCCCAGAGCGGCTAGCCGCCTCCCGCACCTCGGGGTGGCGGATAAAGCAGTGGATGTCACAACCAAACTCCGCCGCCGCTTCCCGGTTTATGCCGGCCCGGGCCATTTCCGTGTCAGTGACTATGGGTTGTCCGGCCCGGAGGGCGGCGATACCAGCCGCTAACGCTCCTGGGGAAAAACGCAGGTTTTCCCGGTAGTCGAAATCGGCGCTGGCGTGGATGACCCGGGTCAACACCGCCGCCTCCCCAGGGGGGAGGCCGGTTTCGCCAAGTTCAGCCTGGATGATGGCGAAACTCTGGCTTTCAATTTCCGCTGGACCCAGGCCAAGCGCTCCGGCGGGATGGGAAATATCAGTCATTCTGGACGCCTTAACGCTACCCCGCCACGGCGGCGGGGAGCTTAGACCACTATAACCGGCGGGGCGTCCGAGGCCAGAAAAAATTTTTCTGGCCTAGCGCGGAAAGAAGCCAACCTGTGAACACCCGACTTTGCCTGATTGGCGTCGACCACCACACCGCCCCGCTGGCGGCGCGGGAAAAATTCGCCGGACTGGCGGAGCGCTGGCGGGAGATTGGCGCTGCTCCGGGAGTGTTGGGGGTAGTGATCCTCTCTACCTGCAACCGGGTGGAAATATATCTGTCCCTGGCTAAGGGGGACGCCGCCGACCCCTTGGCTATTTTAGCCTTGGCGCTTGGAGTTAAGCCGGAGGAAATCCCCCAGCCTTGTCAGGTCTACTGGGACGAAGGGGTGGTGGAACACCTGTTTCGGGTAGCTTCAGGCCTGGTTTCCCAGGTTCCTGGCGACAGCCAGATACTTACCCAGGTGCGGGAGGCGGCTGAGGCGTCACGGCTGGCTAATTGTACCGATCCCTTGCTGGAGGCGCTGTTCCGTTTCGCCGTCACCACGGGAAAAAGAGTGCGTACTGAAGTAAGTCTCTTCCCCGCTTCTTCGCTCGCCACCCTAGCGGTGAGCCGTATGGGTGAGATTTTGGGTAGCCTTAAGGCCCGCCCGGTTCTGGTCATTGGCGCCGGGGAGATGGCCCGCTTGACTGCCGAGGGACTACTGGCGGGAGGAGCGGCGGTGACTCTGGCGGTGCGGGGGGGTAACCGCCCCCGGCCTGGGCTTCCGTCCTGCCCCCAGATCCCGTTTGAAAACCGCTATGCCGCCCTCGCCACAGTCGAGGCGGTGGTGAGCGCCACCCGTAGTAGCGACTTTACCCTGGCGGCAGCGCCTTTCGCCGAGGCAGAGCGCCACCCCGCTCTCCTGGTAGACCTCGCCTTTCCCCCCGATATCGACCCGGAAATCGCGAGTGTTCCGGGTGTCACTTTCCTCAACCTCGACCATCTGGAGGGAGGGGCCTTTTTCCCCGCCGCCCTGGCCCAGGCCGAGACTATAATAGTGGAGGAGGCGACCCGTTTCGAAGGCTGGCGGCGTAACCGCTCCTGCTGGCGGGGTGGCCAGGAACGCCCGCCTTTTTTCCCCATTTTCATCGACCTCCTTGGCGCCCAGGTGCTAGTGGTGGGTGGCGGCCGGGTGGCGGGGAGGCGCCTTACGGCTCTTCTCTCCTTTGGAGCGAAGGTGCGGCTGGTGGCGCCAGAGGTAGGGCCGGAAGTGCGGGGTCTCCTGGGGGAAGCTGGCCTCACCTGGATCAAACGGGCCTATCAACCTAGCGACCTCGAGGGAGTGGGGCTAGCGATCGCCGCCACTGACAGCCGCCAGGTAAATCAACAGGTGGGGCGGGAGGCGGCCGGGGCGGGGATCCTGGTGAGTGTGGCTGACCGCCATGACGAGTGTGGTTTCTTTTTTCCCGCCCTGGTCCAGGGCGACTCCCTTACCGCCGGCCTTATTTCCAACCGGGGCGACCACGCCCTGGTGGGGCGGGCGGCGGTTCGACTACGGAAGGAAATTGCCGCCATTGAAGCTACGGGTGGGGAGCCGGGAGAGCCGGCTGGCGATACTCCAGGCTGAAAGTGTCTGCCAAAGCCTGGAAAGCCTTAACCCTGGTCTCAGCACTGAACTGGTCACCTGTAAAACCCGGGCTGACCTTGACCCGTCCCTCCCCCTGGCGACTGGGGGACGCGGTCTTTTTGTCCGCGAACTGGAGGAGGCGCTTAGACTTAACCGGGTGGATGTCTGTGTCCATTCCGCCAAGGATGTCCCATTACCC
>JAITQC010000015.1 GCA_031289115.1 Planctomycetota bacterium
GACACCGAGTCGGGTTACCGCCAGACAATAGCCTCGGGTGATTTTGGCTTCGACCACTGGGTTTCCCCTGACGCCTTCCTAGGCTTCGCCGGTTCTTTCAGCCACGCCAACTATGACGCCACCTATTCTGATATCAAGACCAACGGCGCCAGCGTCTCGGTGTCGGGCGGGGCCGCCCTTGAATTTGGCCTGGAGTCATCTGTCTTCGCCGCCTTTGGTTATAACCGCCACCGGCAGGAGCGCCTGGTTGACAGCGTGAAATACCGGGCTGACACTTTCAATTCCCGCAACTGGTCGCTGGGTATTGACAACTCCCTGGTGATAATTGAGGACGATAACTCCAGTACCCGTCTCTTCGCCAATTACGACTACCAAAACATCGGGGTTGATGGTTGGAACGAAGCCGTTAGCCAAGGTCCGATGGCCCTGGCTATGGGTAGGCAAAACCTTGATCTGCATCGCTTGTGGCTGGGGTTAGGTTATGACCTCAACTATAGCGAATCCACCCTCATTTCTCTCCAGGGTTATTACGCCGGCTATTTTGGCGATCGGCAGGGAATGGCGGCTGGACAGTTACTTGGCGCTCCCATTGGCCAACGCGACTTTGTCAACTCGTCCGACCCGGTGGCGCGTGACCATGTCGGCGCCTCGGTGCTCCTTGACTATTCAATTAACCAAAACATAACACTTAACGCGGGTTACACCTTCCAGATGGCCAGGAAGACCCGGGCGATGCGGGGTGATTTGGGACTACGGGTAATCTTCTAAATCCCGCTGGGAGAGGAAGGGGAGGATGCTATGTGGTGGCGCGGTGTACTCGGGTTAGTGGCCTGCTTTTCCCTGGGTTGGCTACCGGCGGCAGAGGTAGGGGTTGAACCGGGCCAGGGCCAAGCGGATAATTTGCCGGCAGTGAGTATAGGAATTGACCCTGCCAATCCGGCGATTGAACTGGCTTCGCCGACTGGGGTCAGCGATACGCCTTTAGCGGCAAACGCCGGGGTGGAAAGCGGGGCAGGGGAAAACACTCCCCGGGTGATAGAGAGTAAGTTCCTAGCCACGCCTGGTGAGAATAAAGCCGCCCCCAGCGTCCGGACGGTAACGGTGGAGGAAACTTCCACTACGGGAGCGTTCTTTATTAGACCCCAACTGGGGCGGGGCGAGGAGAAATCCTGGGTTTTTTCCCTTTACCTTGGCAAAAATTTCTGCCCGCTCTTCAGTGGCACAGGGTGGTCATTGTCCCCGTTGGTTGAGGCAGGCGCCTTTGTCTGGGACCGCTCGAATGAAAGTCTGAACGGCGCTGGCCTGGGTGGGGGTTTGACTTTTTCCTGGGGGGGTTACGGCTGGCGACCTTTTATCGAAGGAACCTTCGGGCCAACTCTAGTCAGTAAGAACAGTTTTGGCGGTAAACACCTCGGTCGGGCCTTGCAGTTTCGCTCGCGCCTGGCGGTAGGCGTTGCTTTTGGCAAGATTGGCCGCCATCGCCTGGAAGTGGAGGCGGCGCATTACGACGAATCCTTCATCAGTCACGCCGACCGCGGTTTTAGCACTATCGGCCTAGGCTATGGTTTTTCTTTTTAAGAATGAAACATGCTTGAGATTAGGGACAATCATGGGTAAAGTGGACTTGGTCATAGCGGTACTTTTCCTTCTGGCGTTGACGCTGGCGCATTACGCTAACGCCTTCCTCAGTCGCGCCAATGGGGGTTTATACACTGTAGGCCTGGGATGCGGACTTTGCTTTCTAAGAATTTCGAGGCGGAAGACTAAGGAGACACATGCGTAAATTAAGCCTGGTTATGGCGGTATTTTTCCTGGCGACGGTGGTCTGGGGTGGCGAGGAACCGGCCATAGCCATACCTCTACGCCTGCCCAAGGCTAAAGTGGGGGAGTGGGTCACCTATAAAATGTCCGATGGTGGGGAAAGGCGGGAAAAAGTGGTAAATATCCGCCCCGCCGGTGGCGATGGGAATGACAGTATGATTACCCTGCGTCGGGAATCACTGGTTGACGGTATACGAGTTGACCAGCAGGACGTCACTTTTTCCCTAGCTGACATCCTGAAGGAAACGGAAAACATGGACCTGGTCGCCAGTGGCACCACGCTTAGCTGGGGCAAGGCTGATTTCCGGGGGGCGGAGATAGATGTGGTGGTTCTCTCCTCCCAGATCGAGGGGTTAGGCACCTCCAAGTCTCTTATGTCGGACAAAGTTCCGGTGACCGGACTCCTGCGTATCGAACTGGATGGCAAACCTTTTCTTGAATTGGTCGATTCCGGCGACGGGGAATAAAACCAGTTCCACCCGATAAAAAACAATAGCAACACAAATGCGGAAGGCATCTTGCCTTCCGCATTTTTATTGGGGTTGTCCTTGGTGCTGAGTTATTTCCCGAGAGCTGTCCGGGCTTGGCTAACCACCAGGGCAAAAGCGACGGGGGCGTGGATGGGGATTTCCGACAGGGTTTTACGGTCGAGTTCGATATTGGCTTTACTTAGACCCTCGCCAAAACGGCTGTAGGACAAGCCAAGAGTCCGGACCGCGGCGGAAATGCGGGTGATTTTCTCAAGCTCCTTCTCCGCCGCAATTTCGGCCGCCAGTCGTAACTCTTCCGCTTTTAGCCGTTCCTCCTCGCGGGTACGGGCGGTGTGAGTATCTGTTTCAGGTTAGGAAGAGGAGCCAGACTCAGGGTCATCTTCTTACCGTCTTTACGGGGTGAACTCTCGGTCTTGGCCACGTCAGCCAGGGGTTTGGAGAATTGCTCCAAAAGGAGTCTTTCACCAAGGTCGGAATGCGAATGCTCGCGGACCCGGAACATCATGGTTAAAAGGATACGGTGACCTGACTCGATAAACTGTCTCGCCTTGCTCCGCTTAATACCAACATCATGCGCCTCGATCCGGAAGGTTTTTATCCGGATTTGTTTGAGATCCAAGGCTTGATGTTTGCGTCTCTATCCCACTCACTTGGATTGTGGTTTTATTGCTTCGTTAAAACTTGTGGGATAAAAACAAGAAAAATAAAAACATGAGTTATACTCAATATCATATAAAGTCTATAAATATAGTATGTTAAATATGCTAAAACTTGTGTGTTCGGTTGGAATATAACGTGAATATCATCCGATAACCAAACAAATTTAGCGACAAATGTTATCGGAAGTTACTTAAATTTAGCGAAATTTCTGAAGTTTAACGTCAAGGATAAAGTTAACCTGAAATGGATTGGTTTGCTTTCGTAATTAGAGTGTTGATATTCTCCTCGACCTGAACGAAGGCTCGAATGTCGGATACATGATCGAGGATTTAATGACAGGAAAATTATGATTGCCTTCTTACCGAGACCTTCATATCTAACCCGGATACTAGGTGTGGCGCTGATGGTTGTCTTTGTCACAACTGTCGCCAAATCGGCAGACGTAGATATCGGTACTGGTGAAACTTATACTACCTTGAACGACGCTTTCATTGCTTCAGCAGTGGTTGACGGTGACAATCTGATTCTTCATGATGCTATCGACAACAGTCTGCAGTCGCAAAGTATTACCGACGCGTTGACCAACATAGGTATCGCCTCTGACGGCACAACGCGTACCCTGAGGAATACATCGGGGGTGGGTGACTTAGGCGGGATTTTTAGCATTACTGGCACAACTCCGTTACACATGTATTTGAAAGATTTGATCATCACTCTCAGCGAAGTGAATGGCCTCACTTCCCATGGCGGCGCAATTTACTCGGATGGCCGTGATCTAGATTTTACCGGTTCCCTGGATGTTTTATTTTCTAACAACACAGCTATCAAGGGTACTGCTGGATCGGCCAGTACCGCTTTAGCCGGACAAGGCGGGGCGATATACGCTATAGGCTCCGTCTCGTTTCAGGGTGTGAGCAATATAGATTTT